>CBFGRJ010000048.1:0-27332 GCA_965651135.1 uncultured Myxococcales bacterium
GGTGACGTGGGTTGCGCTCGCGGCGGCATTGAGCGGCAGCTGTTCTACTCAGGACCCTACCGAACACTACCGGCCTTTGCGGCCGCATCAAGGCCAACAGAGCTCGTCCTTCGGTAGCAGCAGCACCTCGGGCGGAGGAGCTGCAAGCAACACATCGGCATCCGGAGGCGCCTCGGCCACGGGCGACAGCGGCAAGAGCTCCGCCGGCGGCGCAGCGGGCGAGTCGGGCTCGAACGACACCACTGGAGCGGGCGGCACCGGTGGCGGAGGCGGGACCGGGACAACGGGCGGCGTCACGTTCGATTGCGGTCCAGCGCCCGTCAGTGAAGCAGCCTTCACCAAGCAAGCCTTGCGCGCCGCCGCCGCGGACTGTGCGCAGTACCACTACTGCGAATTCGAAGGCCGCGCGCGCGTGCTCGAGGCTGCCATCAGCGCCTATGTTCACGACGGCTCGCCCATGACCCTGGAAGCGGCTCGCGACGCGTGGCGCCAGGCGATGGCGCGCTGGCAGATCTTGGAGATGTTCCAGTTCGGCCCACTCTCAACTTCATCGATGTTGGCCGGCAGGGACATCTGGACCGGCCAGGACGTGCGCGAGAAGATCTACGCTTGGCCGACGACGGGGCGTTGTCGCGTCGACGAGGAAGTCATCGAGCGCAAGTTTGTCGACCGGGGCATGGAGAGCGCGTTGATCTCGGGTCGCGGACTCTACGCGCTCGAAACGCTATTGTTCTACACCGGTACGGACACCGCATGCCTGCCCACCACTGCGAGCGCGAAGGCCTGGGCAAATTTGGACACCGCTACGATCAGCGAATACCGGCTCGACTACGCCGTGGCCGTCTCCGAGGACATCGTCGACCAAATCGCCGGGCTCATCGAGCTTTGGAATCCGAGCGGGGGAAATTTCGAGCAGGGGTTCGTCAGCGGCAGCGCATACCCGAACGAGCAAGAAGCCATGAACGTGCTCGGCTGGGCGCTCACTTACATCGAAAAAGAAGTCAAGAGCTTCAAGCTCGGTATTCCGGCGGGCTACACGCTGGACGCTTCCGTGAACGAGCCGGAGGCGCCCTACGCTGGCGTGGGTCACCACAACATCGTCAACAACTTTCTCGGCTTCCGCAGTTTGTTCCAAGGCTGCGGTCCAAACGGCGAAGGTCTTGGCTTCGATGACTGGCTCACCGAATCGGGGCACGCCGACCTGGCTCGGGACATGATCGACGCTTGGCAGGCCGCCTATCAGGTGGCTGTGAATTTGCCGCCGTTGCAGCAGGCCTCGCAGGCAGAGCTCGAGGCCGCTTACTTGGCACTCAAGAGTCTGACCGACCTATTGAAGAGCAACCTCTTGGGCACCGGCAGTGTCCTCAACCTAGACCTGCCTGCCACCCTCGAGGGGGATACGGACTGAAATGCCGAGCCAGACGCGAAACCGCTCGGGGTGGCTCGCGTGGATGACGCGCCCCGTCGATGCTGCATGGTTGAGCACCTTTCGCATCATCTTCGGCCTCTTGTTGGCAGTGTCCATGGGCCGGTTCTTGGCCTACGGCTGGGTCGATAACCTGCTCGTCAAACCGACATTTCATTTCAAGTATTGGGGCTTCGAGTGGGTCGAGCCGCTACCCGGACCGGCGATGCACGCGCTGTTTTGGGTGCTCTTGCTGGCCGCGCTCGCCATGGCGGCAGGGCTGGCGTTCCGATTCTCGGCCGTTCTGCTCGCGGCAGGCCTCACCTACATTCAGCTCGTCGATGTCAGCAACTACCTGAACCACTACTATCTCGCGGCGCTTTTGGTGTGGTTGCTCAGCGTCTCCCCTGCCCATCGGCTGTGGTCCGTCGATGCGTGGCTCGAGCGGCGCTTCAAACCGGGTGCTGCTCCGAAGGCGCCCTTCGTCGCCAGCAGCTGGCTCTACCTGTTTCGTTTTCAGATCGGGCTCGTCTACACCTTCGCCGGGATCGCCAAGGCCCAGAGCGATTGGCTGCTCTACGGGCAACCGCTGGGGATTTGGTTGGGCACGAGCACCGGCTTACCCATCCTGGGTCCGCTGTTCACGCTGCCGGCGGTCCCCTTGATCATGAGTTGGTGCGGCTTTCTGTTCGACACCAGCATCGTCGTGTGGCTTTCGATCAAGAAAACGCGCCCTTGGGCTTTCGGGTTGGTGCTCGTGTTTCACCTGCTCACCAATCTCTTGCTGCCGATCGGGATGTTCCCCTTCATCATGATCTCGGCGGCGCTGATGTTCTTCGAGCCCGACTGGCCGCGGCGCTTGCTCCAACGCTTCGGGCGCCTTCGTGAGTCGCTCGCGCCCGCGCCTCAGGTGGCCACGCCAGGCCGGCGTACCAAGCTCGCGATTGCGCTGGGCCTTGGCTACTGCCTGGTTCAACTGGCGCTGCCGTTGCGCTTTTTGGCCTATGACGGCAACGTGCTCTGGCACGAGCAAGGCATGCGATTTTCTTGGCGGGTCATGGTGCGCTCCAAGGGCGGCAGCATCACGTTCATCGTACACGACAAGACTACCGGTAAGCGCTGGCACGTGAGCCCTAGTAATTACCTCACGCCCCTGCAAGAAACCGAAATGTCCAGCCAACCCGATTTGATCCTCCAGCTTGCCCACCACATTCAAAAAGATCTACAGGCACGCGGCATCGGACCCGTAGAAATCACAGTCGATTCTCGCGTGGCTTTCAACGGGCGGCGCAGCGCACAGCTCATCGATCCCACACGGGACTTGACGACCGTGCACGACGGTCTGCTGCATCGTGACTGGGTCCTACCGGCTCCCAAAGAAGCGCCACCTCGCACGCGGCCGGTGCTGTAGTCTCGCGCCGCTTCCCCCTAAACCATGATCCCCTCTCGCGCAGTCTTGCTCCGGCCATTCACCTTGGCCGCTGTCGGATGTTCGCTCCTGAGCGTTGCCGAACGTGTCACTGCCCAGGAAGCTCTAGACCAAGAACCGATCGAAATCGACGCTGGTCCCAGCTCTACTCCGGCGCCGGAAGCTGCTCCCGTGCAGGAGGCGCCCCGAACCCAACCGGTGCAGGAGGCGCCCGAAACCCAGCCAGCTCCTGCCGGAGACGAAGCGCCCGACCCGGTGGAGATCTCGGTCGTCGGCACGCGCATTGCGCGAACGCCGGGTTCGGCCCAGGTCGTCAAGCGGGCGCAGCTCGAGCGCTTCGAGTACGATGACCCCCACGCACCGCTGGCGCAGATCCCCGGCATCTACGTGCGCCAAGAAGACGGCGTCGGCCTGCGCCCCAACATCGGGATTCGCGGCGGCAACCCCGACCGCAGCAAGAAGCTGACCTTGATGGAAGATGGGGTGCTGTTCGGACCGGCACCCTATTCGGCGCCCGCCGCCTATTATTTTCCGCTCGTCACCCGCATGGTGGCCATCAAGGCCATCAAAGGTCCTTCGGCGGTAGCCTTTGGACCGCAAACGGTCGGCGGAGCGCTGGATTTCATCACTCGCTCGATCCCCGCGATGCCGAGCGGCTCGGTGGATCTAGCGCTGGGCGACTACGGCTACCACAAGGCCCACGCCTATTTCGGCGCCAGCACCGAACAGTTCGGCTTTCTGGTGGAAGGCGTTCGCCTCCATACGGACGGGTTCAAAGAACTGGGTGGCGCGGACACCGGCTTCACGCGCAATGAGTGGATGGTCAAGACCTCCTACACCCTGGACCCCTTGGCGAGCACCACGCAGCAATTCCAACTCAAGCTCGGCTATTCCGACGAGGTGTCCAACGAGACCTATCTGGGCCTGACGGACGAAGATTTTCGGGCGAACCCCAATCGTCGCTATCCTGCCAGCAGCCTCGATCAGATGCGCAATCACCGAAGCTCGCTGGTTTTGTCGCACGAGGTCCATGCGCCGGCTTCCAAGCTCAAGCTCACCAATATTGCCTACCGTCACGACTACGCCCGCATCTGGCGCAAGCTGAATCGCTTTCGGGGAGCTGTGCTATCCGACGTACTCAGCGATCCCGAGAGCCCACACAACGCGGAAAACTATGCGGTGCTGACCGGTAGCGCCGACAGCGTCGCCAGTGGGCAGTCGCTACTGATTGGCCCGAACGATCGGCGCTTCGTAAGCCAGGGGCTCTCGTCGAAGCTCGACTTCGAGGTTAACACCGGCCCGTTCGTGCACCGGCTGGAAGCCGGCGTTCGACTGCACAACGACTCCATCGTCAGGCGGCACAGCGAGAGCGGCTACCTCATGATCGGCGGAGAGCTGGTGCCGGATGGTGAACCCGTTCAGGTGACTACGGCCAACGAAGCGTCCACCTGGGCGCTCGCACTGCACGGGATGGACGCCGTCACTTGGGAGAGCCTGACTTTGACGCCGGGCATCCGTGTCGAAGCCATCACATCCGAGCTCGATAATCGACTCGACGACAAGCAGAGCAAGGAGAGGTTCGTCGCCGTCATGCCGGGTGCCGGGGTGTATTGGGCGCTCTTGGAGCAGTTTGGCTTGCTCGGCGGGGTGTACCGTGGATTCAGCCCGCCGCCACCCGGTGACGACGTCGAGCCGGAATACAGTGTCAACTACGAAGCCGGTGGGCGCGTGAGCGGTCGCCAAACTCAGGCAGAGCTCATCGGCTTTTACAACAACTACCAGAACCTCACCAACATCTGCACCTTCTCGGGAGGCTGTGTCGGCGATGACGTCGACCAACAGTCCGATGCGGGAGAAGCACACATCTACGGTTTCGAGGCTTACTTGTCGCACGAGTTGGCTTGGGGTGACGTCAAGTTCCCCGTGACCGGCGCCTACACGTACTCGCGGGGCCAGTTCGAAAACACCTTCACCTCGTCCGATCCCATATACGGCCGGGTCGAAGCCGGCGACCAAGTCCCCTACTTGCCGCGCCACCAAGCCAACGGCACCGTTGCCATCGAGTGGAGCCACGCGGGCGCCGCCGCGGCCGTCAACTATGTGTCGGCCATGAGGGAAGAGGCCGGCAGCGAGCCCTACTCGCAAGCCGTGGTGACCGATGACCTGTTCACACTGGATGTCGGTTCGAAAGTCATGCCGGTCAGCTGGCTCACCATCTACGGCAACGTCAGAAACCTTCTCGACAGTCAGCGCATCATGTCGCGCCGTCCTTACGGCGCTCGCCCCAATGCGCCGCGCTGGGTGCAGGTCGGCGCAAAACTCGCGTTTTGACCTTCTGCTCTGGCGCGCTGTCGGCGCCGTGCTTAGCTCTGATGCCCATGCGCGCCGCCCGATGACGAAGCAACAGAAGCTGCCACCGCCAGCGGACGAGCAGCGCTCGACCGGCACGGCTGAGCCGCCTCCGGGCCTTTGGAGGCTGCGCCTGCTGCTGGCGCTGCTGTTGCCCGCGCTCGCGTACACGTTCGTGCGCTACGCCGCGTTCAAGGGTGTGCCCGTCGCGCAGTGGCCACTGTACCTCGTCAACAAGGCCGTGAGCCTGACCGCGTTGTCGCTGTTGGCGATGAGCTACCTGGTTCGCAGCGTGACCTGGCTCTCCCCACGTGGTGCGATGCGAACCCGAGCCGTCGCCAGGTATTGCGGGCTCGCCGGCTTTGCCATGGCCGGCGTGCACGTCACTCTCTCGCTCTTGATCCTGACGCCCGATTACTTCTCCGACTGGTTCGTAGCCGGCAAGCTCACGTTCGCTGCGGAGCTTTCACTGCTGGGCGGCGTGCTCGGGTTTTGGAGCCTCACCTTACCGGCCTTTGCCACCATTCCGCGTACTGTGCCGCTGCAGCCGTCACGATGGCGACTCTATCAACGCATGGGCTACGTCGCACTCATGCTGGTCATCGTGCACCTCGTGGGCATGGGCTGGCGCAAGTGGTTCGACCCAGGCTCATGGCCCGGCTTTCTGCCGCCAATCACGCTGTTGGGTGCCGCGGTAGCGCTGACGCCGCTCTTTGTCCGCGTGCTCAGAACCATCAAACACAGGCGCCCCCGCCGCAGAGCTCGAGAGCGCCCGCTCAGCGCTTGAGTGCTTCAGATGCTCTGAGCCCGGGCACGACCGAAGGCACGACTTTACCGCTCGCAGGTTTGTCGCTTTCGGCCCGCGCTCGGTTGTCGCAGTGTTCTTTGCGGCAGCGCACGTAGAGCTCCAAGCGGTGCGCTTCGAGCTCGAAGCCGCGCGAGCTGGCCACGCGATCTTGCAGCTCTTCGATGATGGGCTCTTCGAACTCCAGCACCACTCCGCAATCCAAACACACGAGATGATCGTGGTGCTTGACGCCCTCGGAAACCTCGTATCGACCGAACCCATCGCCGAAATGATGCTCGGCGACGATGCCGGCTTCGGCGAGGGCTCGCATCAGCCGATACACGGTTGCATAGCTGACCCTGGGATCGACCTCGCGCACCATCAGCAAGAGCTCGTCGACGCTCAAATGCGCCTCTGATTGGTAGAGCTTCTCGAGGATCAGGCGGCGCCGATCGGTGAACCGCTGCCCCTTTTCAGCCAGTTGCTCCGAGACCAGCCCGCAGAGCCGCTCGAACTTCGCCTCTTGATCAGCTCGTGTCATCCCTTCCAGATCGCCGGGACGCTGATTGCCGGCGACTAGAACTGGGTAGCCCTTAGAGTCGGGGCCGTCAAGCCGCACGAAAAAAACCCTGTGTTCGTGCGGATGGACCCCGACCCGGTGAAACTGAATATCAATATCGCCTCGATGGCTCCACACACTCGGCCGACGCTGCGTTTTGTGAGTCACAGCACACCGCGAATGCTGCGCGGCCACCGCATGCATAGCGTTTTGATAGCGCTCGCTTTCTAAAATCCCCAGAACGGATCGAACGAGCTCTGCGGCTTTGTCGCTTGAGGAGGCCGCTTGGCCTCGCCGCGGGGTTCCGAGCGAACCGCACGCTGCTCTGTGGGGCGAACTTCGGGCTCCACGACTTGGGCTGGAACGCTGAGCATTTCAGCCTGTGGCAGATCATCGACGATGCCTTCGTCAGCGCCGTCCGCAATGGCGGCTAGTCGGTCCGTAGAGATATTCGTGGAAGCGGGCTCCGCCTCGACCGTTTCGACGCTCGCAGCGGTATCACGAACGGCCGGCAAATCCCCAGCAGCCAGCCAGCTCAGCAAGCCCCCACCGGCCAGAAGCATGCCCGACAAAGCGGGCCACACCCACTTGGCCCCCTTGGCCATGCGCCGCCGCGAGCTTTGGCGGCTTTTCGCTTTTGGCTTGGAAATGGCTGCGCCATCGAGCCAAACCGAGCGGACCGACTGGTTGACGATGTCGTCGTGCACGCCCTGCTCGAGCAGCCAGCGCGCCAGTGCCCGCCCGAGGCTCGCCACCGATGGCCAGCGCTGGTTGGGGTCATTGGCCAGCCCCTCGAGCACGATGGCTTCGAGCTTCGCAGCAGCGCCGGATAGCCCCAGTGGTGAGGGATGACCCGTGATGATCGTGTGCAACAACGCCTCGTACGACTGTGCTTCGAACGGTGGACAGCCCGACAGGCATTCGTACAGCGCAGCGCTCACACCCCACACATCGACCCGCTCGTCGAGGTCGAGCGAGCCGCGCGCCTGCTCGGGCGACATGTAAAGCGGACTTCCGATCACGGTCCCGGCGTGCGTGAGGCGGGCATCTACTTGGCTTTTCGCTGCTAGCGCCGCCCCGAAGTCAACCAACTTCGGGATGATGCGACCCTGGACCTTGGCCAAGAAAATGTTTCCCGGTTTGATGTCGCGATGGATGACCCCCTGTGCGTGGGCCGCGCGCAAACCATCGAGGATCGGCAGCATGAGACGCACCACTTCGACGGCCGGCAACGCGCCGCGCTCCAGCAGCAATGTATCGAGATCGCTCCCCTCCAGGAGCTCCATCACGATGAAGTCGGCATCGCCAGCACCCTGATCGAACACCCCCACGTCATGCACGGCGACTAGGCTCGGGTGCTTGATGCTGGCCAAGAGCCGCGCTTCATTGTGCAGACGACAAGCAGTCGCCTCCCGATCGGCAGCCGGCACGAGAAACTTAAGCGCAACCGCGACACCCAACGCGACATTGTGGGCGGCCCACACGGCTCCCATGCCTCCGCTTCCAATCAAGCGCTCGAGGCGATACTTGCCTGCGATCAGGGCGCCTGGATACAAGCCGCCGGTCCGCGTGGCAGCTATGCCGGAGTCGTTCTGCGGAACGTCGAGACGAAGCGAGGCAGAATGCATGGTCCAAGAGCTTTGGAAGCATAGCGCGTACCAGTCTCACCGTGCCTCGAGGCATGCCGCAATCTGCCCCGGTGTGTCTGCTCTGCTTCAATCGTCATGATCGTCGTCGTCCTCCTCACCCGGACCCGGGGCGTCACAGCCATTCGCCTCGCACAGACAGGCATCGCCACAGGACACGGACGGAGCGTCACGGAGGGTGTCGCAGGTCACCTCGCACGCTCCTTCGCCACAATTCAGCTCGGTGTCTTTGCAGCCCTTGTCGTGCAGACAGTGAAGCAGGCACACGCCCATGCCGCACCCTATGCTGGCTTTCTTGCAAGAATCGTTGCCTGCGCAAATCGTCTCGCACTCGTTTCCGGCGGCACACTCCACGCTGGCCTCCGCGCAGCTGTCCTTGCCCACACACGACACCGAACAGTCCAAGCCCTCTGGACAGAGAATCGCCCTGCGTTTGCACTCAGCGTGACCAGCGCAAAGAATGATGCAGGTCCCCGAGAGGCAACCGCCATTGCACACTTCTGGGCACTGTGCGGCGTCCGGTGGCGCGCTTTCACCACAGGCCGGAGTCCCACTCCCAGTGGTGGCGGCATTTGTAGCGGTAGCAGGGCTGGTAACGGCTCCCGCAGGTGCTCCACCCGTCGAAACACTCGTCGAGCCACTTCCCGTCGTGTGCACCGTTGCGGTGGTCGCGCTCGTCTCGCCGCTGCCTCCCGTCCCAGTTGCCGTCGCGCCACCGGCGCTTTGACTCGCCGTATCGCTGACCGAGTGAGGCTGTGTACTCGTCGTCGGGCCCTCGACGGCATCGGTGCTGCTTTCAGCGCCTCCGAGCCCACCCACTGTTTCATTGGGTGCCCCGGCGCCACCCGCGGAGCTCGGCGACCCATGGCCTGCGTCGGAAACACCTCCCGAGCCTGCGGCGGGCTTGACGATGACGTAGTCGTCCTCGGCGAATGTCGCACAACTCGTTAGCGCGATCAGCGCGAGACAGAAGGCTGACCGCCTCGTCCCTGTGCTCATCAGAATTTGCCTTTCAGTTGGACTCGGCCGAGCGACAGCGTGACGTCCGCCGATGTCGATTCCGAGCTCAGCTGCCAGAGCAACACGGCGCCGCTGGCCGCAGCAGCGAACCCGGCCACATAGGCAATCGTCGACGCATCGCGCGCCGTCTTGTAGCGGCCAATGTCGTCCCGCGCTTCAGGCGGGCACTCCCCGGCAGCGCATTGCGAGTCGAGGTCCTCCTTGATCGAAAACGCGCGTTCGCTCATCACCACGCCCGTGGCCAAGCCGAGACCCCCCAACCCCACGGCGCTCCAGGCCACGTAGGGCTTCCAGCGCCCGTCCGCCTGTCGCCCGTCGCGGCCCCGAGCTCCCGCGCGACCGCCGGCGAAGGGCAGCTCGATCACCAGGCGCTCGACTTCTCTAGGTTCGAGCTCGAACTCACGTTTCTCGGTCTGACCGGAAATGCGATAGGTCAGCCGGTGCCTGCCCGGGTTCTGCGGCGTTGCGACGCCCAATAGCGACGCCGAGACCTGCTGACCATCTAGTCGGAGCGCAATGTCTTCAGGCAGCGTCGACGCTGGCTCGATCGCGAGCACTATGCGAGGTAAATCCCGCTCCAGCTTGCCCAGCGCTTGCTTCGCCTCGCGGCGCGCGCGCTCGAAGGCCGCGGGCGCATCGCCACCCAGGGGCGCTGCAGCGGCCCGAAAGCATTCCCGTGCTTCTAGCCAGCGGTCGAGGCGAAGCAAGGCCCGACCTTCCAGCAACGCCAACGTCGGCACCGGAACCAAACGGTAGGCCACCGACGCGCGTTCCCTAGCTGCCTCATAGTCGCCGGCTTCATACGCCGCTTGCGCTTCATAGGCGATCTTGCGGGCAGCTGCCGCATCCGTGGGGTCCACCTCCAACCCAAAAGCATTTTCACTCAGGGCGGTCGAAAGCACGAGCGCAAGTGCCCAGCGGGAGCCGCTCACCGATACCACGCTCTCGCTGGATGCAAGCGATGTGCTAGCGCGCCGTCGCTGCAAGCATGCCCCAGTGTAGCGGATGACCTCGCTGAGCGTTCACTCGCTGGGCTCGAGCAACCACTCGGGCAAGTCGGTGAACGACGCGGCCACTAGCGTGCCGTTGCCCTCTTGTAGAACCTGCAGCGTCGGTGACTCGCTGAACAATGCGGCTAGCTCCTCGGCTCGCGACGGCTCTGCCAGCTCGAATTGCCAGCGCAATGCGGTATAGCCTGACTCGAGGGCGAACACGGCGAGCTGGTCGCCTCGCCACGAAAGGGCTAGGCCGGGCTGCGTGCCGCCGGCGAGCACGTGAATCCCCCAAGGCCCCAAGCTATCCCAGTCGTACACGCTGTCGGCAGAACCCTCTGGCACGCTTGGTTCCGAAAAAACCCGCGGCTCGAAAGGCTCCGAGTCATCGGCGTGCACGGCCGCAAAGACTTCATGGAAGCTGGCGGGCGGCGCTTCGAACAGCGCCCTCAAATCGGAGCGCCCACCCTTCTGCCAGACCAGATTGGCCCATTCTGGACCATAGCCGTAGCTCACCACGCTCCCGGAAGCGAGCAATGGACTCGGTGCTTCGAACGCAAGCTGCTCGGATCGGAGCCGCACATTGGAAAACGCCGACCCGAAATCGAGCTCCTCGAGCGTCAGCCCAAACATAGCTGCCATGACGCGCGTCGTGTGGAAGTCGGCCTCACCCTCGACGAGAGCCCTGAGAGCCCAGTTAGCGTCCGAAGTTTGCGGTTGTCGCTCGGTGAGGGCATCCAAGTCGTCCTCCGCGTCCTGCAGGGCGTGCACGTACTCATGAACCAATACGGCGCTGGCGTAGACGTCCTCCATCACGTCGCTGTCAGACTCGACGATCACGATCGATTCCGAGTGTGAATCGTAGAACGCAGCCACGAATGTGCTGATGGAATCAGCCATGGCGCTGTCAGACAACTGGTCGCGAGAGGCCAGACCGAGCCTGACCCACACGTCTTCCCACCGGTTCTCGTCGCCGAGCATGGCGCGCGAGTCGACCAAGGCGTCGTAGACGAGATCTCGATATTCGCTTTGCGATAGAAAGCCAACTGGCACGTCTGCGGGCGGAGTTTCAGAACCACCCCAGGCGCAGGCAGCCAACGCAGCGAGACGGCTCTGGCACGATGGCTGGTTGATGGCGCACGGTTCATGATCATGCGATTCACAGCCAGGCACGAACGTGGCAGCGCCGAGCGTACGCGGCGTCGAATCGTCGTCCCCACCGCAGCCTGGGGCGCCGACCGAGACGAGCAGAACGCTCAATCGAACGAGAAGACAGCGTCCTCGCATGCTCGCCACTCCTCACAAACTGGTTCTCGAACACAGTCGGTGGCCTCGTCGAGTATCGAGTCGACGACACCGCAGTTGTACTTGAGGCAATCGCTAATACCGTAGCGATACCCGCACTCGAAGGCCTTGGCCACCTCGACTTCGCAGAACTTGGCACAAGCGTCGGATGGTTCTGCGCCTTCGAAGGCGTCATAGAAACAGTTGTCTCGTATTTCGGCGTTGTCGAACGCCGTGCAGGTCAGGCGGTCGAGACATTCGGCGTACGCGGTCAGCACTTCCTGTCGGATCCGCTGAGGCCACCCGCTGCGCAGACAGCTAAGCCTGCAGTCAGTGATCTCGCTCCCCGTTAGTCCGAAGCACTCGCCCCAGCGCGCGCAGTCGGCCGCACAGAACTCTTCGGCCGACAGGTAGTCGGGCTTCGACCCCGCCCCACAAGCGACCAACATCGATGCAACCCAAGCCCAACCGTGAACCGCCCGACCCACCGACACAAGTTAGCACGAAACCAGCCCCCTGGAAGCACAAAGCGTTCCGCCCGCCCCCCTCGTGTCGAGTGCAGGACCGCGGATCGAGCGCGACCACTCTGTCACGCTACGATGAAAGGCAGCGGCTCGGAAGCGTTCTCGATGACTTCGGGCACCTGGGCTTCTTTGTATTCAGGGGCGAACTGCGGATAGCCGTAGCCCGAGCTGGCGTTGTTCTCGATGTTTTGCCACTCATCACGGGGAAGGCCCATGCTCGTCAGCGTGGTCGCCAAGAACTGGTTGTACAGCAGGCCCGAGTAGCCGAGCGGGTCGGACCAGTACGAGACAATGCCGTCCTTTGTCTTGTTGCGATAATCGGCGTAGATACCCGTCTTGTAAAAGCCGGCTCCACTTCCGAAGGTGATCACGGGGATCGAGCGCGAGTTGTGCGTCGATTCACCGCTCTCTTGCGTCCAAGTGAGATAGCTGTTGTCGAGCACCGTCTGCCCCGGGGCTTCCTCGACGTCCAGGCGACTGGCTAGGTACAGGAACACCTTCTCGAAAATGCCCTGCGTGGCTTCCTGCAGTTTCGCTTGCGGCCCGGCCTGTTCCCATTGATGGGCAACGCCCTGGTGCCAGTCACTGCCATCGCTGGCAAAGGGCGCTTGCTCGAGGCCCAACACTGCGATGCGACTGGTTCCACACAAAAAGGCTGCCACGATCACGTCGGCGAGCGCTTGCATCCGTGCGACCGTGCCGCTGGGGTTGCCTGGGTTTTCCAAGTCACCACAGGTCTCGCGCTGGACGGGAGCGGCATTCAGGCGGCGTTGCAGCTCAGCCAGGCGGTCCATGTGATCGTCGAGGCGCTGCCGGTCCGCCGCGCTCAGGCGACGATTGGACTGCCGCAGTGTTTGATAGTTTTCGAAGACCCGATCCACGATGGGCGGCCGCGGCGGCTCGCTGGGATCGCCGGATTCTTCGGGAACGAACACCTCCTGGAACAGGGCCGAAGCATTGTCTTCGCGGCGCACCTCGCTGATTTCGCCGGTACGATCGGACGGGTTCGACCACATGTACGACATCCGCCCGCGCGAACCGGTGATGATGGATCGCAGCTTGATGCCGGTTAGGTCGGTATAGAAGTTGTCGGACCACGCCATCAGCTGGTCGATCGTGGGCATGGGACCGAGCCCTTGCCCTTGTTCACCGTTGCCGTCGTTGCGCGCGAAGTTGCCGAGATGACCGCCGGTGTGATGGGCGATGTAAAACGGGATATCGAGGCCCCGGAGCACGTTCATCTTCCCCACCAAGGCCTCGGTCAGAACATCCGCGGGCCCGCTCAGCATCGGAGCCACCTCGGCGCGGTCTCCGTTGACCGACCGAACCAGGGTCCCCTGGCTGATTTGGTGACCGCTGTAGAGATCCAGTGTCTCGGTCAACAGGGATTCGTCCGGAAACATCGCGGACTCGAAGACCCCGCCGTGGTCACTGGTCAGCATGAAGAAGCGGGGCGGCTGGACGAATTCCGGATCTTGCGCAAAGGCTGGACCGGGCACCAGCGAGGGCAAGAACGGCAACCCCAGGGAAAATCCGCCCGCGCCTACCAAAACCTGCCTGCGTGTGATGCGTCTTCGCTGCAAAGGAATCCTCGTCGCAAAGGTCGATGCACTGGATATGTGCCCCACCCCGCGCCCCGTGGTTCAGCTAAATTCCCGGCTATCCGGTCTATCGGACGCAGCGCACGTAGTTCGTGTCGCCAATGTCGGTCACTGTGGCCACGCCTGTCCCGAAATCCACGCGCCACGGCGTTTCTCGGTCGCCACCTTCGCTCCAGAACCCGCCGGCGGGCGTGCCGGAGAAGCTCTCCGCATCGATGAGGGGCGCCCGCGCTGCGGGCCCAGACGCAATCAGAGTCTGCAGCTCTTTGGCGCTGGGTAGCCTGAAGTCGCTGGCGCCTTCGAGCTCCAGCTCCTCGCAGTACAGGCGCGCTGCGTCGATGGTGAGCTCGATATCCGGAGTACGGCGCTGCCAGGTCAGTCCGCCCGCTCTGTCGCGAGCCGTCGCCTCGCCGATTTCGAACTGCGGCGGGTAAGCCCGCATTCCAGCGCGCACGCAGCGCGCATGGGCGCCCACCTGCTGCTCGATCCCGGAGGCTGTCTCACCTATCCCGAAATACACACTATATCGAGAGCCAGAGACCTCGGGCAGCGGCGAGCTGGTCCAAAAGTAGTCTTGCGGCGTATCGGGAAAAAACTTGGGATCGATGCTGGGCACCCGGGTGTGATCCACGAGGGAAATCAGCTCGATGCGCGTCGGCAGGCGCCAGTCTTGCCCAAGCTGGTCGCAAAACTCGGTGGCGCCCTCGTAGTCCGTCAATTCACTGAAAACCTGCTGCCAGACCAAGCCCGTCAGCTCGTCGTGCACCTCACCCTCCACTTCCGGCGCCACCAAGCGCGGTGAGTTGGGTAGCGGCAAACGCACCGAGTTTGGCATGGGCCAGCTGGCAACCTCGCGGCTCAAGCATTCGGATCGCTCGCAATCCAGCCGCGAGCTCGGACGTTCATCGGCGCACGCGGCCAAAATCAGAGCCGCATGGCCTGCGACCCATCGCGCCGGGGACACCTGCGCGCCTCCCGTTTACTCGATGGTGCGCTGCTTGAAGCTCGGGTTGAGCGCCACTTCGCGCAGCATACTCACGAGCGAGCCTCCTTCGACCAGCGCGCTGCGCAGCTGCTCCAGTGCGCAGCCATCGTTGACCACATGTTCCCAGCGACCGAAACTGAAGCGAAAGTAGTGCCTGGCCAGGCATGCGTGGCCTTTGCCGCTTTCGAGGATCAAGCTCATCAAGCCTTGCGCGTCGTCGACACTGGTTTCGTCGTCGCTGGTCACACGCGGTACGGTGCTCGTGTTGATCGGCGCACTGCCGACCTCTTCTCCCGACTCGTCGAACAGACGCTGTTCGCTGCGAACGCGGCCCAGTGCATCATAATTCTCCGTGGCGAACCCGAGTGGGTTGATCAACTGCGTGTGGCAGTTGGCGCAAACGGTGTTCGGCTGCTCCGTCAACGATTCGACCACTTCGCGTGTGCTGAGCTCGGGGCTCAACTCCGGAACGACGGCCGCGGCGTCACCAGGTGGACTGGGGATGTGGTCACACAGCACGTTTTCGCGGATGAATACCCCCTTCATGATCGGTCGGGTATTGGCGCTGCCGGTCGCCAAGAACTGCGCGCGCGTCAGAAGCCCCGGTCGGTCGCCGTTGGGAGCCGCGATCGGCGAGCTGACGGGCTCGACACCGTACAGCGCGGCCAGCTCGGCAGTCCCCGGTTGGATCAACTGCGTGGTCAACAGCTCTTCGAAGCCGCTGCTTTGATCGAAGCTCAGATACGACAAGAGGTCGATCACCTCCCGATTCATGCTTTCGTGCAGCGTGCTCGACGGCAGCTCGTCTCCCGCGAAAGCCTGAAACACCGGCACGTCGTTGGCTTGGTCGAGCCGCGGCAAATTCTCGAGCTTGAGCCACTCACGATAGAACTCCTCGATCGTGGCCCGGGTGCGTTCATCGTCGAACAGCCGCTCGACTTGTGCTTCGTAGACCTCCGGCGTCGATAGCGATCCATCGAGCGCCGCCTGCCACAGCTCGTTGTCCGGCATCGTATTCCAGAAATGATAAGAAAGTCGCGAGGCAAGCTCGAACGGATCGAGCTCGAACACGGGCGCCGCGCCGGCTTGCTCGGCTCCATGCTCGACCATGTACAGAAACTGCGGCGCGTTCAGCAGACCCGCGATCACATCGGCGTAGCCCGCGGGATCAGCGATGTCGGTGTCACCATAGAACCCAACGAAAAAATCCACCTCCTCGTCGTTCAAGGGCCTGCGCAAAGCTCGAGCGCCAAAGTCTTCCACGAAGCTCCGGACGCAGTTCGCGGTTTCGGAATCTTCGACCCCACATTCTCCGACTACGGCCTGTAGGCGACTGCCGCCGGTCAACTGCTCTGCGACACGCCCAGCCACGGCGTACCAGTTGTCGACATGGCTCTGCGCCACGCCTTGATCGAGCCGCCGATAGGTCCCATGCAGATCTTCCTGCACCTTGGGACGCTCATCGTTCGGCAGCGAATCCAGCAACGATCCGAGCGAGCTGTACACTTCCAGCGCTTGCATCGAGTCGCCCAGTGCATAGTCGAGTAAATCACGCACCGTGTTCTCGTACTGAACCCGCGTCAGCCGCCGCCACGCCGGGCTCTCTACGACCCGCGTTTCGTCGCATTCGAACTCGGTCGGAGCCACCGTGGGGTTTCCCACTCCACCCGGTTCCGTCTCCGAGCCGCCGCTCCCGACGCTCCCCGTGGTCGCGCTCGAACCGGTCGAACTGGCGTCTGCATCGCCGCCACTCGCGCCCGAACCCGAGCCTCCAGAGCCGCTCGCGCTGGGATTCGTGCTGCCTCCACCAGCGCTGGCTCCGCCAGGGTAACCTCCTCCACCAACCTCGCTCGTGCACGCAAGCAGAGCAGCCAAGCAAAGGGCCACGCCTGCCACGAGCGGTAAAGAGCCATGAATTTCGAGCTTTTTGGGCACCTCAGCGGTATGAACCGTGAGCCTCGAGAAACGGGCCAGCAAAGCTTGGCTCGGCGACTGCCTGGGGTCTGGGGGGTTCAGCCCCGTGCCTCCTCCGCGCCTCAGCGGGCGTCCGCATGTCACAGCCGCATGTCAGCCCTACTGACGCAGTAGATCGCCGAGCTTATCGAACCGATGAAATGACCGCCCGGCCAGCTGGTTAGCTCTGTCGCGAACGCAAACTCCGCTCGCTTCCAGCCGCGGAATCGCCGAGGATGCCTCGGGGTGAATCATACGACGCGTTCGAGCCTCAACACCTTGTTAGCCATCAGCCTGTTCGCGGCCCCGCTGACAGCGGAGCCTGCCCACTCAGGCACTAGCGAAGCGCCACAGCCTGCTGCCATTTCGGACTTGTTCATGGTGCGCCTCGAAGCGGCCAGCGACAGCGGACCGGCAGAGTTGTACCTCGACGGTTGGAGCGTGGGCGTACTGCCGTGGTCGGGAAGTCTCACACCCGGTCCGCATACGTTCAGCGTTCGGCGTGGCGACTACGGAACCGCGCCCGCTGCCGCACTGCCGGGTCGAGCCGAGGTAGTCATCCAAGACGCCGATTTGAAGCCTTTGGGTCCAGAACAGCGTTTGGGAAGCAACCCGCCCGATGCCTCGCTCACCTTGAACGGCGTACCGATCGTCAATCCTTGGGTGGGGCGCTTGCCACTGGGGAAGCACCTTCTCGGTGCCTCTCACCCGGATTACGGCTCCCGCACCGAGGAGCTGGTGGTCACGAAAGG
The DNA here is from genome assembly GCA_965651135.1 of uncultured Myxococcales bacterium. Taxonomy (GTDB): domain Bacteria; phylum Myxococcota_A; class Polyangia; order Polyangiales; family Polyangiaceae; genus JAICQQ01. Next base: position 17,287 of record CBFGRJ010000048.1, read on the forward strand.
GAGCGAGCCCCAAGTGCTGGTGGAGCTCGATGGCGAGTCTTCGGACGGGTCACTGCGCGCCAAAAGGCGCCGGCGCAGCGTCGAGCTCGCGCCGGCACTGCTGCTCGGCACGAACCTGGGAAGCGAGGCAGAGGAACGCTGTTCCACGCTGACCATGCATTGCACGGATCAGACGCCGGCGCGGGGCGGCATTGTTTCGGCGCGTATGGGGCTCGAATTTTCGAGGAAGCTTCGCTTCGAGCTCGGCGCAGGTCTGATTTATCTCACCAAGAAACAGAAGCGCCACTTCACGGATGGCACGCTGCCCGGCTTCGAACCGGTCAGCTATGACATGTCGGACAAGCTGCGCGTGCGCGGGCCGCACGTGAGCCTAGGCATGGCCTTTCAACAACCCGTCAGCGAGTCCGTTCAGGTCGGTGCTCGTGTGCACCTGGGCCTCAGCCAAATTTTCGCGCGCTATCGCACCGAGGGCATCATGGAAATGGACGGCGACAGCAGCAGAGCGCACGTCAGCCATTCCGACGCCGTGCAGCATAGTATCATGGTATTCGGTTGGCCCGAGCTCTTCGCCAGTTATCGCGCCGCAGGCTGGCACGTGGGTGCCGGCGCCGGAGCGCTGGTCGTGATGAACCGAGCTCAGCGTGGCAGGCACGGTGAGATTTGGCCGGAGCCGCGGGAACCGGCTCCCTGTGACGGCATCGCGTGCGCGCCGCCGAGCACTAGCGTGGAAGGTGAGCGGCCCTTTGGGCCCACTGCTTTGTTCTCGCTGTCGCTGTACGGCGGCCTCGATTTCTGACCTTGGCTAGCGCCCGGTGGGAGTTCGACGCGTCCGCTCGCTATAAGCATAGGTGTACGGCAACTGAAAGTAGTGGGTAGCCAGACCCATGAATCCGAAAGGCCACCCGTAGGCTTTGTCGAGCGGCGCGAACAGCAACTGTTCCAAACTGACCCCAACGCCGAAGAACAAGTGCTGTGTCTTGAAGGCAACGTCGAGCTCTTTGTCGAAACCGCGGGTGTAGTAGCCCACCAAGAACTCGACGAACCGCGCAGGCGACCGAGCCAGGCTCGGAAACACCGCGAGCTTGAAAGCCCCCAGAAACTTCTGCCCTTCGTAGTCGATCACCGGGTGAAAATCGAACCCTTTGGAGGGAAAGTATTCGAGCCGAAAATCGAAACCGCGGCGCACGACGGGAAACGTGTTGCGCAAGAGCGAGAGCAAGACACCGCTGGTATTCATGATCACGTCCTCGTACGCGAACCCGTGGTCGACGGAATAGCCGTCGAAGGTCTCGATGTACAAATACAGAAGCGTGCCGAACAGCGTCGGATACAGCGAAATCACCTGGCGCTCGTCCTGGCTGGCCCTCAAGCGCCAAAACAAAAGCTCGCTCGTCATGTAGGCGCCATAGGCATGGCCAATCTTGTCCATGCCGCCGCTGCCCGCGCTCGGAGAAAACCAACCCTCCGAATTGAAACGAAACGAGGCGGTACCCCATTTCCAATCGCTAAACCCCGTATAGGTCACGAGCGCCAGCAAACCGAGCGACTCGAGCGGCACGGCCAAAGCGGACTCGCCGAGGCCCATGTACACCGCTTCGCCCGGGTGCACCGGGTCCGAGGGCGCGACCACCTCGGTGCTCGGTTCGCGCGCGTGCGGCTCGGCGGCAACGGCAGCGCGGGCAAGAGCGCTTACAAGGGCAACTGTCGTAACGAATGACGAAGTGACTCGGATTTTCAAAACTCGAACCTGGCGCTGAATCCGCGACTGACCGAACGGCCGCGAGCCTCGTGCTCAGTGACGCGGGAGTACCAACGACGCACGCCGAAGTCAGCCCCGATCACCACCGGCAGCCCGGGAGGTCGAATTCCCACCGAGCTCCCGTACAGCAACACGTCCCCCCGGACCGGCACATCGGCCGTCACCCGCTCGATGTGCCGATCGAGCCCATCTTGCGAACGGTATGCGCCATAGAAGACCTGTCCGGCCAAGACCAGCGGCCCCAGGCTCAACTGACCGCGCAACGACCCGGCGCCCCCCCAGCCGTAGAAGTAGCCCTGACGGTGGAGAATATGCTTGCTCGTCTCCTCCAGATTCGAAGCCGCGAACTCGTAGAACGCGGGAGCGCCCAGGCCAGCGAAGCTCGGATACGCACGAGCGCTGAGCAACAGGGATACCCAGGGCGAGCGAACTTGCCAGTCGATCGCCGGTCCCGGCAACTGCCATGCTGCGTATTGTTCGGCGCGATTGGGGACGTGGTAGCTGACATCGGGATCGGCCTCGGCCTCGGCCGCATCGAATTCGGCGTAGCGGTTCGCGGTCGAGCGCAGATAGCTGTAAGCCATACTCACGCCCAACGTCACAGCGTAGCCATGGGGAGCCTCGGGCGTGCCGCGCATGCGCTGCACGTGGTAACCGGCCAGCAGCGTGTCGGCGGTCATATGGATACCCGCCCCGTGCGGCGACGCCTCGGTGCTCAGCCAGAAATCCGAAATCTCCGCCCGATAAAAAGGGCGAGCGAACTCCGACGGGCCCAGGTACCCGGGTAATGTGACCAGGCGAGCACCCAGCTCCACTCGATGCCGCGGTGCCGACTCGATGCCCGGCGACTCGACCCCGTCGATGCCGTAGCCGGCTTCGAAGCGATGCCAGATTCGGCGGGTAAACCCGAGCCGATCGCGGTCATTGACGAGCGGTGGCTCGCGCCCGTCGAGCGCACGGTCCAACGCGGTACCCGTGCCCAGCGCCCAGCGGGCCACATGCGTGCCGACGCCCGGGTCTTGCGCTGTATCGAGGTACAAGCCCAATTTGTAGAAAAACTCGCCGATCGGCACTCCAGTGGGCGACGTGACAATCAGATCGTTGACGCTCACCTTCTCTTTGAATTCGAGCACGAACTCCCACAAAAACGAGGTCAACGACGAATAGGCGAACGAGGTCAACACGCCATGGTGATTGGCCCGCGCCATACTGTGAGCCAAACCACCGGCGAACGGGTGGGCAATGAAGTTGACGGCCAAGCTGTTGTTGTCCATGCGCCAGGCCCTGCCGTTGAAGCGTTCCTCGGGCGTGGGGTTGTCCCAGTCGGCTATGTTGCGATCTTGCATCAGCCAGTAGGCCACCGATCCCGCTGCCAACCCGGCGCTCATCTCGACGAGGCTACGTGCGTGATGTCCCGGCAAGCTGTCGTTGTCTTCCGGCACCCATTCCTGCGCCGAGGGGGCATCCTCGGCAAGGGCCCGGCTCGACATGGCAAGCATTACGACTACGCCAAGACCGGCCCACGACCATCGCACGCCTCCGACCTTAACATCGTCCCCGCATCGTGCTAGCGGCCATCGACCCCCGATTACCCATGGCCGTCGTCGCGACACTACCCCGAGCAGCCCTCTTCATCGGTGTCCTGGCTCTGTCACCACGGGTCTGGGCAGCACCCGATTTCCCGAGCTCCATGACGACGGACGCAGGTCGTCCGACCGAAACGCCAGGAGCCTTGGAAGCTGCCGAGATCGAGCCCCACCCAGGCCGGGCGGCGCTCGCCATGGCGGCGATGCTCACGCTGGGCACCAGTTGGTACTGGGCCTATCGCGGTCAAAACGCCGTGGACTGGGATGACCCGAACCTGCGTGCGCGCGTGAGCGGCGAAGCCTGGTGCATGGACAACAACGGTATCGCCATGAACTTCCTGGCCCACCCGTTCTCCGGCAGCGCCTTCTATGCCGTCGCGCGTGCCAATCATCTAGGAGTGGCCACGTCATCGCTCTACTCGTTCACGACCTCGTTCATCTGGGAATACGTGATCGAGTTCAGAGAAAAGGTGAGCATCAACGACGTCGTCGTCACTCCAGGCGCGGGCATCGCCATGGGCGAGTTCTTCCACAAGCTCGGCCTGTACGTGAACGGCGCGCTCACTCAGACGACGCCCGCCGCCAGCGCGCTGCGCTACGCCACCGGGCCCACGGTCGCGATCGACCGCGCCATCGACGACGCTCCAGCGCTCGCTGAGCCGCCACCCCATGCCGACTTCGCGCTCAGCTACCGTTTTGCCAGCGCAGAGCGGCACGGCTCCGCTAGCCTGAACCGCCACGAGCTCGGCTTCACCGGCACACTGGTCAGCATCCCCGGCTATGGGCAGCTCGGTAGCTTCGACCGGGGCTTGACCAACGCGGACATCACCGAACTGTCCGTCGCGGCGAGCCACAGCAGCGAAGGCAACGGACTCGACCTCGCCGCCGACACCTTGCTGCTCGGTTACTATGCGCAAGACCAGCAAGCCACCAGCACCAGGCGTGCCATGATCGGGACCAGCATTGCGTATCGCTTTCTCGATAGCCACGCCGCCGGCGTTCCCGAGCGGCTCGGAGTCCTGCACTTGCCCGGGCTGGCCGCCGACGTTCACCTGGCCGCCGGCGGCCTGAGCCTGGAGCTGCGAGCGCGCGCACACCCCGATTTCGCCGGCGTCGGCTCGCTCGCCTACCCCCAATGGCGAGCGGCCTTCCCCGACGAGCGCCCCAAATCGATCCTGCTGAAGAAGGGCTACTACTATGGTCTCGGTGGCTCGGGACGCCTGAACGCCCAAGTCGGCTGGGGCCCCTTAGCCCTGCGAGCCGAAGCAGAGGCCGCCCTCTACGATTCCGTCGAAGGCTTCGATCGCGCCAAAGAGCTCGTCACCGTCGATGTGCCCGCCAGCGACCGCATCCGCAACACTCGCTTCGAGCTCTTGCTCCTACCCCTCCCCTGGCTCACGCTCAGCGCCGGCATCGAACAACGCCGAGTCGTCTCGAAAGCCGGCGGCTTCCGGACGACCAGCAACATCGTCGAGCGCGGGTTCGGAGTCAGCGTAGGCTTTTGACGCTAAGGGGCCCGGTTGCTCCTTTGCAAAGGCGAACGTGAACCCCTGGGATCGGGGGTATCGCAGCGCGAAGGTGGATCAGTGGTGCTGATTTACGTCAGATATCTCTACGACGCCCACAGGAGGGCGCCCACCGCGTCGCAACGAACTTAGACTCTGCACTCGAGACGCGGGCGAGGGCATGTCCCTAGGCCGCCGGTTGATGGCGATGCTGGTCCTGCTCTTCCAAAAAGGCGATCATGCGTTCGCGCAGGCGATAATACTCGGGGTGAGCCAGGACGTCGCTGCGCCGCCGGGGGCGCTCGAAAGGGCATGCGAGAATATCGCCGACTCTTGCACGTGGTCCGTTGGTCATCATCACGATGCGATCGGCCAGAAACAGCGCCTCGTCGACGTCGTGGGTGACCATGAGCGCGGTTTTTTTGTCGCGCTCGAGAATGCCGCCGAGCACCTCCTGCAACTCCATACGCGTCAGCGAATCGAGCATGCCGAACGGCTCGTCGAGCAGCAGCATTTTCGGTGATACCGCAAATGCGCGAGCCAGCCCCACGCGCTGCTGCATCCCGAGCGACAGCTCGCCCGGCAGCTTGTGCATCGAATCCCCCAGTCCCACCACCTCCAAGTAGTATTCCACCGTGGCTCGCCGCTCTTGTCTACTAGCGTGCGGAAACACCCGATCGACGCCGAGGGCCACATTGTCGAACGCGCTCATCCAGGGCAAGAGGCACGGAGCTTGAAAAACGACGCCCCGGTCTGGCCCTGGACCCATGATCTCTCTTCCTGCGATCACGACTCCGCCGTCGGTGATCGCGTTGAGACCGGCCACCATGGTCAGCACCGTCGACTTGCCGCAGCCCGAATGGCCCAACAGCGCTATGAACTCGCCCTGGGCAATGTTCAGGTTGAAGTTCTCGACGATGACCGCCGGCCCCTTCTTCGTCTCGTAGGTCTTGCACAGATTGAAGAGCTCCACGTATCCAGCCACGCTCGTGCCTTCCTTCCGCCTACTCACTGGGCCCGCAAATCAGCGGGCGTTAGTTTGGGCAGCGCGACTCTGGCTTCGGGCCGAGACGATTGCCGCAGTTCGCGTGACTCGTCGCGGACGCGATTCAGGTAGCGCACCACCTCGTTGCGCAGCTCTTTGAACCTCGGGTCGTGATTGAGCAGCGTGCGATGGCGCGGTCGCTCGAGGTCGACCCTGAACTCGCTACCCAACGTGGCTCCCGGCCCAGGCTTCAAGGGCACGATGCGATCGGCGAGCAAGATCGCTTCGTCGACGTCGTTGGTGATCAAGAGCACGGTCTTCTTGTCATCCTGCCAAATGCGAGCGATTTCGTCCTGTAAGACAGCACGAGTCAGCGCATCGAGCGCGCTCAACGGCTCGTCGAGCAGCAGGATGTCCGGGCTCATCGCCAGCGTACGCGCCAGCGACACGCGCTGCCGCATGCCTCCCGAGAGCTCACCAGGTCGTTTGGCCAGCGCCGGCGTCAAGTTCACCATTTCGACGTACTTCTTGACGCGCTCGTCTCGGTCGCGCACCGAGCTCGTGACCATGACCTGGTCGACCGCGAGACGGATGTTTTCGTAGACGGTCAGCCACGGCAGCAGCGAATAGTTCTGAAACACCACGCCCCTTTCGGGGCCCGGCTCGGGGTTGAGCTGCCCTTTGAAGCGCACCTCCCCACGGTCCGGGGTCAACAGCCCTGCGAGCAGGTTCACGAGCGTCGTTTTGCCGCTGCCGCTGAAGCCCACAATGGCGACGAACTCGCCCTCTTCGAGGCTCAAGTCGATGCTGCGTAGCACCTCCGTTTGAGTCGACCCCGTGCCGAACACCTTCGACACGTTCGAGAGCTGCAAGATGCTCATGCCTTCAGCTCGCCTTGCCGGAGTAGGCCACCGACCGCTGCAGAATGATCATCACGCGGTCGAGCGCCATGCCAATGAAGCCAATGGTGAACACCGCCACCATGATCTGAGCCAGTGTTTCGCTCGACCCGTTCTGAAACATGTCCCACACGAACTTCCCGAGCCCCGGATTTTGAGCCAACATTTCGGCGGCGATCAGCACCATCCAGCCCACACCCAGCGAGATACGCAGACCCGTGAACATCATGGGCAAAGCAGAGGGGATGACGATCTTGCGGATCCGGGTCCAGGCCCCGAGCTTGAGCACCCGGGCCACGTTCAAGTGATCGCGATCGACCGACGCGACGCCCAGCGCCGTGTTGGCCAGCGTGGGCCACAACGAACACAGAGAAACCGTGATGGCCGAGCTGATGAACGACTTCTCGAACCAGGCTTCGCTCGGCTTGGTCGTGTAGAGCGCGCCGACGCAAATCATGACGATGGGCAACCAAGCCAACGGTGACACGGGCTTGAAGATCTGAATCAGCGGATCGAGCGCGGTTTTGACCAGCTCGCTGGTCCCGCACAGTACGCCGATGGGAATCGCGATCATCGATGCGATCAGAAAGCCGGCGAACACGGTTTTGAGCGAGGTCAAGATCTGGTCGATGTACGAGGGGCTCGCCGCGTACTTGGCGGACTCGGCAGCTTCGGCACGAGCGACCAGCTTTCGAGCAGCTTCTGCCGAGCCACGCTGCGCCAACACCGCAGCGGCCGCCCGGAGCTCGGCCGCTTTGCTCGCCTGCTCCGCGTAGTAGGCCTCTTTTGCAGCCACGTTTTCGAAGTGCCCCTTCACCAATACGCCCGCTTGGGTCCAGACCGCTGCCGGAGACGGCAAGTGCCCGTATTTGGTCATGATGTTGTTGGACGCCAGCGTCCACCCGGCCAAAAACAGCGCAAAAGCCACAACGGGGGCCCCAAAGCTCACGGCGATGCGACGGAGCTGCTCCTTGCTGTCGTCGCCACGCAGGAGGCGCACGAAGGGAGCGAACGACTCGAGCCCCGCGGCATCGAGCAAACGTAAGATGCGAGCTGACATTGAATTCAGTCCTTTGAACCTAGCCTTGAACCTAGCCTTGAACCTAGCCTTTGTGACCTAGCTTGTGGGCCTGCAGATACGCTAACGGTTTGCGGCCGTCGTACTCGATGCCGTCGATGAAATCCTTGGTGGGCGCTTTGTAACCATCGGTGTCCCAAGGCACGTCGGCCTTGTCGATCTTGCCCTCGGCCAGCAACGCTTTGGCGGCCGCCAGATAGGTTTCCGGCCGGTAAACACGTCGCGCCACCTCGTGGTACCAAGCCTCGGGCTTCGGTTCGGTGATCTGACCCCAGCGACGCATTTGCGTCAAAAACCAGATCGCATCGCTGTAGAACGGATACGTCGCGTGGTAGCGGTAAAAGACGTTGAAGTCAGGCATGGCGCGCCTGTCGGTCTTCTGAAACAAGAACGTCCCGGTCATGCTGTTCGCAATCACCTCGTAGTCCGCGCCCACGTATTCCTTCTTCGAAAGAATCTTCGCGCCCTCTTTGCGATTCTCGAGACTCGCATCCAGCCATTGACCCGCCAAAATCAGTGCCTTGACCACGGTGACATGCGTCTTTTCGTGCTTCTTGGCCCAAGCGGCGGTGACGCCGAACACCTTCTCCGGATTGTTCTTCCAAATATCGTAGTTGGTGGCCACGGGCACCCCGATGCCTCGCATCACCGCTTGCTGGTTCCACGGTTCACCCACGCAGTACCCATGGATGGTGCCCGCCTCCAGCGTGGCCGGCATCTGGGGCGGAGGCGTCACGCTCAACAACACATCCGCGTCCTTGGTGCCGGTCGTGTCGTCCGCCGTGTACATGCCCGGATGAATCCCCGAAGCCGCCAGCCAATAACGAAGCTCGTAGTTGTGGGTAGAAACCGGAAACACCACGCCCATTTTCAGCGGGGCCCCCTTGGCCTTGGCCGCTTTCACCGCAGGAACCAGCGCATCGGCTTTTATGGGATGAGGCGGCGTGGGCGACGCCAGCTTCGGGTCATTTTCCTGCATTTGCTTCCACAAAGCGTTGGAAACCGTGATGCCGTTGCCGTTCAGGTCCATGCTGAACGAGGTGATGACGTCCGCTTTCGTCCCAAAACCAATGCTGGCTCCAATGGGCTGCCCCGCCAACATGTGGGCGCCGTCGAGCTCTCCAGAAATCACCCGATCGAGCAGCACCTTCCAGTTCGCCTGCGCCTCGAGATTGACGTTGAGGCCCTCGCCCTCGAAGAAGCCCTTCTCTTTGGCGATCACCAAGGGCGCGCAGTCCGTCAGCTTGATGAAGCCGAGCTTCAGGTCGGTTTTCTCGAGCTCGGCCGATTTAGTCAGCGCCGCAAGCTTGTCTTCGTCCACCGCGGCCGCCTCGAGCGTCGGCCTTTGCTGTTCCTGCTCCTTCTGACAAGCCGGCAAGGCAACACCAAAAGCAACGGCTGTAAGACTCTTGAGGGCATCACGGCGTCCGGTCCGAGGCATGACCGGCGGCCTCAGCAAGGCATGTGCCAGTAACCCGAAACCTGCCCGTCTCAGGCAATCCAGCGAGTTCCCGTGCCTGCGAAACCCCGCCGATACGCAGCCTATCCCCAACGGCACAACAGCGTCCGACAACATTCGCCAGCCCCTCGACGAGGCTGTCGTCCGTCGTTTCTGCCAGGTTGCCGCGCATCCTCACGAAACGAGGCTCGCGCTCAGCTCACGCCCAATCCGGTTCCTGATCCACGCTCCACACACAGCGGCGTCCCGCGCGCAGCATTTCATCCGGTGCAGCCGTTTCATCTGGTGCAGTGCAGCTCGGTGGGGGACCGACCCATGCGCACCCGAAACCCACGTCACTCATTCGCCCTGCCCCGAGTTCGTGCGACCTTCGGATGCTCGAGCGGCGTGCCGCTATATTTTCTGGCAGCCAGTCACCGTTAGACAGCGCTGCCCCTCGCGGCGCGGCCACCATTTTTCGGCCCAAGTCCACGCCCGCTTCAGCCCCGACCGCCCGTTGTGCACTCGACACGACTCGACACGACGGGGCACCAGCATCAAAAGCTGGATCCGGTTTCGGATTTGCGCCCCTACGACGCCAAATCCGAGCCCTGATCCACGCTCCACACACAGCCGCATGCCGCGCGCAGCCGTTTCATCCGTGCAGCCGTTTCATCTGGTGCAGCCGTTTCATCCGGTGCAGCCGTTTCATCTGGTGCAGCCATTTCATCCGGTGCAGCCGTTTCGTCCGGTGCAGCCGTTTCATCCGGTGCAGCCGTTTCATCCGGTGCAGGCC
>CBFGRJ010000049.1:0-27286 GCA_965651135.1 uncultured Myxococcales bacterium
CACATAGTTCGGCTGGGTATGCGGCGGCGGTTCGTTGACTACATCGATGAGCTGGGTGTTCGGATAACGCTCGCAAAAGGCGTTCATCCAGGCGCGGACGTCGGATTCGCCGATCGAGCCGCCGGGTTGCTGGCTACCCCACACGAACGCATGCTGCTTGAACACGAGGTTGTACTGCTGGGCATACTCGTAAATGGCGTCGAGCGGGCCCCAGTTGAAAGACGCCCCCGCGGTGCGCTGCACGCTGCCCCACTTACCCGCGTTTTCCGGAGTAATTTGGTCCCAGTAGTTGGCGAAGACTTTGCCGTCGGTGTCGACGTTGTTGAATGTGGTGATATTTCCGACGAACTTCTCGCCTCGAACGAAGCCTCCTGTCGTCGAAGTGGCCGTCGAGGTGGTCGCGTTCATGCCAGTCGAGCTGGTGGTCACCGCCGAGCCCGTACCAAGCATGCAGTCGGCCCCCATTTGGTAGGGCTCCGAACCCTGAACGATACAGCTCGTTTCGCCTTCGAAGCCCCATCCATCCCCATCGGGGTCGGCGTCGACATTGCTGCAAACCGGGTAGCATACGCCGCCTAGCTCGCGACCTGGGCCAGTCGAGCCCGTGGTGCTGCTCCCATCACTGGTTAGGCCTGAGCCTCCTCCGCTACCGGTGCTGCCGTCGGAGCATTCGCCGCTCACGCACTCTCCGCTCATGCAAACCCGACCGCAGCGGCCACAGTTGGCAGGGTCCGTCGAGGTGTTCGTGCAACTCTGGCCGCATAGCACCTGACCCTCTGCGCAGCCGCATTTGCCAGCGATGCAACGCTCCCCTGCTTGACAAGCGACGTCGCAGTCACCGCAATGGTTGACATCGGTACTCGTATCGACGCAGCTCGTTCCGCACCGGGTGAGATTCGCCGAGCAGCCGGCGCTGCATTGCCCAAGCGAACACGCCAGGCCATTGCTGCACGCGTTGCCACACGACCCGCAGTGCGCACCGTCGGCATTCAAGTTGGCGCACGTGCCGCCGCAATCGGTCAAGTTGGGGCCGCAGCCGCAAGCTCCTGCCTGACATGATTCCCCGGTGGCGCACGCCCGGCCGCAGCCCCCGCAGTGCATCGGGTCGGTGGCGGTCGAGACACAAGCGCCGTCGCAAAGCGACTGCCCGAGACCACAGCGCGAGGTCGGAGGGGCGCTTGAGTCGGCGCCTGTCGTACAATTGGTGACCACCGCCACCGACAACAAACCGCCTAGAGTCAGCGTCGCGGAGCCCCGAAGAAGCTGCCTGGGCAGTGTCAGAAGTCGCAGTGTCAGAAGTCGCAGGTGGCGCCGGAACGGATATCGCACGCCGTCATTTCCCAGAAACGAACGAAGTGATCGCTCACATTATGGGAAAAAGGCGCGACGCGAGACTCCCACGTCACTCTATGGTGACAGTGGCCGTCGTGAACTCGATGCTCCCACTATTGTTTTGCGCCTCTACGAGGAGCTTGGCCTCGTGCAGCTTCCCGAGCGTCACACCCAAATTTTCCCACTGTTTGAAATGCTCCGTCACGGTAATACGTCCACACTGGCGAGCCGTTTCGCGGATGCTGAAGTACTGCTCGAAGGTCTCACTGGAGCCGGTAATGGCAGGTTTGTTCTCGCGCAGCTTTTTCCAGACCTCGTAGGTGCCGCCATCAACGTTGATCGTGCCCACATGCGTACGGGGAGTGCCGTCGGAGGCCGTGCCACCGGGCTTCGTGGTCCCCCAATCATCGAGAATGTAGTATTCAAGTAGCGGGTCGACGGTCCAGCCGTACATGCCGATGTACGTCAAGCCGCCGTCGTCCGTCTTCGTCTCGGCAAACTCGGCCACGATAGTTCCAATTTGGGGATGAGTCTTGGTCTGATCGAAATCCAAGCCGACGCGAGCCAGGAAATCTTCCACGTTCGTCCAGGTTGCTCCGAAGGTTGCATCGACGCCACGAACGGTCATGCATCCCGTGCCGTTGCCTTCTGCCCAAAGCTCGTAACCGTAGCCGTTGCCCGCGTTGCCTTTGCTGTTCGAGCAATACTGTTGGCCACCCATCATGGGTGTCGCCGGAGGGCAATCGCTCGAGGTGCCGCCCCCTCCTCCTCCGCCAACGCCACCGGCACCTGTCGTGCTGCCGGTGGTGTCGCTAGAAGTCGTGACGCCGCCCGCGCCGGCCGCACCACCAACGCTGGTCATCATGCCGTCGGAGCTTCCACCGACTGGATCACCGCCGGCGCCCATGAGCCCGCCAGTGCCGGTGACTCCGGTCCCGCTCGTCCCCCCGCTCGAGCTCGCTGCGCTGCTCGAGACGGTGGCAGCCGAAGCCGTCATGCTGCTGCTCGAGACGGTGAGATTGCCGCTACCCATGTCAGCTGCGCCCGTTGTCCCGGTGGTCGACGCCCCGGTGGTCGCAGCCTCGTTGTCCAGGGTCGAAGAATCGGAGCAGCCAGTCAGGGCGGCGCCGACAAGGCAAGCACCGAATGCACGCAGCGCGCTACCGGATTGGCCTGGACCACGAATCATGGTGTGAACATGCCCGGCTCTGCTGATCCCGATCAACTCAGTTGCTCCATTTTTGTAGGATAAGCCGTATAGTTCGGGGCTCAGCGGAATGTCTGCACTCGGCCCCCAGAGCTCAGTTGCAGAAATCGACCACAGCCCAAAACGCGGGTTTCGGCTGTTGCTGGGCGTTGAAGAGTAGTGGAAAATCCTGGCGGCCCGAGTCGAACTCCGACAGCCAGGTGTTGTCGTCCGCAATGCCCCAAAATGTGACACTGGTGATCACGTCACTGTGCTTGCGGAACATGTCGAAAAACTCGCGGTAGCGCTCGGCTTGTTGCTCTTGCAACTCGGTCGTGAACGTGGCCGGCGTGTAGAACATATCAGGGGTGTACTGAATCCCTCGCAAGTATAGCGAGATGTCCATCTCGGTGATCTGCACCTCGAGCCCCAGCGACGCGTACATCTCGATCGCCTGTTCCAAGTTTTCGACTGTCTGGTGGTACGACTGCTCATTCGGATCAGTGCCGGGTTCGAGGTTCAAGTGGGCTTGCAGCCCCACGCCGTCGACAGGAACTCCGGCGTCGAGCAATCCGGACAGCATGTCGTAGATCGCTTGGCGGCGTACCGGATGATAGTTGTAGTAGTCGTTATAGAAGAGCTTTGCCGTGGGGTCGGCCTCACGCGCTGCAATGAACGCTTCGGCGATGTAGCTTTCACCAAGGGCCCCATACCAGCCGCTCTTTTGCCCCTCTTCCTCGTCGTTGGTGCGATACGAGCCATCGTCCATGATCGCCTCGTTCACGACGTCCCAGATCTGCACCTTGCCCTGAAAGTGCTGCATCACGTTCGTGATGTGATTCTTCATACGCGAGAGCACTTGCTCTCGGGAGCCCGAAAAGACCCACGCTGACGTCTGGCGGTGCCAGACCAAAGCATGCCCGCGAACCTGCATGCCGTTGCTCACCGCAAAATTGACCATTTGGTCGGCGGTCCCATAGCTGAAGCTACCCTCTGACGGCTGGAGGGCATCGAACTTCATTTCGTTTTCCGCCGTAACGCTGTTGAAGTGTTTCTTGAGCAGCGCCGAGTAGTCGTTGTACTGCGTGTCGATGGCGGCCCCCACGGCAAAGTGGCCAGCGTAGTACTCGCTGAGCGAGGGAACCTCAGAACCGTGATCCACCACGCACGGCTCACTGCCACCGGCGCCGCCGGTCGATGACGTGACGTCGCTTCCGCCCGTACCTCCTCCGCCGCCGCTACCGCCGGCACTCGGTCCACCAATACCCTGGCCGCCAGCCCCGCCGGTGCTGGTGCCGGCAGTGCTGGTAGCGTCCAGGTTCGTTCCAGCAGTGCTTGCTGCGGTCGTCAACCCGCCCGTAGTGGCAACGCTGCTGGCTACCGTGCTGCTGCCGCCTCCGACACCTGAAGTGAGGGTTGCGGGTGCACCCGTTGTCGTAGTCAGCGCGCTGGCACCGCCGGCTGCCGTGCTGGGGTCCGAGTCTGAGTCAGAACCAGCCCCAGCGCAGCCAATGGTTGGGTGGCAGACGACCCACGCAGCCAACCAAAGCTGGCGTCGCGTCGGTTTGGCCGAGATGGCGCCTGCCACCTTGGGCTTACCCCTGCCAGTTGACCGTAGCCCAACCTTGCGCGGGGATCTGCACCTGCACCAGCGTCCCGTCGATGGACAACGTTGTGTCGCTCGGGCTCTGGCCTTCGTTGTGCAGGATGGTGACGATGCTGCCGTCGGGGTTCTTGAACGCCAGCGCGTTGCCGCCACTCACGCCAATGCGAACGGCTCCGACGTCGACGTATTGAGCGACATGGCGGAACACGTAGTAGTAGGGCGTGACCTCGAGCGTACCGGCCCCCATGTTGACGGCGAGCAGGGCGTTTTGCGGCCAGGGGCGTACCTGGTCCAGATTGAAGCCCTCGTGGTCGAGCACCATGTTCCAGGCGCTGTAGATGTGCACGCCACCCTCGATCCAACTCTTGAACAAGCCCCAAGATTCCAACGCGTAGGAATGGTTGTTGGGAGCCATCGTGGGCAAGAAGTTGTCATACCTGGCGTCTTCGCGACTGGTCGCCTTTGAGCCGAGCCAAGGGTAGTTTCCGCACTTGTGCTCCGATTGCATGATGAGCTTGCCCGAATTGCGGGCAGCCGCGAGGCTTTGCTCCGTCTCCCACTGCAACCCAAAACCCACGATGCGGTTCCAGGAAGGCTTGTTCTTCATGTCGTCGACGTAGTCCTGGAAGTACTTGTTGTTGGAGAGCGTGCCAAACCACACCTTGGTGCTGAGACCCGCGGCATCGAGTGCTGGGAACAGATAGCCGTCGACGAAGGTACCCAGGGTGACCGGGTTCGGGAGTTCGACTTGGTTCGTGCTGTCTGTCGCGGGGCCGAAGGCGCAGGTTGGATAGCTCTGCGCCCAGCCAGGCTCGTTCTGCGGCATGACATGGTCGATGGGGATCCCCTGGGCTTCGTACGCTTGGATCCAAGCCACGAAGAAGTCCGCGTACTCCTGGTAGTACTGTGTGTTGAAGTAACCCTTGTCGTAGCCGCTGTTCTCGGTGTTGCCGCTCTTGGCCCAAGGTGGTGGCGTCCAGGGGCTCGCCCAGTACTTGACGTCGTTCTTCACCGCTTGAGCGGCCTTGATATAGGGGATCAGGTACTGCAAATCGTGGTCGATCGAGAACTGGCCGGGAGCACTGCTGAGGTGGTACCGCTCCAAGGCATAGTCACTAGGCCCAATGGGAATTCGCCCCCAGTCGAGCCCCAAGCCGTCCGTTACGCTGAATAGCAGATTGATCGCGAGCGTTCTGTCCTCTTCACTGAGCGCCTGAAGCGCTTGCCAGCCCTTCTCGTTGAAAGTGCCGCCCCAACCGTGCCACTCCTGGAACATCTCGCCCGAGTTAACCGTGACGTTGGCGGATGCGCCGCCCATAGTCACTTCGCCCACGGTCCAGTAGGCACCGGGCCCAGAGGTGATCAAGCTGGGCTCGGGGACGACCGGACCACCCGTCGTGGTGGCGTCCGTCGTGCCGCCATCGGTCGAGGTGACCGCCGTGGCGCCACCTCCGCCGGTGACCGAACTGCTAGTGACGTCACCGCCGGTGACCGGACCACCCGTGGAGGTGCTGCCGGTATCCGAGCTACCAGTAACGGGACTTCCCACCCCGGTACTACCCGTGACGGGGCCAGCGCTGGTTGCCGGTCCACTTGTCGTAGGTCCACCCGCCGTAGAACCTGCGGCCGTGCTGGCCGTACCTCCCCCACCGGTCGCCGTAGTGGCGGCAGGGTCGTCCGAGCTGCACGCAGCCATCCAAGATCCAGCCGTGGAGGCGAGCACCACGGTCGCGAAAGACATGCCAAGCTTCTTCATCTTATTCTACCTATCGTTTCAGGATGCCCACCAACGTGTCGTTGTAAAACTCTTGATCGTAAGCGAAGCGCCTCGACCTGCTCGTTGCCGCATCACGCAAAACTACCGCTTTCGGCGAGTCGGCCTTGCGCGAGCTCTTCATGAGCCCCGCTGTTGCAGCAGGCCCCATAAACACAACGGGCCCATCGATGACGTCTTCCGAAGCATTTACTAGCACGGGCAACGCCTCGAAATGTAAGGCGCAGTGCTGGAAACGATTCGCAACTGCGGAGCGCATGGATGCATGTATTCCCGGCCACGCCGGTTTTCATCCAAACCGGGGAAAAAAGGCCTACTTGCGCCCGCGGGCGATGGAATTCTCGGACCAGGCTTGATTGCACGAGGCATGACTGTGACAGGCCCGATTCAAAGCAAGCCACTACACGAAGATGGGCGAGCGCGTTTCCATCATTCGGTAAGAGCGCAACGCGTGATCCATGGCCAGGAACACGGCACCCATCAAGATGGCATGCTGCTTGAGCGTCGACTGAACGATGGGGACCTGCTCGAGCTGGAGGGCATGCTGCTGCGCTGCTCGGCGCGCGGGCTCGAGCAACAACTCGTCGGCTTCGAGCAGCTGCCCGCTCAGCACCACGATTTCAGGGTTCAGAATGTTCTGCAGATACGCGATGCCCTTGCCAAGGTAGGTGCCCGCCCGCTCGATGAGTGCTCGACAAAGCTCGTCACCCTTTTGTGCGGCAACGATGATGTCCCTGGCCGACGGAGGGTGCTCGCCGCGAGCGAGCAGCGTGGCTTCACCCCGGGTCAGTGCTTGCTGGGCTTGCTGTTCCAGGGCCTTGGCCGAAGCAACGGTTTCTAGGCAGCCGACGGCTCCGCAGCCGCAGCGCTCGCCGCGATCCGCCACGGCGCAATGGCCAATCTCGCCGCTGAACCCTTTGCGCCCGAGAAACACGCTACCGTCGAGCACGATACCCGCGCCGATACCCGAGCCGACGCCCACCCAAACGTATGAGCGATAGTCTTTGGCCGCGCCCACACGACCCTCCGCTATCGCGCCCGTCGTCGTCACGTTTTGAACGACCACCGGCACGCCCAGCTTGTCGCCCAGCATCTCGCGCACCGGTACGTTTTCCCATTTCAAGTTCGGCGCCAACACGCAGGTACCGGTTTCACCGTCGACCAGACCGGGCACGGCAACCCCCACTGCTTGTAAGCGCACACGTGGAATATCGGCAGCGTCGAAGGCTTCGTCCAGGGCGCTCACTGCTTGAAGCACGAGCGTTTCTGGATCACCGACGCGGGAGGGGAAGTCACGCCGAACCCGAATGTCGCCGCGTGCATCGGCAATCGCGATCCGGGTGTGATTGACCCCGAAGCGAATACCCAAGAATGCCGCGGAACCTTCGTTGAACTCCAGCAGCATGGCCCTGCGCCCGCCGCTCGAGACCGCCTTTCCCAGACCCACCTCATGCACTATACCGGCAGCGATCAGCTCCTCGACGATGGCCGAGACCGTAGGTTTGGTTAGGGCAGAGCGCCTCGCGAGGTCGGTGCGGGAAACACGCCCGCCACGACGGATCATGTCGAGTACAATCGAACGATTGACTTCGCGCATCGCACGGCTGTCGACTTTTCCTGGCATGCTGTTCTCGCCTCGAGCTCCTGTCCTCTGGGAAGACTCACCCAGCCAAGGCTTTGCTTATCATTTTTCCGAACCAACGGAGGTCGCTGAGTCCGAATCGCCCCGAAAGGCCCCGGGCCGCGGCCGCTCCGAGGCGGAAAAATTAGCAATATCCAGCAGTTGCCACAAAACCCCCCAAACGCCCCGCGCTCAAAAGAGGACGATCTCGCCTTCAGCGCGACCCGGTTCGGGCTTCGCCGACTCCACCAGCACGAAGCCCGGTTCCGAGTCCATTTCGACCCAGACGAGGAGGGACCGCTTCGCTGCCGAGAAGCCACTCGGCTTCAGCTCGTTGCGCGGCAGCGGATGCACGGCGACCCCGCTGATACCCACGGGCGTGGATAGCGCTACCTCGACGCCGTACTTGAGCAGTTTGGCCTTCACACGACCGGCGAGTTGATTGGTCAATTCGCCAATCCAGTCGCGGCAGTGTCCCCCATCCGGACATGACTCCATGATCAGCGCATCGTGGCCGACCAACATGCAGCTCCCACGCAGTCCGGTGCCGACGAAGCCGATGACTCCGCACAGCATGCGATCATCACTCTGTAGTGCATGCTGCTCCGGGCGCAAATCTATCCCGTAGGCCCGAAATAGCTCGATGCATGCTTCGCGTGCCAGCTGCGCGACCACCTTGGTCAGCTCGATGTTCTCAATCATGGGCAGCCCCAGCCAACTTGACGATGGCTTCCACCAAGAGCTTCATTTCGACAGGCTTGATGATCCAACCCGCTGCGCCGCTCCGCTTGGCGCGCGCTATCATCGATTCCTGCATTTCCGTCGTCAGCACCAAGACAGGTATGTCCCGGGTCTCGGGTGCTTGTTTCAGACGATCCAACATTTCCAGCCCCCCCATTCTCGGCATGCTGATGTCGAGCAATATCAGCGAAAAGGTCGTTCGCTGAACCTCCCGCAATCCATCGATGCCGTCGCCGGCCCCAACGACCTCGAACCCAGCATCGGACAACGCCCGCCCAACCTGATTGCGCACGGTTTCCGAATCGTCGACAACCAATACTTTTTTCACGGGAGCTCCTCGAATCTAGGCATTCCCGGCCATGGAGATGTGAGGTGTTGCTAAAACCGGTAGATCGACCAGCACATCACTGTGCTGAGAGAGAGGAAAGCTCACCGAAATCGTCGTACCCCGACCGGGGCTCGATATGGCATCGATATGTCCGCGGCGCTCGAGCACTCGGATCTTGAGCGCCGCCATACCCACGCCCCGACCCGACAATTGGCTCGCTGAATCCTTGGTGCTGAGGCCATCGTGGCACAGGGCAACGACCAAGTCCTCGTGCGATGCGTGGGGCAGGCCGAGCGTCTTGGCCTTCTCACGCACCGCATCCCAGTCGATCCCGCGACCGTCGTCTTCGAGCTCGAAGATCAGGCAGTCCTTGGAAACGTTGGCTCGGAAGCTCAGCTTGCCCACGCTGGGCTTTCCGGCTGCTCTGCGCTCTTCGGCGCTCTCCAGGCCGTGGTCAACGGCGTTGCGAACCACATGCGAGAACTCGGAAAAGAGCGTGCCCCACTGTTCGGCATCGACTCGGATATTCCCCGAATCCGTCTCGATGGTGATCGGTCCTTTGCCCAGACGCATGGCCAGGGCTCGAGCTTGCTCGGCCATTCTGTCGAAGCAGCGAGACACTGGTTCGAGCTGCCATTTCATGAGTTGGTGCGTGAGTGTTTGTCGGTCGGCGTTGCGAGCCAAATCGGCAAGCAGCTTCGAATACTCCGCGTGCGGAATCTCGACCACACGCTGGTTGGCGTCACCCACGAAATTGGAGATGTGGCTCTGGATCAGCGTCCAACGCTCCCTCAGCTGGCTCTGCAATTCTTTCGACAGCTCGCCGCTATACTCCAGGTGATCCTCCAGGTTGTGACAGATCTTGGCTACGAAGCTCAACCCCATGAGCGCCGTGTTCCCCTTGAGAGTATGCAGCGTGCGCTTCAATTCGACGCTCACCGCCGGTAGCCTGTTGGAGCAGATCTCGTCGACCATGCGCGTGCCTTCGTTCAAGAAAGCAATGAACCCGCTGCGGTCGAGCATCAAGCGCTGAAAGCTCTGCATCAACTCTTGCTGGGCAGCCTCTTCCCGCTCGTGAGCGAGTCGCTCGGTGATGTCGGTAGCCACGACGAGCATACCTTCGAACGAATCGCCGTTCACGAAAGGCAGATAGGTCAAGCTCCAGGTCCGCCCCTTGCTGCTGAAACGACTCGGCAGCTGGCTCAAGCACAACGAAAGCGGCAGCATGCCCTCCTTCATTTGCTCCCACGCCAAGCGAAACTCGACCGAAAAAGGCCGAGAAATCCGCTCCAGGAACTGCCAAAGTGTCTCCGAACGCCGGGCGGGCCCGAACCACTCGTCCACCACGCGCGAGCGCTCACTGGCCATGACTCCGTCCGCTGACAGGGTGATGAAGCCCTCGTTGACGTTGTCGAGCACCAGCCGCATGTCGCGATTCTTTGCCGCCAGCTCGCTGGTCCTTTCTTGGACTCGCTGTTCGAGCGTGCGGTTCATTTCCTGCAGCTCTTCGTACGATGCCTGCAGCCGGTCGACCATGATATTGAACGACATTCCAAGGTGCTGCAGCTCGTCTCCCGAGTCGATCGCGACCTTGACGCTGCGCATGCCCTTGGCAATCTGATTTGCCGCCTGAGTCAACTCGCCCACGGGCCGCGTGATCTTCACGGCCTGACGCCGGCTCAACCACAACCCGATCAGCGTCGCCAGCGCAATGCCCGACACCAACAACGTGAGGGAGCGCGTCAGCGCGCGTTCCGACTCGGCTTTCGCTTCTTGAATGGCTTGAGTCATGCTGCGCGTAGACAAGCCATAACGAATCGTGCCCAACGGTGGGTCTTGGTCCGTCTCCCCCGCAACGGGCACGGCAACCTCGACTACGTCTTCGCCCAAAACATTCGCGCGGCGTACTTGCTCTTTATTTACCACGAGCCCGGCGCGACCCAGCCCCAACCTTTGCCAGTCGTCCTTGCCGGGCATTTGCTCCTGGCTGCATTTGCGTCCTTGCTGACAAAACGCCAGAGTCGCCCCCTCTGAGTCCACATAAATACCGTAGATCAGATCGCGGTCTTCTTTGACTGCTTGGCTCACCAGGCTCTGCATATCGGTGAACGCGTTGTCGAGCGTGAGCCCGCGCAGAGCCAGCGCGTGATTCCTGGTGAGCACGGTCCCCTTGCTGACGATACCGCGCTCGATGTGCTTCTCCGTCGAAGTGAGATGCGCCGCCGAAGTCTGCACGCTCATCGTCGCGACGACGGCAAGCGTCGGGATCGTAATCAGTACCGACACGAGGAGCAGCGTGTGGACGAACTTGCGCCTCAGGCTCTTGATGCGAGTCATGGATGAGCTCGGAGGCTCTGTCCGCGAAGAACGACTCATAGCCTTCTCGAACGGCCGAGCTCTGCGAAACTCTCAACCGCAAAATTTGCAGACAAAAGGGGGAGCATGACAAGCCGCCAGAAGCTCGATCCAGGTAAATCCATCTCGCAGTGCACGCGGGTGCCCCCACGCGGAAGCACCCGTTCTGTCACACCTAGCCGCCAATCCCGAGCGAATCGAGGAAGGCTCCGAACTGGTCGACCTGATCTGCCATGACGACATCGATCCCGGTGTCGAAGCGCCCCTCACCCACCATGTGGTTCGAAAGGATGTCCGTGGTCTTCTCGAAACCGAGGACCTTGATCGAGTACATAGCGTAGGGCAATAGGTAGCCCATGTAGTACTGGCGCTGAGCGTGCGTTGCTTGGATGTAGCCGTTCTCCATGTACTTCAGCGTGTCGGGCTCGAAGTCGAACGCGACGATCTTGATCGCACCGGGCTCCAGCCCAAACTGCTCGGCAACCTCGGCTGCCCGGTAGGCGTTGGAGAACATCCCGACCATGCCGACGACCGGTGGGTCCGCGTTCTCGAGCGCGTCGGTCAAAACGGTGAAGTCGTTCTCTATGGTCGACGGGCCCCAACCTACGGTGTGCATGACAGCGGTGTAGCCGGCCTTCTCCAGAGCTTCGGCAGCGCCAGCGGTGCGCTCGTAACCATCCACCCAAGCAGTCTCGGTCGTTCCCAAGCAGTACACCGTACCGCTGCTGTCCGGAATCAATGCCGCCAGTGTTTCACCCGCGGTCTTGCCTGCTTGGCGGTTGTTGGTTCCCACGTAAAGCTGTCGCTCGGAATCCGGCAAGTCGCTGTCCAGCGTGACGGTGACGATGTCGGAATTCACTGCACTGTTGATCTCTTCCGTGAGCGTGCTGTCCAGCGGAGCCACCGCAATGCCGTGATAGCCATCCATGCGGCGCTGTTGGAACAGTTCCACTTGCTCCGCGGCGGCCTCCCCTTGCGTGTAGTCCTCGGCTACGACGGGAGCCTCGACCTGACCCGTAAGCTCCAGCTCGCCAAGGGCGCGGTTCGCCCCTACGCGCACCGGCTCCCAATAGCCGCTATTCAATGGTTTGGTGATCACCGTCACCTCGATGTCAGCGGCCTCTGCCTTGCCTAGAGCCTGCACGAGATCGTCAATGGTGACCTCGAGCTCTGCGGGCTTGAAGGGGCTCTCTGCAACCTCGACGCGGGTAATCTGCTTGGTCCCCGCGCTGTCTTTGTCTTCACCACAACCCACCGCTGCGAGCGCGAGCACTGCCACACAAGTTGGCCCGATAGTCCCTTTGATCTTCATCTGATTCCGTTCCCTTCTGTCGTAGTTTGGTTTCATGCCGATGGCGCAGGCTGCTAGCGCTCCTGTCTTACGCAACGCACCTGCAACGTCTCTTCGGCGAGGTAGCTCACGTCTTTGACGCGCCATGTATCGAAGAGCTGGTGCACGGCGGCACCGTATTGATCGAACTCGTATTCGGCAGCTGCCCCCACGTACCTGACCGGTGTTCCTTCAGCCAGCGTCTCGAAAACCGTTTCGAGCTCGTTCCAGCGCCCACGCACCACGGCTGTATTCGTCATCTGGACGATCGTGCGACGCAGCACCGAAGGTTTCGGTGCGCTGTCTCCCAGCGCCGCGGAGTACTCGAGGCCCATGGCCAAGAGCACGGCTGCGTCGTAGTAGTAGTGCGCAGCCGGAAAAGGCTGATCGCCGTCCCAACGCCGCGCGAAATGGTCGCGGAAGGCGTTGGCATTCGTCCTGCGGCACGCAACTGCCCCATGGTATTTGGTGTTCTTCTGCTGGCACTCCGTGGTCAGGCTGAGAGACGGCGAGATGGCATAGGCTCCGTCCATAGAACCGTGCGGCACGTTCTGCAGGAACCCAGGCGTGTGCAGCGTGGGGCCCAATAGCCAATTGCCCTCGCGAACGCCCACGGACCACTCGGTAACGATTGTGGATGCAGTCGTAGGGTTGACGAACAACAGCGTCCGCTCTGCGCCAGCACTCAGCGCTCGCTTCGTCGAAGTGTACGAATCGGCCCCGTTGGAGACGATCACCGATCGAATCACCTTACCGCCGAGATTGTTGTACTCCGAGAGGAAGTCCGAAGCGACGTCTTGATTGAAATCGTCGCGTGCAATGATGGCATTGGAGGAGCCGACCCCCTGATGCACAGCCAGTTCGGCGATGCCGCAACCCCACGCCAAGTGCGACGGAGGTAGGCGCAGCCAAGCGCCCGTGCTGCTGATGCGCTCGATTCTTGGCGAGGCGTAGCCGGGCAGTATGTTGAATACGTCGAGCCCCTTGATATCAGGCACGATCTCGTCCGAAAGCTCGTTTTCCTCGGGCCCAATCAGGTAGCGGACTTGCTTTTCGTAGAGCAGCTCGAGCAGGTTCTCGAGCCCTCGCTCCGACCCCGAGTTGCTGTCACCTATCTCCAGCCTCAAACGGGAGCCGCCCACGACGGCGCGATCGACGTCCTCGATGGCCAAGAGCAGCGCCTGCTCGAGATTTCTGCCAATCGTGGCTTCTTCGCCGGTAAACGGGAGTACCGTGCCCACCGCCACTCCACCGTTGTCGGCCTTGTCGTCTTCTGCTCCGCAAGCCAGGCTGGCGGCAGCCAAGCAAGCCGAACCGATCAGTCGAGCCATCGCACGAAGCCCCGTGCCATGCCCCCACCACGACGCTGCTTTCGTGCAACGCGCGTCGGCGCGGTCCTTGCTGCAAAGTCTCAAACTGAACATCCCAATGGTCTGCGCTCGAGTCAGAGTGAATAGATCCGCTCTGCGCCAACTTCATCAACGGCCCGTTCGACGGAAACCTAACCTTTGGCCAGCAGAGTTGGCCGCAGGTGTCAGCTCAGGTGAGTCGTGCAAAAGAGGCGCGGCCGTCGCGCGCCCAATGACGGCTGCTTTTGTCTCCAAGCGGCACAGGCGGCGTTAGTGGTCGCGAAGCTCGCGCGTGAATTGCACGTAGTCTTCGAGCTCTTCGGCGAGAACGGAGTCCAAGCCGAGGTGCACGCGATGCTCGTCGACCAGGTGTGGAGTCAAGATGTACCTGGTCCGTTCCGCCCCGAGCACGTTCAGGCCGTACAAAACGTAGGGCAACAGGTACCCCAAATAGTAGCGGCGCTCGGCCAGCGTTGCGTGGATGACGCGCGCTTGCATGAGCTCCGTAGTTTGGGGTGCCATTCCAAAGGTAACCAGCGTCACTCCGCCGAAATGGGTGAGGCCGGGAAGCGCCACTTCCTCGTCGCTGGCGTCTGGCTTCGGCGCGCCTTCTTGGCCCTCGGCGACCAGGCGCTCGGCGGCCTGGGCAGCCAAACCAATGCGGTACGAGCTTTCGAAAACACCGACCATCGCCAGCGGCAGGGGTTTCATCTCGAGCAGATCCTGCACCAGGGTTTCGACGTCCGTACGTTCACCATCGGCGCTGTCATTGCTGCTTCGCGTGATCACCGACAGCCCGGTCTCTTCGATGACGTCTTTGGCCCCCAACGTGCGCTGATAGTCGCCTTGCCGCTGCTCGTCCTCCGTGCCCAGCAGAATCACCGTACCTTCGCGCAGGGGCATCACGTCGAGCAGTGTGTCACCGATTGCCTGACCCGTTTCGTACTCCGTAAGACCAATGAACAACTCACGCTTGGAGCTCGCGAAGTCACTGTTCAGGGTCACGGTGGGCACTGTCGAGTCCAGTGCCTCTTCTACGCTTTGTCCGGTAGCGGCCGGCGCGAGCGCAATGCCAATCCCAGAAATACCTTGCTCGAGCTGCTCGCGCACCAGCTCTGCTTGCTCTTCGGCTTGGGCTGATACGACTTCGCCCGCTACCTCGAGCTCGCCAAGAGCTTGGCTCATGCCCAAGCCCACGGCTTCCCACTCAGCGTCTTTGCTTGGTAAGACGGCTCTGAAGTTCAGTTCTCGGTGTTCATGCCGGCCTAGCTCGTCGGCAAAGGTGTCGAGTGTATCTTCCAGGCTCGCTGCCTGAAAGTGGCTGTCCGGTGCGGCTCGCCGTTCGATGCTGCGGTGCTGAGCCTGCTCGCCATCGGCACCGCATGCAGTCATAGCCAACACGAGCGCGGGGCCGGTCAGGCGCTGCTGCAGGGCTCTCATCGAACGATACGAACGGTCACTCATGGTCAAAACAAAAGGATGTCGCCCTCGGCGTGGGATATTTCCCCGGTTTGCGCCTCTTCGATTCCGAATTCGGGGTCCGCATCCACTTCCACCCAGACCAACACGGTACCGCCGTTGGCTGAAAAGCAGATCGGCTCGAGCTGGCTTCGCGGCAGCGGTTGCAGCGAGACTCCGCTCAAGCTGACGGGGGTCGAAAGGCCTATTTCGATGCGATGCCTCAAGAACCGGGACTTGATGCGACCGGCAAGTTGATTGGTCAACTCCCCGGTCCAGTCTCGAATACGGTCTCCTTCGGGGCACGAGCTCAGGATGGGCGAGTCATGGCCCGCCAACACACAACTGCCCCGCACGCCGCCGCCCACGAAGCCGATGACCCCGCAGAGCATGCGCTGCGTGCTCGCTTCGAAGGGGTGCGAGATGCGTTCGAGCGTGACACCGTAGGCGGCAAAAAGCTCCACGCAAGCTTCAGCGGTCATGGCAGCGACGCGCCTCGTCAGCTCTATGTCTTCAACCATTGGTTTACGCCGCCACCTTCGAGACCGCCGCTACCAACAAGTCCATCTTGACGGGTTTTACGATCCAGCCGGCGGCGCCTGCCTTCTTGGCGCGCTCGATCATCGACTCCTGTACCTCCGTGGTCAAAACCAGCACGGGCACATGCTTTGTTTCGGCACCTTGCTTCAGCTTGTCCAGGAGTTCGAGACCACCCATGCGGGGCATGTTGATGTCCAACAGCACCAAGGCGAAGCTGGACTGCTGGGCGCGCTGCAAGCCTTCTACACCGTCACCAGCACCCACGACTTCGAATCCCGCATCGACGAGGGCGCGCCCCACTTGAGTGCGCACCGTTTCGGAATCATCGACAATCAATACCTTCTTCACGCATGCTCCTTGATTACTTCCGTGAGAGCCTCGACGCTCTCCTGCCATTCAAAACAGAATGATGTCCCCCTCGTCTCGAAGCTGGACACCACCACAATAGCAAAACTGCTTGTCGTCGAGCGACGCGTCCAGAATGACGACGACCATCCCCCGGATGGTTCGAAACACGTACGTCTTGCTCGCCGCAGACGCAGCGCCTCCGTGCCTTTCTCCGAATCGCTGACTTGCCGGGGACGGCAATCTCGCATTCAACTGCACTCCGAATTGCAAGAAGCGCTTCTTGACCCGACCCACGAGCTGGTTGGTCAACTCGCGAATCCAGTCCTCCTTGGCCAGGACGGTCGTCGCGCCCTTTTCGGCCAATTGCACGACGCTGAGCGGACACCCCATGCACAGCACCCCAGAGCCCGCGGCCGACGTAAAGCTGACGAATGCGGCCAACTCGGGCAGCGCGGGCGCTCCCTGTCCCATCACGGGGGTGAGTGGTGCCGCCGCAATGTCCAGCGAGTGAAAGAGATCCACCGCAGCTCCCTGGATGATGGTGTCGACCGTGCTCCTGGCCATCACGCCCGGTTCCTCGTCGTCGAAAGGAGCACGGCGACTCCACTGACGGCACTGTTGGCAAACACGGTCATCAACGTGGAGATCAACGGCCATTTCGAGCAGAGACTAACGGGCCGGAAATGGAGGCGCTGCCGATTTACCCCCTCTCAAGCTGCTGGAATGCATCGCTTTTGCCCGCGGCTGACCCATTGCGGCTAGCGAGACTCACAAACAACGCGGCATGAAGGGTAGCTAGTCCCGGCGCGAGACGGCTCGCAATGCACGAGAACCTCTGCGAGGCTGCATCGGAGCTATCACTGGTTTCTTCCCGAGACGGCGCGCAAGCCCGACCGGTTCAGTACTTGTGCATGAACTGCAAGAATATCTCGCCTGGCGGCAGCGGGTACTCGAATCCAGAGAAACCCGGATTCGGTCCCTGCTCGGAGAGCAGGTTGCGCGCGCGCAGGGCTGCTCGCGACTCATGTCCCGGAAACAGGTACATTTCCCGAGTGGCGAGGAACAAGTCCACCACTAGGTAGGGGTCGAAGGTCGTGTCCTCACCCGCCTGCACCAGGCTGGTATCCGCTGCTCGGCGCGGTCCCACGACGGTCCATTGCGTGCCTAGTTCAAGGGGCATGCTGGGCAACGAAGGAACGTCCAGCGTGCCGCCTGCATGAATGATCCAGGGTGGATAAACGACGTTGTCGCTGCCTACGATATCGGCGACGTAGCCCTCCTGGCCCAAGTCTCGCTTCGAATAGACGAGCTCCGCCCCGGCATAGGCCGAGTACAGTTCGTAGTAGCGAAAATCAACGGTCGATTCCCAGGCCAAGCTGCGCTGACCCGCAACGTTGCGGGCGGTTTGATTGATGTTCTGGGGGGTGAACTCTGCCTTGTCGAGAAGCCAACTATAGGACACGCCCGAGGTAACGCCGAAGAAGGGATTGGGCCTATACGACATCTGATACTCGGCGGTATGAATACGCTGCGGCTTCAAATTCTCGTTGCCGATCACGTCGCCGACCGTCAAAGGCTCCGCATACAACAAGTAGGGTGAGGGAGCCTTGAACGCAGAACCGTAAAGGAGCTTGGCAACCAGCGCCCGGCTCCATCTAGAGGTCGCGCCAAGCCTTCCGGTCACTTGATCGCCGTATTGGCTGTGGCGATCGTAGCGCAAGCCTCCAGTCAATTTCAGCCACTGATCGATGACTTGGTAGTTTGCGCTGACGAACGCGCCCACGTTCGTCAATCTGACGTCTTTGACCTCGACTTGGTCCGCATCGACGGCTCGCCCCGTGCTCCGGTTGATCAGCTCCGGCGAGGTGAAGCTCTCTTCGTCGACGAGGGTTTCCACCCCGACAATGGCGTTGAAATCCTCGGCAGGGCGCCAGCGTGCCTCTGCGGTGGTGTCGACCCCGCGGTACTCGTGACGCCGCTCGACATAAAACAGCTCGCTGCCTACTTCGACGCGATCGCTAGGCAAAATACCGCCTTGGAAGTAGGTAGCCTGCAGCGCCAGGTCGAGGTCGGCCGCGGCGCGCAACAGCCCATCCAAATTGATGCGCAGTTGCCCGAGTCCAACGGTGGTCCCGTATTGCTCACCGGCGGGCCCCCTGTCGTTGGTTAGCTGCGCCCACTGCGCAAAGTCACCCCCGCGCTCGATGCCCGAAAAATAGCCGGAAAGCTCCAGGTGACCAAGCTCACCACGTAAACCGAACCGGCTTTGAATCACGCCCGAGCGCCGCTCGAGATTCAGTGCGGTTCGCCGTTCTCCCACGTAGTCCGGCAGCGTGGGCGCGGGCGACTCGGCGGGCAGCGTCAATCCGCTGCGATCACCGTGCTCTAGCGCCGCACCGAGCAGCACATCGAAGGCGCCGAACTGCTTGCTGACCGTAGCGTCCGCCGTGCCCGCGGGATTGGTTCCGCTGAAACCGCCGTCGACTCGCACGTTGGCCGTACGCGCGTCATTCGGTTTTACGGTAATGATGTTGACGACGCCCAGAAACGCATCCGCGCCGTACAAGGCAGATGCCGGTCCCCGAATGATCTCGATTTGTTGGACCGAAGTGAGCGGTATGAGCTCCACCCCAAGCCAGTTTCCCGACGTCGTGCGATAAGCGACAGAGCGGCCGTCGATCATCACCTTGATGATGCTGCTTTCCGCCCCCAAGCCGCCCGTTACACCGCGCACGCCCACGTTGGGCAAGATGTGGTCGTCTATCGAGAAAAAGCCGACAGTATTCGCCAGCACCTCGCCCACACTACGGTAGCCCCAGCGCTCGATATCCTCTCGCGTGACGACGGTGATCACCGCGGGAGCGTCGTCCAAGTTTTCGGCGCCCTTTGTCGCGGTCGACACCTGGACGTTCAACACCTTCATCAAGTCCAGGTCGTCAACGTCCTCGACCTGCTCCGAAGCGCCGCCTTTGGCCGCCTCTTGCGCTGCCGTTTCAGAAAGAGAGAGGACCAACGAACTCATCACGGTCAATATCGATCCGGCGCGTTTGAAGGTAGTGAACCCCATGTCTATCGTTTGGTCCTGAACCAGGTACGGCCGCTTTCACGACCAAGAAAACCCCTACGGCCTACTTGCTGGTAGCACGTCCTAAATTTTACCCGGCTGTATGCCGTTGCCCTGGTATCGACAATAGCAGCGTCGCTATTGCTTCATGGCTCGTAGATGAGTGATTCCAGGAAACTGCAGTTCATGGCCGGCTTGGCGGTGCTCGGCATTACCTGGTTCGAATCCAGAAAGGCTCATGCCGCGTCCCCTCGATTGCTGGCTTTCTTGCATACGGCCGTCAAGCAACGTGCGCTGCAGGACGCACTGGCCGCAGCCTTGCCGGGTGTCTCAGTGACCACTGTTGGGCGCGTCGCGGACTTCGAACGCAAGTTGGCGGAGGGCACGGACGCGGTGTTGACCTTGCCGGTCGTACTGGAAAGCAAGGGACTTTCCGTCGGGCTGCGAGGACATCGCGGTGGAATGCCCCACGAGAAGTACGTTTTGGTGGGCGCCGACCAAGTACCGCGACCCTCTCAGGTAGCATCCGTGGGAGCACTCGACATTCTAGGCCGCTCGGGAACGACGACGTTCGTCTCCAACTTGCTCGGTGCGCACCCCAAAGTGGTGCGCGTGACAAAGGTGGAAGATCTGCTCCCACTACTGCAAATGCGTCGTGCCGACGGCATCGTCCTACCCGCTCGTTTGCAATCCACTCTATCTTCTGCCAGCAGGCTCAAGCTGGCCGAATACGAGCTTTCCGGAGGTGTCGGACTTCCGGCGGTTACAGCCATGACAGGGGCAGGCAACGCCATCGTGGCAGCGATGCGCTCGCTACCGCTCAGCACCTCCAGCCTCGTGGGAGTAGACTCATGGCGTTGACAAGAAGAGAGTTGCTCGCCACCTTGGGTGGCTCCGCGGTGCTTGCGGCCTGTTCTCGCGCTCCCGTGCGCTTCCAGCCGGGGCATTATCACGAGCTCTACAAAACCGGTGGTGAGGGAGACAAGGTCTTGGTCTGCATGCCCGAGACAAAGCAAACCCTGCAAGCTTGGACGGGCCTCAACGACGAGCTCAGCCAAGAGTTCGGGGTCGTAGCGGTGCGCATAGAGGCCCGCACCGACTCGGCAATCATCGCGGAGGCCGTCAAGCGTCACAAGCCTGCCAGCATCGTCCTGATGAACAATCCCACCGTGTCCGCCTATCGCCGCTACGAAAGCACGCTCTCGCCGCGCGAGCGCGTCCCCAACGTCTCGATCATGACCTCATTTTTGCAGGCGAGGCGCCTGGGTCCCAACGCGACGGGCGTAGCCTACGAAATTCCACTCATCACGTCAGTCACGCATTTGCGCAAGATCTTGGCGGAGCGCATCGAGCGCGTCGGCGTCATCTACAGGGCGTCGTTGGGCGGGTTCGTTCGTGACCAAAAGGAGCTGGCAGCTCGCGAAAAGATTACGCTGCTGGGTCAAGCGGTAGGAGAGGCGCCGAACGAGTCGGAAATCAAGTGGGCTTTGCGCCAGTTGAAGAGCCGGGTTCACGCCGTTTGGGTGCTCAACGATGACCGACTGCTGACGCCCAAGCTCATCTCCGAGGGCTGGCTACCTGGCTTGAACGAAAGGCCTTGGCGCCCCACCATCGTCGGCGCCGAGTCTCTCGTGGCCGCCGGGCTCTCGTTCGGCACCTTCGCGGTGTTGCCCGACCATACGGAGCTCGGTGCTCAGGCAGCCAACGTCATCTTCGATATCGCCGACGAGGGCTGGACCGTACCCGAAGCGTACCAAACGCAAGAGCCGCTATCCACGAAGACGACGCTGGACTTGGTGCAGGTGCGCGAGCGCTTTCATCTCCTGCCCGACGCGCTGGCACACGTCGACCGCGTCTTGGAATAACCTCCGAACGGGATTCGGTGAGCTCCAGCCAATTCGAAGCTAAAGCTCACCGAGCCCGGCAAGTCTCTATGACCCAGAGCGCCTACGGCGACGGAGTTGGGCCCAGCCGATCAAGCCCACCAGGCCAGCCAATGGCAGCGCTCCGCCAGCCGGAGCCGAATGAACCGAGCAACCCGGGTGGCGGGGCCCGCGCGGCCAAGGCCAGTGATGACCGCTGCTCCCTGTATGGCCGCCACCGCTGCCCGAGGTGTTGGTGGGCCCGCCAACGGTGACCACTGCACCCGAGGTGTTGGTGGAGCTGGGGCCCCCAACGCTGGCCGTGGCGACCGATTCCCCGGCATCGGTGCTGGCGCCGCCTCCGCTGCCTCCATCGTAGGGGAGGCACTGGCTTTGGTAGAGCTCGATG
Source organism: uncultured Myxococcales bacterium (assembly GCA_965651135.1). Lineage (GTDB taxonomy): Bacteria > Myxococcota_A > Polyangia > Polyangiales > Polyangiaceae > JAICQQ01. The sequence goes on from CBFGRJ010000049.1 coordinate 21,304, forward strand.
GTGCCACTCGAGCCGGGACCGCCACCCACGCTTGCGCTTGCGCTTGCCACAGCCACGCCACCCTTGGGATCGCAATAGAACCCTTCATCGCAGTCGGCGTCGGTTTCGCAGCGCTTGACCTGACACGTACGCTCGGTGCTGCAATCGATGGCGCAGGTTTCGGCATCTTCCGAGACGTCGCATGCGCCGTCGCCGCATAGCGGTACTCCGCCGCCCGTCGTCGTCGTCGAGTAGACGCCACCGGCAGGCTGACAGCTATAATCTTCGGCACACTCAGCGTCCGTTTCACAAGAGGCGCCAACGCAGTAGCCGATCAGCTGGCAATCGTCTGGACAGGTCTCGACGGACTCCGTTTCTTCGCAAAACGCATTGCCGCACTCGGGCGAGCCGCCCGTCGTTCCTACGGTCGACGTCGCAGTGCCCACTCCACCCGTCGCGCTCGTATGACTCACGACTTGTTGATGACAGCTGAAGCCAAAGCCGCAGTCTGCATCGGTTTCACACATCTGTGCTTTGGCCGGCGCAACGGCCAACAGAGTGGCAAAAGTCGCCATCGCCCCCAACACAGAGGTTAGCCCTCTCACACTCGACTTACTCATTTCCCGCATTTCTTCTCCATTCCTGGCCGAGACACACCGCCACGAAGGAGCGTTCCTTCGCACGACGCTCAGTCGCCCAACCCATGAGTGCGCCCACCCCTACGAATTTGGGCAAGGCAAATTCAAAAAAGTCTTTGCGCTTCCCGTCTCGACTCGGGGCCTTTCACCCCCAAGCCCACTCGCAGGATGGCCCCAGCTCGCCGACCGATGCGGCGTTCAAGCGTAGCGGGGCTCGATCGAGGACCGCCAGCGCGCCGAGCCGTGCAGGCTCGTGAGCTCGATCTCGCGCAGCCTCAGGTGAGCCAGGGGCGCGGTCTTCACCAACAGCTCGTCGAACGCATTCGGGTCGGTCAAGATCGTCGCTCCGCAGTCCAGTACGGAATCGATCGCCTGCGCGGTGACGTTGCTTGCGGGCGTTCCAACCAGCGCGGTCATCGATGCGATCCGCCGGCGGTTGGTAAGCATGGTGCGCACGATCGCGCTGCGTGCCATAAAGTCGACGTTGTGGGACAAGTGTGCATTGCAGAAGCAATGCACGATTGTGCTGCCTTCCAGTTTCGAGAGCATCCGCGCTGCAGCCTTCGAACCCAACCCCGACGACACGTACCCTACCAAACCCACGTAGAACACGTCGTCGGCGAGCCAGCCCAGCACAGCGGCACCGGAACGTTTTGCGAGAATCTCGAGCGACTTCCCCATGCCCGCGACATACGTCTTGGCAGCGTTGGGGCTTAAGGGCCGCTGGCCGGTCGCTACCAACTAGGTGGGAGGGTGTGTCCGCGTACACCGATCATAGCTCGATGTGGGAAGCGGACGGGCTCAATGCGCCAGCGCGTCGCGGATGCGACCGGCCTCGGCGGCCAGGCCACGGATTTCAGCTAGCTCTAGATACGACAGCAAGCCCAGCCGCGTCTTTTCGTCACGCGTGCCGCGCTTCCAGTCGCTGAGCAGCCGCGCCCATTCGCAGAAGAACTCGCCCCAGCAGACTCGGTACGGCCGCGTGTAGCGTTCGAGCACCTCGATGTAGTGTTGCGCACGTTCCAGCTCTCCTGCATCCAGGCACGCCGCCAGCGCGTTGCGCGAAAACTGATACATGCCGTGCGAGACGAACTGGCCTCCACCGATGATCCGATCGGCTTCATCCAAAAGGCGCGTCCTTCGTTTCGCGTCCTTGGCGTGGGCGACCATGACCCCCAGCACGTTCAGCGCGGCAAATGAGGCCTCCGTCTGCATGCAGCGCTCGTAGATCGCGTCGAATTCGCGTTCGTGATCGATAGGCAGCCCCAAGCCAATCTGGGCTTCGACCAGGCAGGCATCCGCCGCCAAGCCGAGGCGCTGACGCCCGGAGCGACGGCTGGCCTCCAGCGTTTGGCGAGCCACCAGCTCCAGCCGCTGGTAGTCGCGCTGCAACAGCAGACTGAACAGTGCCGAAGAACGAGCAACGGCTTCACCCGTCAGGTCCAAGTCCTGGCCCGCTGCCTCCGCGTCCTCCAGGATGAGCGCGGTAGCCCCTACCGGATCTTCCAGCAAGAAGACTTGCACCAATCGATACATGACGCGATTCACGCGCGCCAAGCGTGCGAGCCCGAGCTGGTCAGCCAAGACCACGCAGCGGTTGAAGTGGTCTGCCGCCTTGTGCAGATCGCCTTTGATGTAATAGGCGTCCCCCAGCCCGCTGAGCGCGCGCGCCTGAGCCTCCGTCGAGCGCGCCAACCTGGCGTGGTGCAAGGCCTGCTCCTGGGCTGCCAGGCACTCGTCGGCGCGTGCCCGCGGGAACAACACGCTGCCCTTCAGGTATTGAATTTGCGAGCGCGTGCGATGGTCATCCGGTGCAGCCGAGCTCTCGGCTGATGCGAGAGCAGAGAGCGCTTCTGCGTCGCGCGGTGTTCCACGCAGACAGTCGGCCAATGTTACCCAGGCTCTGGCTCTTTGAACGTGTGTGGCAGCCAAGGCCAGCGCGTCGCGCGCCGCTTTTTCTGCGGCTTCGCGACTGCCTTGTCGCCGCAACAAACGCGAGCGGACCCGCGTCAACGTGAAGGTCAGGGCGGTGTCGGAGGCCAGCGCAAGACCGCGTTCCACGAGTTTTAGCGCGTCCGTCACACGATCGTGCAGGTCCGCGTCCCGCGCCGCCTCCAGATACGCTTGCGCAGCGCCCGGATCTTCCGCTCGGGCCAGGTGCTCCGCCGCCAAAGCCAAGTCGATGTGTTTCACCGCTCGCGCAGCCCTCGAGTGCAGCAGGCGTTTGTTGGCCGGCAGCACGCTTTCGTACACGGCATCTCGCACCAGCGCGTGGGAAAACATGAAGCGCGCGGATTCGCTGCGGACCAGGCCCGAACGCACCAGGCCTTCGACGGGGACATCGCCTTCGATCAACTCGCTCAGCGTGCTGAGATCGAAACCCAGCCCCAACACCGACGCCGCGCGCAAGGCCGCCGCCTCGTGAGCGGCCAATTGATCTAGGCGCGCCTGAACCGCCGCCTGCACGGATTCGGTGAGCCCTGCCGGTCGTTGCGCGCGCAGAATTTGTTCGAAAAACAAGGGGTGGCCTCCGCTGCGTACCAGAGCATCTTCGACCTGACCGGTATCGGTGACCGACAGCTGACGCGCCAGCGCCCGCGCTTCGTCTGCATTGAAAGGCCCCAGATCCAGGGTGGTGACCGCCTGGCCGCGCAACGCGCCCAGCCAGCCCGGCGTTTCGGGCTGCCCTTCGGGTCGCGTGGATATCACGAGCAACAGTGGATGCTTCGAAGTCAGCGGCAACAGCGTTACGACGCCGTCAATGGCGTCCGCATCCGCCCAGTGCAGGTCTTCGATACAGATCAAGACCGGGCCCCGTTGGCATTGCTGCTGCCACATCTCGAACCAAAGTTGGCGTCGGCGTTCTTCTCGAGCCTCGCGCTCGCTCCGGTCGGTCGCTTCCGGGGATGACGAAGAGTCCACGCCGGCGAGCTCCAACAAGAGCCCTCGGTCGCGCGTACTCACCGGCTCCTTGACCACCTGCTCCCAACCGCTGTGAGGGTTCAGATCATAACCGAGCAGGCTGCGTGCGAGTTGAACCACGACGTTGCGTTCGGCGCGGGGTCCGAAATCCGTCGCTGAGCCGCGGTGGATCTCGAAGCCTTCGCCGTCGGCAAGGCGCAAGGTTTGTTCGATCAGTCGCGTCTTGCCAATACCTGCCTCGCCTCGGATCATCACCAATTGGCCGGTCCGGGCGCTCTGGCAAACCGTCAGCACCGCGCGCAGAATCGAGAGCTCGCGCACCCGTCCAACGAAGGGCAACTCTTCAAGCGCGCCGGCTGGGTCTGCGCCTTCTTGCACGGCCCAAGCCTTGGCTCCACTTTGATCGCGAGACCACCGCGTCCAATGCAGGCCACGCAGCGCGGCCGTTCCGCGTAGAGCCTGCCGTACGCTCTCCGAAGCGACGATGACACCCGCGTCGGCCGCAGCCGCCAGGTTGGCTGCCTGGCTCACGCCGTCCCCAACCACCGAGAGCACGTCGTCGGACCAGGTGACCATGCATTGAGCATACGAGAGGCCCAGGCTGAACGTGCCGGGGTACGCCTTGGCCAGGCCCATCGCGGCCGAAGCGGCTCTGGTGGCTTCGCTGCCCAGCGATCGCCGGGCACCGAACGCGGCAAGCGTGGCGTTGCTGGTCCGCCTGAAAACGCTGCCGCCCTGTTCACCAATGAACCGCGCGACCTCCTCGCTCGCTGGATGCTTGCCCTTGAGCGGCTCTACGTGGCCGATGGCGAGAACGGCCACGACGCGCAGCTCTGCCGCAGGTTCGCTGCGCGTCGCCTGTGGCGCCTGCACATAGCCGCCGCGGGTGTTGCGCAACTGCTCGACAAGCGCCTGAGTCTCCGGCGACGGCGCCTGACCTAGCTCACGTTCCAACACCTGCCGGCAAGCGTCATACTGATCCAGAGCATCCCCGAGGCGCCCCTGTTCGGCATAGAGCCGCATCAAGCAGCGGTGGGCTTCTTCATGCAATGGGTCGAGCGAAACCATTCGAATGGCGCTCGAGCTTGCTGCGGCCAGGTTCCCCGCCTGATGCTGCGCCTTCAGCAGCTGCCCGAGCGCGCCCACCGCTCGCTCGCGCAAGCGCTGGCGCTCGCCGGCCAACCAATCATCGTAGGCGCCGGCTTTGGAGCGAAACCCTTCGAGCAGCTCACCGCGATAGAGATTCACTGCCCGCTCGAGCTCTCCGGGCTCTGCGCCAGGCTGCACCAACTTCTCGAAATCCAGAACATCGATGGCCGTCTGACTTTGGTCGAGCCAGATTTCGTCGCGGCTGGACTGGATGAGTGCGTCCGGCAACTCGCGCCTGAGCACCGTAAGAGCCTGCCGCAAGCTCTTGCGCGCGTAGTCTTCCTTCGAAACATCGCCCCACAACAGGTGCGCCAGGTGATCGCGCTGCTGTGGCCTACCGGCGCGAACACATAGGTACGCGAACAGCGCTCGCGCCTTGCGCGCCGAAATCGAAACGCTCGACGCCGCCACCACTTCGAACTCACCGAGCAGGCGGATCTGAACGGTCATGGAGCTTCGCAGCCTATCAGGCATTTCGGACGTCTCGCCCGCGGAAATGCCGCGTGAAGGCGGCCCCCTGCACTTTGACGTTTCTTTGACGGGACGCGGGCGCTCGCTTGGCGCAAGGGCCGCCACTTCTTGGCTCTCTGCCACCGTTACGGTCGCGGAGGGGTGAAGACCGGCGCGGGAAACACGGGCCCCAGCCGAGCAGCCCCGTCGTGGCGACGGAGGCGCCCACCGAGCACGCGCCAAGCAAGAGCTCCGAGTGAAACCAGTCCGAGCAAGCTCACGCGATGAGCTGCGCGTCGGGCTTTGACGGCCGCAAACGCCGTGGACACGGCGCTCAATACCCCGAGCCCCGCGGCGACCGGATGCTCCCGCAGCGTCCTGGCCAAGCTCCTCGTGACTGCCAACGCTCCGTGTTTCGCCTGGTCGTGCTCAACCTGATTGCTCGTGTGTCCCATGGTTTTCCTCGTCCTCATTTGCCTTGGCTCTGCAATGCCACGTTTAGCAATGTCGATTCTTGCGATGCAGGTTTCATGCCGCCCACCTTCTCTTCTGACATCGCCAGTGCCGTTAGTTCTTGCTTAGTAAAACCTCGTCCGCGCCGTGAAAAGCCGAGCAGGGGCATTGCGCCCCGCTCGTCGGCTACTGCCACGGGCAACCGCTCAGTCTCGCGCGTTTTCGATGTGATTGAAGCTCAGGGTGAACAGATGACCCTCCCCCCTTGACATCCGCGGCATGCGCGACGAGGCTGCTCCCCGTCATGAAGTCAACTATCGCCTTATCCGCCCTCGTTCTCATGCCGCTCGCCTGCGCTGCCAGCGAGCCTCCCCCGCCGCCCCCTCCACCAC
>CBFGRJ010000050.1:0-27264 GCA_965651135.1 uncultured Myxococcales bacterium
GGCCACGAAGTACTGGCGCTGACCACCCAAGAATCGAGCCTCTACACGCCTTATCTCGTGCTTGTCGCGGCGCTCGGAAAGCTCACGGGGCTGACCCCGTACCGGGCGCTCCAGCTTGCTGGCTTGGCCAATCTCGTGGTGTACGTGTTGGCCGTCCGCACGCTCTTTTCGCGCTACTCGATGCATGTCAGGCATGAGCTAGCCGCAGCGCTCTTTCTATTCGTCAGCCTCTGCCTTCGCTGGCATCACTTCGGTTGGTCCTCCGAAACCAGCCTCACGAGCTTTCAGTTCGTTCAAGCCTACCCGAGCACCCTCGGCTGGAGCTTGGCCTTCTTCAGCTTTGCATGGGTCGCCGATCTGCGCCGCTACCGCGCTTGGCAGTCGTTTGCCCTGCTGACGGCGACGTTGACCGCACTTTTGACTTGCCACGTCCTCACTGCGTCCTGGGCACTGGGAATCGTGGTCCTGTTGGCCCTGCGCGCGCTCGTGGTGGATCGGAACGGCAAGCTGCTTGCCTTAGTCGCCCCGGCCGTGGCGGCCTCGGTGCTGCTCGCATCGCTCTGGCCGTATGCGTCATTTTTCGCTCAATCGTCCGCGACGAAGATCCAAGAGCCGTCGACCTTCGGCAGCGCCCCATTCGACGATCTACTGAACCTTTACTTGGTGGCGCTGCCGTGTGCTCTGTGGCTGGTGCTCCGAGCGCGACGGCATGCCGTGTGGGTTTGGGGGTTTGCGGGCTCCTACATAGTGCTCGTCATTTGGCGCGCTCTCGGCATCAGTTTCGGCAATCGCTACGCGTTCTTCATGGGCTTTTTCGCGCAATTCTTGGTCGCAGAAGCCATGTCGGTCGGGCTACTCGCCATGCTCGATAGGCGTGTTGCGTTGCGTCACGCCTTCAGGATGGCACGCGATGACAAGCTTCTGACAAAAGCACTATGCTTCGCAGCGCTGCTCGCGCCGCTGCCGTCGCCGATGTTGAAGCATGCTTTGGATGACACGTCTTTGGCAGCTCTGCAGAACCCTCTGGAGCTGCTGACCGGTCCGTCCCCTCATGACCAGTATTATCGGCAGTACGCCATGCTCAGGCACTACCTGGGAGCCGGCGACGTGGTGATCGCGCCGACCGTGCGCGACGTGTTCGATATCGCCGCCGTGACCGGAGCCAGGTTCATCAGTGCGCCCGGTCTGCTCCGGGTTCCCGACATCCACGAACGCTTTCGGGCAGCCGAGCAGTACTATCGACCGAGCACGAGTACTCCTACACGCGCTGCGATCGCCAAACACTATCGCGCGACGAAGGCGCTGCTCCCGGCCCAGCTTTCGCCCCTGGCGGAGAATTTTCGAGCGGTACTCGGACCACCGGTTTATCGAGACAGCCGACTGGCACTGTACGCGATCTCGCCTGGCTCCTGGCGATAGGAGACCAGGACAGCAGCGTCGCCCACCGGCCCGTTGGCCGATGCTCGCGCTTGTGCGTGAAAACTCAGCGATGCCCTGCCTCTTAGCGAAGGTTCTTGTTAGGCTTCATCCCGCTTTGCGAGCCTCGACGCTCGCCCCCTCCACATGAAGCTTGCTCGTTTTCTGCAGACCGCCGTCAAACACTTGAGTCCACGATCGCGGCGAGTCTGGATCGGCACGACGCGCGCACAGATCGAGTACCGCGACATCAATGCCGAAGAGCTTGCCGATTTCCAACGGCAGCTCGAGCTCGGCGCCAAACAGCTGCCGCGCATCCACTGGGTCGAAATCAATCCGCATACCCAGCGCGTCGTGTTTTCGTTCGAGCCGGAGGCCTACGGCAGCGAAGAGTTGGTAGCCCTGGTCGAAGGTTCGGAGCGCGCGTGCGAGCTGGCGCTGGCGCCGTTTCGCGAAGAACAACCCGACCATCCCGCGGACATCGAGCCTGCCGAGCGGTTGCTGCTCGAGCTCGGTGCTGACGCGCTGGGGCTGCTCGCCAGCGCCACACTCAAGTTTTCTCCAATTCCGGCGTCGCGAATGGCAGGGGCCACGGCATCGGTGCTGGCGATCCTCAGAGCCACCCCACGACTGCGTCGCGGCATCGACGAGCGCTTCGGTATCGATCGCACCGATTTCGTGCTGAGTGTCGCCAGCGGCCTTGCGCAGGGGCTTGCCCAACGACCGCTGAGTATTTTGGTGGAGCTATCGCACAAATCAGCCTTGCTGCGAGAAGTGCAAGCACGCCGCCGGCTGTGGGAGCAGCGTGAGCCCGAGCTCTGCCAGGGTCCGACTTCCCACGACTTCCGCACGGCGCGGCGCGAGCCTCGCGTGCGTCCGCTGCCGCGCGGCCCCATCGAAGAGTACGCCGACCGGGCCTGGGTGGTGTCGCTCGGCGGCTTCGGCGTGAGCTTTCTGACCACGCGCAGTGTGCAACGGGCCTTCGGTGCACTGTTCGGCGGGTTGCCCAAGCCGGCTAGGCTCGGACGAGACGTGCTGTGCGCGGAGCTCGGGCGTCAGCTCGCGCGCCGGAGCGTGCTCGTCACGGACAGCGAGGCACTGAGGCGCTTGGACCGAGTGGACTGCCTGGTGCTGCAGGGTGATCTCGTGTCGCACGATCGCTTCGTGATCCACCGGCTCGAAACCAACGGCAGCATCAGCGATAGCCAGGCCCGCGAACAGGTGCTGCGCTTGTTCGATGTGGACCGCCCCGTCGAGCTGCAACAGCGGCCCAATTGGCAGCTGGGTCCCCTGCCGCTTCTGGGAGCAAGCATCGCTGAAACTCTGGCAAAGCGAGCCAGCGAAGCAGCGCAAGAAGGCGAGCTCATCTTGGGGTTGGCGAAAGAGGCCGAGGTGGTCGCCATCGTGGCCGTTCGCATCATCCCGAAAACCGGGATCGACGAGCTGATCGCTGCCGCGCACGACGCCCAAATGCGCGTGGTGATCGCCGCCAATGACGACTCCGTGCTGCAGGGGCTACCGGCCGACGATACAATCCCAGAAGGCGATGGCCTACCGCGCGGGATTCGCCGCCTGCAGCGCGAAGGGCGCACGGTTTGCTTGGTGGCCACTGGCAATTCGGGTGGCTTGCCGATCGCCGACGTCGGCATCGGGCTCACGCGCAAGGGCGAGCCTACGCCGTGGGGCGCCGATTTGATCTGCGGCGACGACTTGTCGGACGTGCGCTTTCTGATCGAAGCCTGCGCCACCGCACGCCGCATCTCGAAGCAGAGTGTGAACATCGCACTAGGTGCCGCCAGCGTCGGGGCACTTGTCTCGGCGGGCGGCCTATTGCCGATGACCACCCGGCGCGTGATCGCAGTCGTCAACATCGCTTCGCTGATTTCGATGGGCAACGGCATCCGCGGCTCGGTCGCGCTATCGCGCAAAGCGCTGCCCTTGCCGCGCGACCCGACACCCTGGCACGCGCTCGACCCGCGCGGTGTCTTGGCCCGCCTCGGCAGCTCCGAGCGCGGCCTGACCCTGGCGGAGGTTGCCGACCGCACTCCGAAGACCCACGAGCGCAGAACGGCTTTGGTGGAATTGACGTCCACCATAACCGACGAATTGTTCAATCCGTTGGCTCCGCTCTTGGCGGCCGGGGCAGGCCTGTCTGCGGTGGTGGGGTCGCTTGGCGACGCTGCCATGGTGGGCGGCGTCGTGGGCCTCAATGCCGTGATCGGGGGCGTTCAACGCTATCGCACCGAAAGCGCGATTCGCGACTTGGCTCGCAGCACCAAGCGGCGGGCGCTGGTTCGCCGCGGCGGTAAGCTCGTCGAGGTCGACGCGACTCAACTCGTCCGCGGCGACATCATCATGGTCGGCGCGGGCGACGTCGTGCCGGCGGACTGCCGCATCGTGCAGACCGAAATTCTCGAGGTCGATGCCTCGAGCCTCACGGGCGAATCGTTGCCGGTGAGAAAGAGCGCCGAGCCCTCGTACGAGGCCGCAGTCGCCGACCGCAGCTCCATGCTCTACGAGGGTACCTCGATCGCCAGCGGTCAAGCCACGGCCGTGGTCGTCGCCGCCGGCGAAGAAACGGAAGCGCGCCGCGGAGCCGCTTCTGCCAAACGCGCCCCCACCGAGAGCGGCGTCGAACGACGCCTGCGCTCGCTGATCGACATGACAGGTCCGGTGGCGCTGGGCGCGGGCGTCGGCCTAGTGGGCGCCGGACTGCTGCGCGGTCGCAAGCTGGAAGATCTGGTCGGCTCGGGCGTCAGCCTCGCCGTTGCGTCGGTGCCCGAAGGGCTACCGCTGTTGGCCACGGCAGCCCAACTGGCGGCGGCCAACCGCCTCTCCAGCCGAGGCGCCTTGGTGCGCAATGCGCGCAGCATCGAAGCGCTGGGTCGGGTCAACGCGCTTTGCGTCGACAAGACGGGCACCGTGACCCAAGGGCGCATCGAGCTTTACAGTGTCTCCGACGGGATCGACGAGCAGCTCGTCGTCGATTTGTCTGGGCCCCGAATCAAAGTGCTCGCAGCGGCTCTCAGAGCAACACCCAATCCAGAGCGCAGTCTTTCGCAAGCCGACCCTACCGATGCCGCGCTATTGCGGTCGGCTCAGAAGCTGGCCATTTTGCCCGACTACAACTGCCCCGGGTGGCAGCTCCGCTCCGAGCTTCCTTTCGAAGCAGCGCGCGGCTTTCATGCGGTGCTCGGTTCAGCGCGCGACGGTTCGCGCCTGAGCGTGAAAGGCGCGCCCGAAACCATCTTGCCCAAGTGCACGCGGCACAAGCGGGACGGCGATCCGGCGCCGCTCGATGAGGCCGGGCTTAGCAGGCTCTTCGCGCTCGCCGATCAATTGGCCCGACGCGGCCTGCGCGTGCTGGCAGTCGCCGAGCGCTTCGTAGGTCCCGAAGACGTGCTGGATCCCGAGCGGCTCATGGGCCTAAGCTTTCGCGGCTTTCTGGCGTTCAGTGATCCGGTGCGTCCCTCTGCTGCCGCCGCCGTGCGCGAGCTCGCGAAGGCGGGCGTGCGCACCATCATGATCACCGGCGACCACCCGAGCACCGCAGAAGCCATAGCCCGTGAGCTCGACATCAAGCGCCAGCGCCTGATCATCTCGGGCGCTCAGCTCAGCCGTTTGAGCGACGAAGAGCTCGACGCCTGTATCGACGATGTCGCTGTGTTTGCCAGGGTCACGCCTTCGCAAAAGGTGCGCGTCGTGCGAGCCCTGCAGCGCAACGGCAACACGGTCGCCATGGTGGGAGACGGCGCCAACGACGCGCCGGCGATTCGCCTAGCAGACGTCGGGATTGCGATTGGCGAACAGAGCACGAGCGCCGCTCGCAGCGCGGCGGACATCGTGCTCACCGACGAACGCATCGAAACTTTGGTGCAGGCCGTGGTCGAAGGCAGAGCCATGTGGGCCTCGGTGCGTGACGCCGTGTCCATTCTGGTCGGTGGCAATCTCGGAGAGATCGGGTTCACGCTCGCCGCGGGCTTGTTCGACGGCCGGCCGCCACTCTCGGCTCGCCAGCTATTGCTGGTGAACCTGTTGACCGACGTAGCGCCGGCCATGGCCATCGCGCTGCGCCCACCCACGCACGAGACGCTGGCCTCGCTCGCCCACGAAGGCCCGGACGCCTCGCTGGGCAAGCCTCTGAATCGCGACATCGCCTCCCGGGCGCTGGTGACTGCGCTCGGCGCCGGCACCGCGTGGAGTATCGGGCGCTTCACCGGCACGCGCTCGCGCGCCAATACGATGGGCTTGTTGGCCCTGGTGGGTACCCAGCTCGGTCAAACCATCGCCTCGGGCGGCTTCTCGCGCCCGGTGATCAGCACCAGCCTGGCGTCCGCGGGGCTCTTGGCGCTGATCGTGCAGACACCCTTGTTGAGTCAGCTCTTCGGCTGCCGTCCGATTGGTCCCGTGGGCTGGGCCACTGCGCTGGGCGCCTCGGCCTTTGCCACCAGCGCCGGCATTTACGCACCACGCGTGGCGCGCGAGTGGCTGCGCGAACGACAACGCCGCGTCGAGATGGCCGATGACCTCGAAGGGCTTCCCTCTCGGCGACCCCACCTGGTAGCGGGTGTTTGACCATGAGCCAAGAGAGCCCGCTCGCCCTTGCACGGCCCAACGAAGAGGCCAGCGTCCCACCGGCGAGCCCGCCCGCGCGACCCGATCTGCTGAAGGCCGGAGCCAAGCGCCTCAGCAAGCTCGAGCTCCGACAGATTCGTTTCATCCAGCGCACCTTCGAGTCGCCGCGTGCGGACAAGGTGATCCGCTTTCTGCAGCGAACGTTCGGGGTCTGGTGGATTCATACGTGCACCAGCCGCCTCCGGCGCGTGCACGGCCTCGAACGCTTGCCTCGGTTGGATCCCCAGCAGAGCTTCATCTTCGTCTGCAACCACCGCAGCTTCTTCGACTTGTACGTGATCACGATGGAGCTGTTCCGTCATGGCTTGACCCAGCGCATCATCTTCCCCGTGCGGGCCAAGTTCTTCTACGACTCGTACACAGGCCTCTTCGTCAACGGCATCATGAGCTTTTTTGCCATGTATCCACCGATTTTCCGCGACAAGAAGAAGGCGTTCGTGAACGTCGCGAGCCTGCAGGAGCTCACCTACCTGGTCCGTCGTGGTGGGGCCTTCGTGGGCATGCACCCAGAAGGCACGCGCAACCCAAGCCCCGATCCGCTCGAGTTTCTTCCGGCTCAACCCGGCGTCGGAAAAATCATCCGCGAAGCAGCCGTACCTGTCATCCCGGTGTTCATCAACGGACTTCTGCCCGACGATCTGAAGACTCAAGTCAAGGGCAACTTCGATGGCACGGGCACGCCGATTTACGTCGTCTTCGGCGCGCCCATCGACTTCAGCCAAGAGTTCAAGCAGAAGAGCAACCTCAAGCTGCACCGCGCCATTGCAGAGCGCTGTATGAGCGCCATCGCAGAACTGGGCCGCGAAGAGCGCGAGCTGCGAGCAGCAGCCGGCGATTGAACCCTACGTCGAACCACCGGCGTCGGGCGATCCACACCACGTGATGAGCGCGTCGCGTAGGCCCGCGTCGCTGCCTTCTCCCACCCAGGCCACGTGTCCATCGGGTCGAATCAGTACCGCGCTGGGCGGAGCAACCGAACCGATCACCGGAAGCTCCCAGCTGCCCTCGAAGCGAGCATCGATGTACTTCACGCGCCGCGCCCACGGACCGATGTCGAGAACACCTGGTTCACCGAGGTTCAGCAGAACCGGGCGGGCGTCGTGAAGCTGGGCAAACACCCGCTGAAAACCGCTGTCGCTGTCGGTGACGAAATCGAGATCGGGCATGCGGCGACCTAGCAGAGGGTGCCCCGCGCCCAGGTCGTAGCGAATGTCCAGCCCCGAGATCTGTGCCGTATAGCGTTGGCGGGGTTGGTCCAGCGCAACGAGGTCGCACATCAGGGTGCGCAGCGCGCGTGTTCGCTCATCACCCCGACTGACCGCCGTCAACGCCATGCTGCGCTCGAGCACACGCGCACCCACGGGGTGGCTTTCGATGTGGTAGCTATCGAGCAGGCTTTCGGGCGAGATGCCGAGCACGACTTGGGCAAGCTTCCACCCGAGGTTCACGGCATCTTGCACGCCTAGGCTAAGTCCCTGTCCGCCGGCGGGGGAATGCACGTGCGCGGCATCGCCGGCAAGCAACACCCGCCCCGCTCGGTACGCCGCTGCTTGCCGCGTGGCGTCCGTGAACCTCGACAGCCACGTGACGTTGTGGATGCCGTAGTCGGTCCCATAGGCAGCGACGAGCGCGGCGCGCAGGTCGTCGAGAGTCGGATCGGCGCCCTGCACGAGCTGCTCTTCCGTCGAGACGAGGCGCACGCGCTGACCTTCTCCGAGCTTGCCCAGACCGTGAATGCCTCGACCCACATAGCGAACGCCCCAAGCGGGCTCTGGGTCCGTCTGCATCTCTGCTTCAGCAATCAAGTAGCTGACCGATGGACCCCATCCCGGAAACTCGATGCCGGCCTGCTTCCTGATCGAGCTTCGGCCTCCGTCGCAGCCCACCAGATACCGCCCTCGCAACGTCTCACCGTCCGATAGCTCGACATCGACACCGACGTCGTCTTGCGCAAACCCCGTGACACTGCGGCCACGATAAATCGGCACCTTTAGCTCGGAGACCCAATCGGCAAGGTGACGCTCGATGCGCTCCTGCCACAACCCGAGCCAGTAGTTGTGCCGGCTCGGCAGATCGCTCAGGTCGAGCATGGTCGTGGCAAACGGCGCGACCGGCATCCGTTTTCCTTCTGAGAGAAAGCGCTCGACGATTCCACGCTGATCGAGGAGCTCGAGCGTCCTCGAGTGCAGCCCACCAGCGCGCGAACCGTCGAGCTCTTGAGTCTCACGCCGTTCGACTATGGCGACGTCGACCCGCGCGAGGGCGAGCTCGCCCGCCAGCATCAACCCGGTCGGCCCACCACCAGCAATCACTACCGCATGCCGCGCCCTGTTCGTCATGGCGATCACCATGCGGCACCACAGGGGGCTTGTGGCAAGACCCCGTTTCTGGCATATGTTGGACCTGGAGAGAGGCGAGAGCGGCGCTCGTCCTAGTGTTGGGCACTGGGCTCTTCGCGGAGCCACGCGCGCAAAATTCGAAGATCATTGACGATTCTCCCAGCGTTGGAGGTACCGAGTGGGTTCCAGCGAACCGCAAGGCTACTACTTCGCGCCGCGCTTGCGCGCCACGGCGCGCGGGCATTCCATGCCGGCCAGCGTGAAGTAGTCTCCGTTCGTCGGGGTCACGGTGACCGCGTGATCGCCGGTGACTTCGGCACAGTGCGCTAGCTCCATGTCACTCGCTTTTCGCGTGGCAACGGTCTGTCCCATGGGTGACTTCAGCGTCATCTCGAGGATGTTTTCGTCAGAGCCTGCGCTCATCACCAAAACGCTGCAGAAGGCACCGGTGTGCATGCTCGCGGTCAGTGTTTGCGGGCCAGTCACGGGCTTGGGCGGCATGATGACGCGCCTGCAACCGGCGAGCGTGAGCGCCTTCAGGCGCTCTTGTGCGCGCGCGAGCCCGTTCTTGGCGGGATCGTCACGGTGCTTTTCGAAGGCCGGCGGGCAGTCGACCATCGCATACGCCAGTAGGTCGCGAGGGTCGATGGTTGCGCTGAAGGTGTGCGCGCCCGTCTCCGTCGGGCAATGCTCGAGCTCGAGCGTTCGCTGACCCTGACCCTGACCCTGACCCTGACCCCTGACCCTGAGCGGCGACCACGCGCCCAGAAGGCGTGACGAGTTTCGCATCGATATTCGTCGACGCAGCCACGACCGCATGCCAACAATTGCCTCCACCCCACATGGTCAACTGCTCGCTAACGGGGCCGCGAGCGATGGCAGCAGGCGAAACTTCGCGCGCACAACCCTTCTCGCGCAACCGACCGAGCATCGGGGCAACCTGGCCCAGCAGGTCCGCCGAACGCTGCTCATCGAGCGCGCGCTGAGCGGCGCGTTCTTCGTCGCGCCGGTGTTCTTTCCACATCTCGGACCCCAAGGTCACGGCGACCAGCCCCGCAATGAAGACGAAGAGCCCGAGCATGCCCAGCACCCAGACGAGGCGCTCGTTCCGCTTCGCGCGAGCCTCGGCGACACGCTCGTTGGCTTCGTGATGCCGCTGGTCGATCGCCGCTTGCTGCCGCTGTCTCGCTTCGACCCACTCGGCGCTCAGCTGGACCGTGAACTCACAGTGAGCACACCTGGCGACGACCGCATCCGGGTGAGCCGGGGGCGGCACATGGGCTCCGCACTTCGGACAGACGATCGCAGGCAAATGCACGACAGCCCGCATGGTATCACAGCTAGCCGTTGAACGGCGCGAAGCCGTCGCTTCAGCGATTGGAGAGCCTCAGAAGTCTTCGTCGTCGAAGAACATCGGATCGCGGCGCGCCAGAAACTGCTCGATGACGTCCTCGGCGCCGGGTTCCAGCTCTAGGAACCTGACACCCATGCCAGGCGGTACGTCGCTCGCCTCGTTGAATTCACGAATCCAGCGTACCTCGCCGGTGCCCTTGATCATTTGCTCGCTGTCGGGAATGTGGATCGACAGCTCGATAATCTCGCCGACGGGCTTGAGCAGGTGGGTCGCCACGAAGACGCCACCAGCGGAAAGGTTTTCGGCAAAGCCTGCATAGAAGTTGTGCTCGGAACCGAGGCTCACATCGAGATCGACGCCGTAACGTGGGTGGGCTCGACGATGCTCGGCCTCCCGTCCATCTGCCAAGTCGGTTATCTGGGCTTCATGGCGAACCTCCCGAACTCGGTCATCGGCTGGAACTGGGCTGTTGGCTTGAGACATCGTTCGCTCCTCGCTTTGGCGCTTGCTGATCGCTTGCTTTCTCGTTCGCTTCCCGTTCGAGACCTCCCGCGGCAGCGGAAACGTCCCACGCCATTCACTGAACGGCGCCTGCCGGTCCGACTTAAGTCTCAATAAATTCGCGTGATTCTGCGGATTTCCCAGGCTAATGCCGGGAGAAATCGCGGATAAAACCTTCCAAGAACGTCTCCATGCCCGGGTGCGGCGGAGAGCTCTGGGGCCGCATGCCGCGCGCGTACCCCCGCTTGACGAACTTCTCTATGAAGCGGGGGTTGCGGCTAACCACGTGGATGGGAGCGCCTCTTGCGTCACTATTCGCAGTGACCTCGCCAACCGGTTGGTGGTCGCCCAAGATGATGAGCAGCGTGTCGTCATGCACGAATTGTGCAATGTACTGGCGCAGCACTTCGAGGTCGTACAACATCGCCGTCAAGTAAGCGTTGTGTGCATGAGCTAGCTTGCTCCAATCAGTGTCGAAGCGAACGCCTTGCATGCTTCTGAACAGACTGCCATCACCTATCGTGCTCCAATCCGGCACGATAGGGGCCTGGTCGTTCCACGGCATGTGCCCAGAAACCAGGTTGTACTCGACGAACAACGGCCCCTCGGTCGCCATGATCTCGTTCTTGTGGATGAAATCGAGCACGAACTGATCCGGCATGGGCGCCCACGAAAAGTTGCGACCGCGGTAGCCGAACTCCCATGAATAGCGATGTTTGTGAAATGGATAACAAATAGGTCCCGGGTCGCGCATGGTGGCCGGCTGCACCAGCAGGGTTTGGTAGCCGGCGTCGACGAAGTAGTGCACCAGCGTCTTCGGCCCCATGCGATACAGCTTCTCGTAGCGCAGCTGGTCGGTGACTTTGATACCCGTGGCAAGTGTCAGGTGCGCCAGCCAGCTGTAGCCTCCCACGGTAGGTGATTCGAGAATCGCCGATGCCATGTGAAAGCCGGCGGGACCGAGCGTCGCTTCCCAGGCTTTGTAGGCGCGATCGATCGGCACGGTGTACGGCTCCAAATCGAGCAGGGTTTCCCCATAAGACTCGATGAAGATCAAGAGCACGTTGCTCCCGCGGAGCTCCGCCAAGAGGCCAGGACCGTACTCGAGGGGCCCCTGAGCCTGCACCTGCCTTTCGACTTGTTCGGAGAATGACCTCGCGCTCCAGTAGGTGATGAAGTCATCCGCAAAGCGTGGCAACACGCTGGCCGCAAACGCTCCCTGGTAGTGCTCCTTTATGGGGCTTTGGGGTGTATATGGTCCGGTGACGAACAATACCGCGACCAAGCTGGAGAACACCACCGCGCGGCGAGGTTCGGCGAGTACCCTGGCGGCGTGACGTAGCATTCTGTAGCTGGCCCACCCCACCAGCACCAAAACCAACACACCTACCAGCGTCATCAACACCAGCTTGAGGGTGGGAACGGTGGTGTAAGCCAGCCGCACCAACCCCGGAAACAGCTGCCCGTCGATGAACACGTTCGTGGTGCGGTGCTGCATGCGCAACGTCACGCCGTCCGCGATGCGAAACAAGCGCACGAAGGCAAAGCCACAAGCCAGGCCGAACAGGACGAATTTGGGAATGCGCACTCCGAGCCCGCCCAGCACGACGAACGATACGAAGATCACCGTCACGTCGAGCGAAGGAGCGAGGTACCAGAAGCGCGTTTCCCACCCCGGATAGCGGGCGTTCACGATAGCGCTGAGCAGCACCCAGCTCGAGCACAGCAGCAAGGCATCGCGCAGCACCGGAGCGCGGAGCCACCATGCGGACAGCGACCGCCTAGCCCTGCGTAGGGCAAAGGTGTGACGCGGTTGCATCCTCAGCAAGGTCGCCCTGTAACTGATTTCAGGGGCTGGGCTGCGAGAACGGCCCGGCCATCACGTCGATCGCCGATCATGGGTGACTGGTCGACCCCAGCATAGCTGAACCGTCGAGCCCGTCGCGGCGAGCGCCTTCGGCAAGCGAGTTTCCGTCCTAATTGCAATCTTCGACAAATGCTCGCCTAGTCGGCGCCAGCGAGGTGTCGAGGAGGGCGCGCGCGTCTATGCTGTGGGTCCCACCCGCCCATGCATTCGGAACTGCGTCAGCTGCTTCCCACCAAGCTTTGGAACGAGCCCACGACGGAGCTGTTTTGCGACGCGGTCAATCTGATCAAGTACAGGACTCGCGATTTCTTCAAGGTCGTGGAGCTAGAAACTACCACGGCCTGCAATCGCGCCTGCAGCTACTGTCCCAATTCGGTATTCGAACGAGGCCGCATCAAAAACGAACGGCGCATGAGCGAAGCGACGTTTCAATCCATCATCGACCAGCTCGCGGAGCTTTCGTTCTGGGGTCGCCTGTCCCCTCACTTTTACGGCGAGCCCCTGCTGGACGAGCGCTTGCCGGATTGGATGGCTTATGCCCGCGCCAAACTGCCGTACACGAAGCTGGTGATCTTCACGAACGGAGATCTCCTGACTCCCGCGGTCCACGATAAATTGGTGAATGCGGGCGTGGACGGATTTCTGGTGACACAGCACGGTCCAAAGCCGCCCCGCAATATCGTCAAGTTACGCCGGCACCGCGAGGAGACTTCGGGCTTGCGCGCCCGACTGGACTATCGCGTCTTCACCTCGGCGACTGAGCTTTCGAACCGTGCTGGTCTGGTCGATCACACGCTTTTGGAGACGAAGAGCGATTGTTCGCTGCCGTCGGAAAACGTCACCATCGATTTCCAAGGCAATGTCGTGCTCTGCTGCAATGACTATCACAGCACGGTAACGTTCGGGAACATTCGCGAGCGGCACTTGGGGGCGATCTGGAGAGAGCCCCGGTATCGCCGCATACGGCGGCGGTTGAAGCAGGGGCGCTTCGATCTGGAGATCTGCAAGAAATGCGCGAGCGGCCAGCATGGCGCCGGCGGTTGAGCGGGCCGCGCCCACGCCGAACTTGACCGCGTGCCAGGTGTTTGCTTCGCTCACCCATCGTGGAATCCGAAAAGTCGTCTGTCGCCGACAGTGATCAAGCTACCCCGCCCCCAGCGCCCGTGGTCGATCAGGCCCGGGGCAAGCTAGCCAAGGCCAAACCAAAACGTGGGGTCTTGCGCCGGTCGATCGATTGGGTTTGGGGTACACAGCCGGAGAGCGGGGGCGAAGGCGAGCTCGATCTTTCCAAGCGAGGGCTCGAATACGAGCGACGCGCACGCATCGCTGCAGAACTAGCGCGCCGTGCGCTCGAGCCCCCGGAGCCTTTTTCGGATGGCCCACCCGACGCGCTGGCATGCGGGCTTTATCATCAATCGATCATCTGGGCATTACACTCGCTGGCAGCGTTTCGTGAGCACGCGCGGGCGCAAGCAGCGGAGCAAGCAAAGCCCCAACCCACAGCTCGCGAACCCCAGGCATCGGAACCCGATGATGATGATGATGGAGCCGCTGACGAGGGCGCCGTCGATGAGAGCGCTCGAGCACTGAGTGCTCACCCCACCAACCCAAAAGATGCGGCAGAGCTCGAAGCGCTCTGGAAGGCCGCCAAACCCGACCCGCTACTCGAAGAAGCCAACGTTACCAAGGAAGAAGCAGCTGAAGTGAAGAGCTGCGTCGGGCGCAACTCGTTCGAAGCCTATGCCGATCTGCCTGCCGACGATCAGGTGCGCTGGGCCAAGAAGCTTCGCGTGGTGGCCGAGGGTCTCGTGTATGGCCTCGAGCTCACCTCGGGTCGGTACAATCCACCATGGCTGGCGCGGACCCTGAAGCTGGGACTGATCGCCGTGCTGCTCGGCGGCTTGGCCTGGGGAGGGTTTGCCGTCAAGTCCTACCTGGCCGAGCTGGACAACATCGCTCGCGGTAAGTCCTGGACGATCAGTTCTACCTTTCCACAAGGCTGTCGGTCTCCAGCGCAGAAATGTGCGGAAAGCCCCAACTTCTTTTTCCACACACAGGAACAGAATCAACCGTGGATCCAAATCGATCTTGGTGGTGTTCAGCGCTTCAAGTCCGTCAAAGTGGTAAACCGACAGGATTGTTGTTCGGACCGAGCGATCCCGCTGGTCCTGGAAGTCAGCAGCGACGGCCAGAAGTGGCAGCAGATTGCTCGCAAGAATGAGCTGTTCACCACGTGGCATCCCGAGTTTTCACCGGTCGAAGGGCGCTGGGTACGGCTGAGGATTCCCAAGAAGGGCATCCTGCATCTCGTGTCGGTCGGTGTTTACAAGTAACGGTTCATAGCCAGGGATTCAGCGAATACATCGACAGCTTGATGCTCCCGGCACGGCTGGCTCTGGCCACACGCACCGCGAAGTAGCCGGCAAGCGAGATCACCAGACAGAACACCACTAGGCTCACCCCCGCTTGAGCTTCTTGCATGAGCGTGAATCGAGTCAGTGAGCGTCGATACGCGATCGAGAGCAACAACGCGCCCACCGATAATGGCAGAAGCCAACGCCACCACAACCCAATCAGTTCCCGCTGTCCAATGCGGCTGAGCGCCCAGCGCGCCCCAGCGATGGCAAACACCAAAAGCAGCGTCTTGAGCTGCAAGAGACCGACACCCAGTAGCAGCCGGCCCGTCCCCGCAAGATCGCTGTCGGCGACGAGCGGCGAGAGCGACCAGCCACCCAAAAACAGCACTGCAGCCAGCGAGCTCACCACGAAGACATGGCTCATTTCAGCGAAGAACAACAGACTTCGCGAGACGGGGTGCGTGACTGCGCGCACCTGATGCGTCGTTTCTAGACTCGCCACACCGAAGCTGCGGCGACTGGTTTCCGGCACCGCCGTTGCCAAAAGCACGAGCAGGGCTACGAACATCATGGGGCTGGCAAAGGCATTGTAACCCCAGGGCAACAGACCCTGGCTTTCCACCACATCGGTCGCGCGCAGGCTTCCCTCTTGAACGAACACGCACGAGAGGGCGAGCACCGCTGGGATTTGAAACACCAGCGCTGCGCAAGCTGCTCGAAGGCCAGCCCGCAGCGACCAACCTCCTCGTACGGGGAATCCACCGAAAATGAATGAAGTGGCCATGAGCGCGACCACGGAGGCAAAGAACAGGCTGGGTAGGTCGAGGTCCGGGCCGATCAACACTCGCCCTGCAGCCAGGAGTGCCAAGACGGCGCTCGCCCCCAGAAACACCAAGTACGGAATCGGGCGCATCAGCGCTCCCAAAACACCGCGGGGCAGCAGATCGCGCGAGAGCAAGACATCCGCCAGCGTCTGCCGGCCGTGATCGACCCTTTGCGGCCGAGTCCGAGGGCGCCGTTCGAGCAGGCGCTGGACGACCCGCCTCTCCGCCCAGCCGAGCACACGCACGACGGGAGCGCTGAACAAGAGCACGAGGGCGGCAGCAAACCCGACCAACAACGCAGCGTTGCTCAGCCTGGTCGGGGAGATTGGCTGAAACCCTGCCACGTCGACGTACACCGGAATCGGCTCTTGCAGGCGGCCCCGCCTGAGCTCGACCAGCGCAGTGGGTTCGGCACCGGCGGCAAAGAAGTCACCTTTCGCCAGCAAGCGCACGCCGTCGAGCGACATCAGCACGTCCCCGCCACGTAGCCCGGCACGCTCGGCCCGACTGCCTGGCTTGACCAACGCTACTTCGAAGCCGTTGGCAGCAAACACGACACCCAGAAATTGCGCGAAGCGTTCGGCCTGCTCGACTCGGCTGCCGGCCACCTTGGACGACACGGTCCACGGGAACACATCGATCACCACGCCCTTGAGTGTGCCGAAGACCGGCCCAGTCCTGGTCAGGTGCGAGCTGAACGCCAGCCTCAGCTCGCCGCGAAACGTCGCGTGCGCCGCTGCTTCACCAGTACCCACCCATTCCGAGAGCTGCTGCTCCGTCGGAACCAAGACCACCGTGTTGCGACCGACGCTCTTCGCCTCCAGCACTTGGCGGAAGCGCCGCACGCGCAAGTCTCCCACGCGGTGGAGCTCCCCCGACAGCTCGACCGTAGCGGGGCGGCCCTCGGGAAATCCGTCCCCCACGATCTCGAGGCGATCGCCGAGCTCGATCTGCCGAGGTGCCACGTCTGCTACGGCCAAGAGCTCGGGCTCGCCGCCGAAGCGCTGGCAGCCCAAGAGCAACAAGGCAAGTCCCAGAGCAGCGCACAGCCAGGCCGGGATTCGCCGGGTATTGCACCAGAACCGCATGCCCCAGCCGTATAACGTACACCTGACCCTTTTCGCGAATTAGCTACAGTCGCCGATGGCCCCCCTCGAGTGCATGGGCAGTTACTTGGCCCGTCAGCGGCGCTTGCTTTAAGGGGCCTGTATGACCGCATGGCGCGACACACTCGAGCAAATCAGAAACGCGCAGATCGATATCATGCGCGATGAACCCTATAAGGACTTCGGCCTCGTTCCGAATCCTGGAGCCTCGGAGATCGCCATACGAGCCGCCGAAGCCCGCTTGGGCGTCGAGCTGCCTCGCAGCTATCGCGACTTTTTGAGGGTGCACGACGGTTGGCCGCGCTTTTACGAGGGAGCGACCCTGCTGGGGACCGCAAACCTGGGCAAACGTGAATACGAGGACGTCGCTCAGACCGTCTTTCGCGCAGCTGAAACCCCCGTTCCCCACATCGCACCACCCGCATCGGGCCCGCGCCATCGGCGCCCGCTGATCCCGTTCGGAGCGGACCTGCAGGGCACCACACTGTTTGCATTCGACGCTAGAGCCCGTGCGACGAAAGCCGAGCTACCCGTGATCGCCTGGGTCAACGAGCTGGGTATGACGTTCGACAGCTTCGAGAGCTTCCTCGACGCCGTCCACGAGTGGCTGACCCACGACCGTCAAACCGAGCCCGAACACTTGCTCGCCACAGGCTAAGGGGCTCACCGGGGCGGCCCGTTGGCCGAATCTGCTCGGTGCATCCGGGGCGCCCTCGACAAGTCCGTCCGGCAGGTCCATCTTGACGCTATGCAGCACGCTGCGCCCGTAAGACCGGCGCTCGCGTGCTGAAACGTGAGAAACCGAATGACCGGACCTGAAGATCGCGCTGATCAAGCGGAGCAAGCGTCGCCCAAGCGTGTCATCAAGCGGTACTCCAACCGCAAGCTCTACGACACCAAGGACAGCACCTACGTCACGTTGCTCAACATCGCAGAAATGGTGCGGGCGGGCGAAGACGTCCAGATCATCGACAACGCCACCAAAGAGGACAAGACCGACGTCACGCTTGCGCTCATCATTTCCGAAGAGCTCAAGGCGCGGCCCCGGGGTATTCCCCTGGCGACGCTCAAGGCGCTGATTCGCAATCGGAGTGGGAAATTGATTTCACAGCTCCGCGAGGGCCCCATCGGCAAACTCATGCCAAAAGATGCCGAAGAAGGCGAGGAGGGCAGCATGCCTGAACTCAAAGAGGGCCCCAAAGGGCTTCGGGCAACCATCGAGCAATGGCAGGCGACCATCGACGAGCGGATTCGAGCGGTATTGCCAGATTTCAAAGCATTCCGCGAACTTCAGCAAGAAGTGGCACGCTTGAAGGAGCGCCTGGACCAGCTAGAATCCAAATTGCCCGATAAGGACCAAAACACGGGTCCCAGGGAATAATCGGGATTTCGGCCAGGTTACTCGGAGCGACCCCAAGTTCATGGCGAAGGCTAGCGTAATCTCAGCAGAGGAGTTCGAGCGGGACGCCCTCAATCACCTGCAAACCCTGCTGTCGGTGGGCACCCGGTTCACTCGCAACGCGACCGACGCTGAAGATCTCGTCCAAGACACGCTGGTCAAGGCCATGCGCGCCCGCCACCAATTCCAGGCTGGCACGAACATGCGCGCCTGGCTCATCAAGATCCTGACCAATACCTTCATCAATCGCTTCCGCCGTGGAGGCCTCGAGAAGAGCGTGCTCGAAGGCCCCGACGCCGATCCGCTCGCCGATGGCTGGGTCAGTACGGCCAGCATGCAAGCCATGCGCGACCCCGAGACCACTACGCTCAGGCCTTTGCTGCAGCGCGAAATCGTCAGGGCCTTGGATGAGCTCCCCGACGAGTTCCGCCTGGCAGTGGTCCTGGTCGACGCCGAAGAGCTGTCGTACCGCGAGGTGGCCGATATCATGGGGTGCCCGATCGGTACCGTCATGTCGCGCCTGCATCGCGGTCGTCGCATGCTCAAAGCCAGCTTGTACGAGCACGCGCGCTCGCTGGGCATCGTCGGACCGGAAGCAGAAGTGGGCAACGCGCCTGAGCCCACCGCTCTGCCCCACTCGGCCAGAGTGTCCAGCTCGGGCGGAGTCACCACATCGGGCGCCTCCAACGAACCCATTGACCTGAACAGCTATCGCGCCAAAAAGGCGGTGTGTTGAGATGAGCCAGTGTCGAAAAGTTCAACCCATTGTCGATGCTTTCGTCGATGGTGAACTTTCGACGGAGCGCGTACTACACACCGAAGAGCATCTGACACGATGCGGCGCTTGTCACGAGCGTGTCTTGCTGAGTCAAGCCATTCACGCGAGTACCCGGCGCGCGGTGCACTCGGTGCAAGTATCCGCCGATTTCGAGCAACGCGTGCGAGCCGCGCTGGCCGCGGAACGTGCCCGCGAAGAAGCGCTCGAAATAGACGCGGCACGCCGCTCGCAAGCCGAGCGAGGCAAGCCGCTGCCTTGGCGCACCGTGGTTCCAGTGGCCGCCGCTGCCGCCATCGCGCTTGCCTTCGCCAGCAACAAGACGGAAAGCAAACGCGCTCAAGCACAGCCCGCGAGCCATCCGGCAAGCGCCCAAGCCAGTATGACTACCCAGTCGAGTGAAGAGCAGCTGGTCGAAGAACTGGTGCGACTACACGCCTCGTCACTTCCACCCGAGGTGACCGAGCCCAACCTGATGTTGCAGCTCGAGCGGCGAACGGGGCTCCCCGTGCGGCTCCAGCCCGAGCTGAACCGCTACGGAGCACACTGGCACGGTGGCGCCGTGGTTCCAGTCAAGAATGAACCTGCTGCGTCGCTGTTCTACCGTCTCGACGGGCATCGGCTCACCGTCTATGTCTTCGACGCAGAGCGGGTACCGTTGCGCAACACCAGGGTGCTCAAGCCACGTGTGGTGAAGAACCGCCCGGTCTTCGTCGGCACCAAGCGAGGCTACTCGATCGCCGCCATCGAGAATCGCGGCGTAGGCTACGCCATCGCCACCGACCTCGAGCCGCTCGAAAGCGCCGAGCTGGTAGCTTCGATTCATTAGCGCTGGCGCACGCGTAGCTAGAGCGCCCGCAATCGCGGCGCCGCGAGCTTTTCGAATCCCTTCAGCATGGCCAGAGCAGCGGCCGCCGGAGGCAGGCCTGCGCTTCGCTGCAGCTCGATGGGCGGCGCGAGCGCAAGCTCACACGACAGAGCAGCGAACGCTTGCCGCACCCGCTGGGCGAGGCCAGCGCGCTGTGTGGTCGTGAGCCGTGGCAAGCACCAGCGCGCGATACGCCAGGCGAGGCGCCCATGCTCGAGCTCGTCGCGAGCGATGTCGCGCAGCACGGCGCGCACTCGAGCATCCCGAGCTCGCTCGGCTTGGTAGAGCGCAAATACCGCGCCGAGCGTTTCGCGCACGCAGCCTTCGACGGCATTGTCGAGCGCCAGCTCGTAGAGCTCCAGGCGGCGCTGCCGCATGGGCTTGGTCACCTCTGGCTCGCCACCGAACGCCTTGGCGAGCTCGCCCGTCAGGTGGGCGTGCCGCACTTCGTCTCGAGCTGCCGAGCGCGCCGCTTCGCTGAGCTCCGCCGGTGCGCCGTGACGCCGTAGCTCCCCCGCCAGCGCTTCGAAGGCCATCACCGATTCGGCTTCCAGCGCCGCCATGCGTGCGAAATGCGAGGCTTCGGGATTCGCCTCGGGGGGCCGCTCGAGCGTGTCGAACCGGCGAGGCCGGGTGCTTTGACGCCGTCCGATGCAAAGGGACCCTTCGCTGGGCAAGACCTGCTCCCACAGCTTTTCGACGCGCGCGTCGCGAGACACCGCAATGATGTAGCGGGTGCGTTCTATCGGGCAGTGACCTGTCAGCCGCGTGGTCAGCAGGCGAAAGCCATCGTGAACCTCTTGGTAGCCGGAGGTCCGCTCTTGGTCCTGCGCAGCAGCGCCGCACTCGCTGGTGTAGTCGTGCGCCCGCGCGATCAGCTGCGCTTCCGCCAGCGTGTCGATCGGACCGAGGAATTGCTCGAGCTCCGCTCGGCTGGCTATCTGAAACACCTCCGTGCCTTCGGTGCCCACCAGATATTGATACGAGCAGAGCTGCACACAGCTTTCGACGAAGCCGGATTCGACGACCAGCGAAGCGAGTGTCTTGCGACACCCGGCATCGGTCATGCCCACGCACGGCTGTCCGGTGCTGGTCGTCATCGAGTGATCGCTCGGCGCGCTGCCCTGGAGCGCCGAGCGCAACTCCAAAAAGTCGAACCCACGACTAGCCCGAATCTTGGCCAGCTCGGGTGCGCCGCCCGGGCCACAAGGAATCTCGGAGAACGCCTCCGGATCCAAGCTCGGCTCCTGGGGCTTTGGTTCTTCGGAATCCACCGATGACGCGAGCGCAGGCGCTTGACGTTCGGGCATGCCCACGTCGACCTCGGGAGGTTGCGCCACGGGTGCGGGCGCCGACTGAGCTGCGCAATGCGCCAAGCAAGGTGCGGCGGCGAGCGCAGCAAGCGCGCGAAGGCGATCGAAGAACCGATCATCGGATGGCTGGCTCACCGAGCCGAGTCTAGGCGGCGCCGACCATGGGGACAAGAGAGCCCATCAGTACGTCAACGCAAGCCCGTGCTTTCTTGGATCCGCGGCGGCCAGGACACGGTCGCCTCGTACCGCGATCATTTGAACGGCGGTGCCATTGAAAGGCATTTCACCGACGATCTCGCCGCGCCGCTCCAGATCTTCGCGCAGCGCTTGGGGAGCGCCCTTCTCCAGCAATATGAAAGCTTTCTTGGTGGGGATGTAGAAGCGACGATCGGCAACGGCTTGTGCAGGAGTCCGGTCGAAGACCAGATTCGCCAAAACCAGCTGAGTCACATTGGTGGCGATGGCAGGTCCACCCGAACCGCCGATGCCCAAGATGGGGCGACCGCGTTCGACGACGATAGTCGGGGTCATGCTGGAGAGCGGTCGTGCCCCAGGCCGGGGACGGTTGGGGCTCTGGGTCATCCCAAATGCAGCCATTTCGCTCTGCGGCGTGAAGTCGTCGAGCTCGTCGTTCAGCACGACACCAGTCTGCGGACCAGTGAACTTGGCGCCGAACAACCGATTCACGGTGGTCGTGAGCGCTACCATGTTCCCGTCGCGGTCGAGCGTGGTCAGGTGGTGCGTCCCGTGCTCCTCCAAACCGAAGCGAGGGATGGCATGCGTGCGGTAAAGCGAGATGCTGCGGCGGCGCGCAGCCAGGCGGGCGGGCGCGAGCAGCTTTTGCAGATCGACCTGCTCGAATGCGGGATCGCCGAGGTAGCGCATGCGATCGGCAACCCCGGCACGCAGCGCCTCGGCGACCAAATGCTGGTACGCGCCGCTTTCGTAGCCCAAGCGCTTGAGCTCTTCGCTGCCGAACATGGCCAACGTTTGCGCCAACATCATCCCGCCGGCTGAGGGCAGCGGCATGGTGTGCACCGTGCGCCCTTCCCAAGCGACCGTGAGCGGCGCCCTTTCTAGAGTACGATAAGCCTTCAAGTCGGCGAGGCTGAGCGCGCCGCCGTGAGCACGGGTCGCCTCGACCAGATCGTTGGCCACAGCGCCCTCGTAGAATGCGCTGGGCCCTTGCTGAGCAATGAGCTCGAGTGTCTTGCCCAGCTTGGGATTGCGCACGCGCGTTCCGAAAAGAGCAGGCTTGCCTCCCGGAAAAAAGACCTGCGCTATCCCGGGATCGACAATCAGGCGGTCTTTGCCGTAGGCGAGCATGTTGGCGAGATGGCGTCCCACCTGAAAGCCACGCTCTGCGGCTTCTCGCGCCGGGCGCACCACTTCTGCCCAGCTCAGCTTGCCGAAGCGCCGGTGCAACTCGAACAGACCGCTGACCTCCCCGGGAACACCGACCAATATGCCGCGCTCTTCGGGTGGCAGTGGTCGGCGTTCGAACGCGGCGACATCGACACTCATGGGAGCGGTTTCTCGGAAGTCGATCAGCCGCGCGCGCTGCTCGGCCGCCAGCCAAACCATGGCGAAGCCGCCGCCACCAATGCCGCTGGAGGTCGGGCTGGTGACGCCAGCCATCAGAACTGCTGTCACGGCGGCGTCGATGGCGTTGCCACCACGGCGCAGTTGATCGATCGCGGCGCGGGTGGCGGCGGGGCTCTCGGACGTCACGGCACCCGCGTGGCCGACGGCTCGCGCCGTAGGCACCGGCAACAAAAGCACCAGCAGCACCAATGCCAGCGCCGCCGAAAGCCAGGTCGGGAGCGCTGATGCCCCGCGCGCGCCCGGGCGAACCGGCTTCGAGCAAACTTCGAGGTTACGAACGCTACGACGTCGCACTAGACTTCCTCGCCACGAAGCTAAACAAGAATGGTCCACTGCCGCAACGCTTATCTAGAAACAGGCATGCCAAAAACCAGGATGATCGAGCAGCAGGGACAATGAAAGGTTTCTGAAGTGCGCCTTCTATTCGTGATGGATCCTGCCGAAACCATGGTGTTCGACAAGGATACCAGCTTTGCTTTCATGCGCGCCGCGCAGGCGAATGAACATGTCGTGTATCACTGTCAGCCGCGCGACTTGTACCAGCGGGGAGCCGATGTGTTTGCTGAGGCTCGGCCCACCCGCGTGAGCGAATCGGTGCCGCACGTCACGCAAGGAGCGGCCGAGGTGCTGGAGCTCGCCGAGCTCGACGCAGTACTGATCCGGAAAGACCCGCCCTTCGACGTCGCCTACGCGCACCTCACCCAGCAGCTCGATTTGATCAAGCATCGCACGCTGGTGGTCAATGACCCCATGGGGCTCAGAGCCGCCAACGAAAAGCTCTACGCCTTTCATTTCGTCGAACACATGCCACGCTCCATGGTCAGCTCGAGCCCCAGCCAGATCCGGGCGTTCGTCGACGAGGTGGGAGGCCGAGCCGTGCTCAAACCCTTGGATGGAGCCGGGGGCAGCGGAGTGGTGGCGCTGGCGTCGTCGGATCCGAACACCCGCGCGCTCATCGATCTGTTGACGCGCGAGGGCCGCGAGCACGCCCTGGTGCAAGAGTACCTGCCGGAGGTGCGGCAGGGGGACAAGCGCGTGCTGGTGCTAGAAGGGCAACTCTTGGGCGCGATCTTGCGGGTGCCACGTGAAGACGACATTCGGGCCAATATTCACGTGGGTGGTCGTGTAGAACCGACGGAGCTGACGCCGAACGAGGCAGCGCTCGTGCGCGAAATCGGGCCCAAGCTGAATGCCGATGGCCTCTGGTTCGTCGGGCTCGACTTGATCGGTGAACGCTTGATCGAGGTGAACGTCACGAGCCCCACCGGCATTCAAGAGCTGGGGCGCTTTACCGGAACGCGCCCCGAAAACGCGGTGATCGCCTGGGTCGAGCGCCGCTCGCGCGAGCTGAAGGCGCAAAACGGCTAAAAGCTTGGCCCACTCTTGCCAGGCGTGCGACCGGTGAGCATGGCCGGTCGAGTTTGTGAAATCTGCGGGACTGAGGCAACGTCGAACGGAGAGCCAGACGTCAAGCTCGACCGCGTGCTGATCGGAGAACGCCTCTTCGCGCTCTGCCAGGAGCATCATCGCCAGATCGAGAGCGCGGGCGTTCGCGATCTGCCACAGCTGTTCGAGCTGTTTCGAGAACCTGGAGGGCGGCGGGGTACGCCCGAGCGTCGCAGCCCGCTCGATAGGCGGGTATTCCCGCCCAGGCCGGAGGGGCGGCGCGCCGGCAAAGATCGACGAGCTCCGGGCTAGGTTGAGGTTCCGAGCCGGGTTGTCGGTCTATACTGTCGACGCACGCCGAGCGCGTGCCGCGTCCTCGTGAAATCCGAAACCCTGCACCTCGCTCTCGTCGCCGCATGTCTCGTCATGCTGCTGGTAGCGCTGAGCCAGGAGCGCAAGTCCGGCCCAAGCCCGGCCAGGTCCAGCGCCCCGAGCGCCGAGTTGCGCGAGCTCGAGGCCATTCCCGAGCAGGCTCCGTTGCTCGTGACCATCAACTTGCGCGCCCCGCGCGCAGAGGTGCTGCGTTCGCTTTTGTTCGATGCCGAGCTGCCGGGGCTCGGACGCGTCTCCGAGATTTGCGGCTATGACCCGACCAAGGGCATTTCTAGCTTGGCTCTAGCGTTATTTCGGTCCGAAGGCGCCTCGAGCCCTCCAGCGTTTGGCATCGTCGCGAGCGGCCGCTTCGAGCAAAGCAAGCTGGCCGCCTGTGCCGAGCAACTGGTGCGCTCGCGCGGCGGCCATCCCGAACGGCAACAGGCCGGTTCCATGGTGCTGGTCCGCGATGACAGAAAACCTGGCGCCGAAATCGCCTTGCTTCAAAACAACCTGGTCGCCGTCAGTGCTCGAAAGCATCTGCGTCAGATGCTCCAGGCTCTCGACGGCAAGATCCCGAGCGTCGTCGACAATCCGACGCATCGAGCACTGCGCGGCGCGCTCGGCGCCGATGCCCCGGTGCTCGCCAGTCTGGAGCTCGAGGCCGGCTGGCTCGAGCGCCTGTTCGAGGACGAGCCTGTCGACAAGTCACCGCTTGCAACCCGAAGGGCCGGGGCCGTGCGGCTCAGCGTGGAAGAAGACATCGAGGTAGCGGCGCTGCTTCGCTGTCGTGACGCGGACGGCTGTCGGCGGCTGCAGGCTTTTTTGGTCGACTTCACCAAGCGCGCGCTGCCGCTGGTGGGCCCGCCATGGAGCAGCGCCCTGAGCAACGTGAACCTAAAGCTCGAAGCGCGCGAGCTCCGAGCGAGCTGGACCATCGATCCCGCTCTGCTCAGTCGCCTGCTGCGAGACATGACGCGTGATCCGTCCCCTGGCGCCGACTCGCCCGCGCCGCCCGATGAGACGATTCCGGCTCGGCCGTGAGCTCACTCGCCCACGGTGTACTGCCGTTCCGGCATTTCCAACATCGGATCGGTGCTGTCCCTTTCGAGGACACGCTGGTCGCCCGTGTCGACTACCTCGACCACGATCTCGAGTCCCCAAAGCCCTGGCTCACCCACGCTGCGTAGCCCGAAGTCGAAACCCGTAAGCCCTGCAATCACCTCGGGGATGTAGCTGCTCACGAGCAGATCGTTTTTGCTCGCATTGTGGATGTCGAACGCATGATTCACGAGGGTGGACGCTCCGTAGGGGAGTGAACCGTCATCGGGTGGTGGGTGTTCGATGATGTTGATGGCTGTCGCAAAGTCGATCGCGAGCTCGTGCATGGCGTCGAAGGTAATCACACCGTGTACACGCGCTTCACCCGGGGCATCGGTGCCCGGAACCTCGATGTAACGGTCGTAACCCGAGAGGTTGGGCAGCGCTTCACCCTCTTGCTCGTCGATCACGGTGACTCCCGGCCAGTAACGACCGAACTCGTTCCAAGGGTCGATGATCAGCTCGACGTTGGCCGTTTCCGGGCTCAAGTTGCTGATCACCCAGCTGATCTGCACGCGCACCTGATCGTTCTGCACCCATGGCATCGCCCCGTAGGGCTCGACGTTCTGCCGCCTCAGGGCGTCGCGCGATTGTCGATCGGGGGCCGCGATGGGCAGCTGAAACGGAGCCTTGACCTCGTAAATGGTGAGCTCGCCGTCGTCGTAGATGGGCGCGACGCTCTCGTTCATCGCCACGCGAGCCGGCTCCAGCGTGCGTTGTTCTTCTTCGGCGCCGCAACCGACGGTTCCCCACACCAGGCACACCGTCCCGACGAGCGCGCTGGGGTAAAAGCCCCCCAAGCGCGGGGTGCAGCACCCCACCGCGCGAGCCGGTATTACTTCATTCACGGGCATTTCCCAAACTACCTCGGAACCAGAGAGTTCACCATGCCACGCTCGTGCCAACTCGCGTCTGAAGCTCACTTCTTACTGGGGCGGAACGCGAACGGGAAGGATGCCCCTGTGGGCTTGTCAGCGACCGGGAATCGCAAGCGCTTGACCTGTCGCAAGACACAACCTTCGACGCGCGCATTCCCCAGGCTCGAGCTGGCAATCGATGCACCCGCCACCGAGCCTCCGGGAGTGATACTCCAAGACACCGTCACGGTTCCTTTCAGCGTGGGATCCCGTGCGGCGGCGCCCTCGTAGCAGGCGCGGAACGCACCCATGCGTGAGTACACCACGCGCTGGATCTGAGCGGGCGACAGGCCCATGCCTGCCTTCGGCGCGTCTGCGCCTTGCACCTTGCGCTCACCACCGCCGTCACCGGCACCTTCTCCGTCACCCTTGCCACCCCCGCCGGGGCCGCCCAGGCCGCGCCCGCCCGGTCCCCCGCGACCTGCACCGTAACCGCCGCCCTTGCCAGGCCCCCAACCGGTGTCGAGCGTTCCGGAACCGAACGGCACCCCGTCGTCAGTGCCGCCACCGCCCGGCCCCGTTCCCTTGAGCCCAGTCCCGGTATTGCGACCCAGCACGATCTGGTCCGAGCGCAGTCCACCCAACGCATCCGCCACGGAACTGATGGTGCCAAGCGTCTTGGCGACCTCTTCACCCACGTCGCTCGCTAGAACTTCGGCCATACCCCCAAGACCGCTCTTTGGCTCGCCCTTGAGCTCGGTCTTGTCCGCCGGGCCTTGCTTACCCAGCATCCCCTCGGCGCCTCGAATCTTCTTACCACCCCCTTGCTCCTGCTTGTCCTTGGCGCCGGGATCTTTGATGCCCTTCCCGTCTTCGGAATCCGAGGCGGTCTTCTCCGGTGGTGGCGGTTCTTCCTCGGCCTTCAAGTTGAATTGCAGCGCTAGCTCGGCCTGACTCGTGAGCTCCAACGGTTTGGGAATACCCGCCGGTGTCGTGATGGCCCAGATCAGGGCAAGCCCACCCAACACCGCCACCAAAGCAAAGATGAACGAAAGAATCAGGCCGTAGTCGACCCGAGGCTTGCGCTTCATCACCGGCGGCGCGTAAGAAAACTGAAAGAACAGAGCGAAGTTGTCGTACTGCAGGAGCCCGTAGTCACACGCCACGATGGGAATGGGCGCGCCCGAGC
>CBFGRJ010000051.1:0-26843 GCA_965651135.1 uncultured Myxococcales bacterium
AAGCTGGTGGTCAGCGGCCAAGGCGCGAATACAGGCTCGCCGTTGACGAGATAGCGCCTGTACGTCGGAAAGTAGGCAGCTCCAGCCGACGCACCGAGATAGATCCGACTCCACAACCTGACGGCCACCGCTGCCTCCAAATCGACGGAACCGTTCAGGCGCTCTACGCTGCTACCCCTCGCATCAGCGAGCAGCGTGCCGCTGAGGGTAGCCCAATGCGCCGCGCCGCCCAGCGCCACGAAGGCTGTGAAGCTCGGAAGATTGAGCGCCCGAAGTCTAAGCTTTGCCCCCAACGTCAACTCTCGATAGCGGCCGTTGTAGGCAGCGTGCTCGACGCGCGCCCCGGGCCCCAAGGACGCTTCCACGCTCAACCCCAACCTTCGCAGGGCTGGAAACCAGAGCACCCCCACGAAACGACCCCTGATATCGACCTGCTCTTCACCCAACCAGTGAGCACCGGCACCGGCTTCCACCGCCATGATGGGCTCGAACGTCGGAGTGGCGGCCTGCGCGCCAAATCGCTCGTCTGGCGGAGCCACGACGCTGGTGCGCAGCACGGTCTTGACGCTCAGCGCGACCGCCGCGGCGGCAGCACTGTCGAAGGGCGGTGTCTCGGGCAGCAGGCGAGTCGTCACATCGCCGGTGCCCACGTCGAACACCCAGAGCAGCGAGCCCTGCCCCAGGCTGGTCACCCAAACCAGCGCCTCGACCTCGAGCTGTCGCGCCAAGCGCGACGCGACCTCGACCGCTTCGGGCTGTGACCGCGCCGGAATGGGAGCATCGCTCCGGATGGTTCGAATCCCCCAAGGCGAGAGGCCTAGCGAGATCGCGCGAAAGAGCTCGCCGTCGGGTTGAAGCACCGCAATGCTCCGTGTCTGTGCGCGCGCAGGCATGGCAAAGCCGAGCACCGTGAGCAGGGCAACCAGCGGAACCATCCATTTGCACATGCAGCCCGGAGACTACCGGAGCCGTCGCAACATCGCTCGTGCATCCTCCACATTGCTGCCTCGAGGAAAGCGCTGGAGGTAACTTTCCAGCAAGCGCCGCGCCTCACGCGAATTGCCGCGGGAGGCCTCCAGCCGGCCGCGAGCATACAATGCGTTCTGCGCCCAGGAATCGCTACCAGTTTCGAGCCTGCGATACAGACGCGAGGCCCGAGCAGGGTCGCTGCGTTCTAGACGGGTAGCCTCCTCGAACATCGCCTGCGAAGACGGGCGACTGGCGCTCCGGTCCGTTGCGGCTTTGGACGGGGCCGGCTCCGCAGTCTCGGGCGCGGTCGGCACACTTGGCGAGGACGGGGCCCGCTTAGACTTCGCCGTCGCTTGCTGCTGCGTCTTTTCGACGGTACGCGCTCTGGTCTTTTCCGCTGGCACCGCGCTCTGAACGGGCGGCGGCTCTGCACTCTCGTCGTTATCGACGGTGTCATTATCGACGGCTCGGCGTGAAGCGCTGTCGGGTTCGGGAGCGCGCTGGGCCGGCCACTGCTCGCCCGCCCTGACCTGCTGAGTCTGTCCGCGAGAGGTCACCTCGACCACACCTTCGTGGACGACGACTCGAGCCGTCTCGCCCAAGCGCGTCACACCGAACCGGGTGCCCACTACGACGATGCGCGCCTCACCCGCTTGAACGATGAGCGGGCTCTCGCTAGAGCGGGGCGCCACCTGGCACACGATTCCCCCGCGATCGAGAACGATGAGCAAGCCTTTCGGCGTTTCAGCGCTCACCACGACGGCGGACTCAGGCTCCACGTCCAACGCAAGGCCGGGCAGTGCGAGGTGTGAAGGGCTGTGACCCGTCGTGATACGGGAGGGATGCTCGAGCGTTGCACGCTCCGACCACGGACGAATCGCCAGCACGGCCACGGCTAGACCAGCCACCATGGTCAGAGCCAGCACCCAGGGCCGGAACGCGAACGCTCGAGTCCTTCGCTCCGCAGCAAGTGTGGGTTGGCGGGCCTCGCGTTCGAGGCGCGCTATCAAAGACCGCTCGATCTTCTCCCACCGCTGCTCACTCAGCGGTTCGACGTCGATGCGAAGCAACTGTTTCATCGCGCTGACTCCTCGACCTGTCGGGGATGCTCGGCAAGGAACTCGGACAACAACGGGTCCCTTCGGGCTCGGCTCTCCAGCATGCGCCGCGCGCGCCACGCCCTGATCTTTGCCGTGGCGATGGTCGAGTCCATCATTCGGGCGACCTCGCGCAACGAACGACCCTCCACGGCAAACAGCGTGAACGCCATGCGCTGCCGCGGATCGAGCCGGTCGAGCTCCAGATACAGCCGCCGAACGGCCTCGCGCCGAGACGACCTTTCTTCGGGGCTCGGCCCTTCTGAACGGAGCTCTGGAACGGGTTCGATCGACGGCATGCGTGCCTTGCGTTTGAAGTGTGCGTAGGCCACCCGAACAGCGCAGCGATCGATCCAAGTCCTGATGGACGACTCCCCCCGAAAGCTTGGGAGTGAGCGAAATACCTCCAAAAATGCGTCCTGAATGAGATCGTCCATATGCATGTTCGAACCAACGACCCGGTACAGGAGGCGGTGCACCCGTGTCCGTTCACGCTCGAACAGCTGCCGGAGCGCCGCCGGTTCCCCTGCCCTGCAGCGCGCGATCAATTCCACCTCCTCGGCCGGCTGAACGAGCCGGACAGGTGGACGCGAGGTGATCGGCCGCTGGACCATGGTGAGCTTAGTGCTCGCCCGAGCACCAAAAGTTACAAGGGTTGCCCGTAGCGAGGGCCTGATCTCTGATTTCGAAGGTGATTCATCCCACCGCAAGGCGGCAGAGGATCAAATTCACGCCGTTGGCCTGAAAGATTCCAGACAGGGTTTCACTATCGGACGAGTCGGCACCGACGGCGGCCGCGCGAACGTGATTGTTCTACGCCTTGCCTTGAAGTGAGGCACTCGGGACAGTCGCGCGTCGCCTTGCCTGTCAACGGCTGAGATGCTTTGCTGAAATCGACCTTCTTTCGGATCTGCTTTTATGAATTCCCAGCTCGTGATCGACGCGATCGTGCGCCAGTCGATGGTGCTCACCGCGCAGCTCTCAACGGCAGACGGT
Organism: uncultured Myxococcales bacterium; assembly: GCA_965651135.1. Lineage (GTDB taxonomy): Bacteria > Myxococcota_A > Polyangia > Polyangiales > Polyangiaceae > JAICQQ01. Next base: position 3,063 of record CBFGRJ010000051.1, read on the forward strand.
GTGCGCTCGCCACTGTCCCACATTGCAGACGAGGTATTCGTAGGCTTGGTTCGCGAGCTCGAGAGCCAAGGGCTCGGTAAGAAGGTAATCGCCGATATGTTTGGTTTGGCGCTGCGCTCGTATCGGCAAAAGGTGCAGCGGCTGAGCGAGTCCGTGACCGCGCGCGGCGTCACCCTTTGGGGCGCCGTGCACGCCTTTCTGGCGGAGCGTGACTCGGCCACACGCGTCGAAATATTGGGGCACTTCAAGCACGACGAGGAAAGTACCGTCCGCAGCATCCTCAACGACCTGGTCGAAAGCGGGCTCGTTTGCCGCAGTGGCAGGGGCAAAGACACCACCTACAGAGTAGCCACGGCAGAAGAGCTCGAGGAGCTCGGGATTGCTGCCGAAGTCAACTCGGAGCAGACGAACGAAGCCCTGGTCTGGCTCCATGTGTGCCGGTCGGGCCCCCTACGTAAAGAAGACCTGGCGAAGTTGGTCCCGCTACCGCCACCTGTCATCGATCAGGCGCTCGAGGGCCTCGTCAGCGCCGAACGCGTGCGCAAAGAATGGCGCCCGGACGGGATGTACTACGCCACGGATCATTGCTTGATACCGGTAGGCGAGGCCGCGGGGTGGGAAGCGGCCATCATCGACCATCATCGCGCGGTCTTGACTGCACTGGCGGCCAAAGTGGTCAGCGGGCGCCACTCATCTGCAGCGAACGACGAGCTCGGGGGCACCACACTCACGTACGATCTTTGGCCTGGGCATCCCAAAGAACAAGAAGTGCGACAACTGCTCGCCACCACACGGCAACGAGTCATCGCATTGTGGGACGAGGTGGAGGAGCACAATCGGTCCCACCATTCCGACGCCTCCTATAAGGTGACGTTCTACTGCGGGCAGTATCTGATCGAAGAAGACGAGCGTCTGTAGGCCTCGTCAGGGAGCGGGGCGGCCGAGCTCTTCCATGAGCCAGGTCATGGCAGGACGTGGCGTACCATTCCGAATCAGACCACTGTTCGGCACCCACGTGGAGCCATGAATCCAACCCCAAATCGTGATGCCGTGAATCCACTCCGTCTCCAAGAAGAACGGCATGTGTTGCTGATAGCGCTGGAGTTGGGCCCCGTCATCGGCCTGGTCGATATCGTATTCGGTGATGTAGACGGGAAGCCCCGTATCCATGTGTAGCTTGGTAATGAGCGACTTCATCGTATCGGTCGAAACCCCGCCGCTGAGTCCGTGCGCCTGAGCTCCCACGGCATCGATGGGCGCGCCAGCGGCCTGCACCGTCTTGACGATATCGATGAAGTGCTGATTCTGATCGGCCCACTCGATATTGTTGTAATCGTTGAGGATCAGAATCGCATTCGGGCACGCCTCGCGCGCCCACGTGAACGCATTGACGATCCACTGCCAGTTGCCGTTCGTGCCACCGCCAATGGCGTTCGCGTAAGCGGGAGTGGTGTGGGGCGGAGGCTCGTTGACCACATCGATCAGCCGCGTCTCCGGATAACGAGCGCAAAACTCGGTCATCCATTTTTTGACCTCGGCTTCACCAATGTTGCCGCCGGGCTGCTGACTTCCCCAGACGAACGTGTGCTGCTTGAAAATGATGCCGTGTTCTTGCGCGTACTCGTAGACAGCGTCCAGCGTCGTCCAGTTGAAGCCACTCGAGGCGTTCGACTGGACCGAACCCCATTTTCCAGCGTTTTCGGGCGTAACCTGGTCCCAATAGGTCGAAAACGTGCGGCCGTTCGTATCGACGCTGGCGTTCCAACCCGTCGTGATGTTGCCCACGAATTTGGGCAGTGGCTCGAAGCCGCCCGTGGTGCTCGAGCCGGTCGTGCTGGAGCCATCGGTGCCCGAGCCTGTGGTGCTCGAACTTGTGACCGTTGTGGTGCCGGCGGTACCCGAGCCGCCGGACCCAGTATTGCCGAAGCCGCTTCCACCCGTGGTCGTTCCACCACCCGTCGAACCCTGGGTTCCGCTGGTCGTCGAGGCTCCGCTAGTCGTCGAGGGTCCACTCGTCGTTCCACTCGTCCCACCATCGGTGGTCGAGCTGCCGGTCGTGGCCGAGCTGATGCCCGCCCCTCCCGTGCCCATACCGCTGGTAGGACCGTACGGCGGCTCATCGGTGCTGCTCGCGCAGGCTGATAGTGCCAAAGAAAGCCACCAGGGCAGGCAACGCAGCAAAGTCCGAGTCCCGGCGGCCTTGCCGGGGCAGTAACGATTAGCCAACACCACGCTCAGCCATTCGCCCCAAACCCTGAAGCAAACCCAAGTGCGTCATCCTATGGTGGTGACACGCCCGATGCAGCGATGGTAGGGGACCTTTTACTCCCCCGAATCAGGTACTTTTCCCCTCTCGTCAGAACGACGGACGATATCTGACATTGCGCACGTCCTGACATTCAAGCTGTCGTCCTTACGAACAGACCGTCACACATCGAATCGCATTCGATCGCTACGGGCCAAGCCAGACGCAGTAGCCTCTGCCGAAGGGTCAGCGGGACCTCTGCTCGGCCGCAGCCCAGCGGCGGCCACCGGGGAGGCTTCGAGCGGGCAAAAGGGGCTGGGCCCGCACCCGAGCTTGCGCGGTGTCAGTTCTAGAGCAAAAAATGATCACTATGCAACCGACCGGGAATCCTCGACTTTCCACGCTTCGGTGGCCTTTCCCGCCGATGATCCGAACGTGTATTCACCCCACCAAAACCAGAACCAGAACCAGAGCTAAAACCAAAACCAGAACTAGGGGCGGCACTATTTCTCCCCTGCAAGGTGCAATCCTGTGCGTCCACGCCACCGCGGCAAGTTCGACTCTTGCTCGCCGCGCCCGTGCCACAATCGAGCAACACCGCTCGCTTGCTCTTCACGGCCTTGTAGCAGAAAACCAGGTGCTGGCCGCTTGCCACTCCACGCTAAAGGGGCAAGCTCCTGACCGTGACGTGTTGGTTATGTCCGTGGCCAAAGCATACTGACACATGAAACGTTCTCCTTCGAACCTGGACTCCGACAGCCCATGGCGACACTAACACAACGACCATCGACCGATCGGGGCCTTCAAATCAGGCTCACGCTGCAGCGCTGTCTCGGCGTTGCAACGCTGCTGTGTGGAACGAGCCTCGTGGCCTGCGGCACCAGCGGCCCGACCATCGGTACTCAAACCAACTGGCTCAAGGCCTGCGTGAGCGACAACGAATGCGGCGAGCTCAGGTGCCTCTGCGGAACTTGCACGCGAGGCTGCGGGGACGCCTTGAACTGCAGCGATCTTCCTGGTGCGTCATGCGTTTCGGATGAGGACAGCGGTGCGCTCGCACTCTGCGGAGGCAATCCACCCCCGAGCTACGGGGTGTGTCTGCCGCGCTGTTCCTCCGAGGACTGCCCCGCGGGCAGCAGCTGCGTTGCGGGCGTGTGCAGCCCGTCGCTCGAGCCCACGGCTTTAGTCTCCGTCGACGAGGAGCAGCGATTTCAACCTCTCATCGGGATTGGGGCCGGGTTCTCCTACGTGGTCGACGAGGTGGCCCAACACCCACGTAAGAGCGCGGTCCTCGATGCCATGTTCGCCGACTCGGGGTTGACCATGTTGCGACTGCGCAACCGGTTTGGACAACAGGGCGAGGGCGACTTGAGCACCACGAGCGAGGTCGTCAGCGCGGCAACGGAACGCCTGGGGCAAAGACCCGAAATCATTTTGACGTCGTCGAGCCCGCCCCCTGCTTTGAAGCAGAACGACTCGAACTGGTGTGAGGGCAACCCGGATACTTGCACCCTGGTGCGCACGGACGACGGGAGCTTCGACTACGCCGGCTTGGCCAATCACTTGCGGGCCTCCGTCGAGGCTCATGCGGCAGCTGGGATCACTGTCGATTACCTCTCAATTCAGAACAACCCCAACTGGGTTCCAGCCACCGGAGATGCCAACGAAGCCTGCAGGTTCTTGCCCAGCGAGGGCACTCTGACCGTGATGACTGACGCAGGCGAGATGCAAGTGGAGTATCCCGGATATGCGCAGGCTCTAGACGCCGTGCGAAGCGAGCTGTCCGATCTGGCGGCGGCGCCGCAGATCATCGGGCCCGAAACCACCAACTACACGCAAGTGGGCGAGTACGTGGCCGAGCTCGACCCCCAAGACGTCGGCGCGATCGCGCACCATCTGTACGGCACCGACACCACGAACCTGGACATGGCCGCGTTGTCCGCACTCGGCGAGCTGGGCGAACAATACGATCGCCCCCTGTTCCAGTCGGAGATGTATACCGACCCGCTCACCACGGCCGTGCTCATGCATGCCTCGTTCGCGGTAGAAGGTGTGGCCGTGTACCTGCACAATGTCTTGGTCGCTTCGGCTCGCGACATCCGCCCGGACGGGCTCATCAACTTGACCAGCGATGACTTCGTGCTCGGAGACTCGTACCACGTCATTGGGCAATACTCGCGGCACATCCGCCCTGGCTGGGTGCGGGTCGCCGCCGATAGCAATTCGAGTGACCTGCTGGCTTCAGCCTGGGTGTCACCTGACGACGATGCCCTCGTGGTCGTGCTCACGAACTCCGGGACGGAGAGTCAGGTGGTACGGCTCGAGCCGCCCGCGAACGCCCCGGCGTCCACCACGGTGACACGAACAGCGCTGGCCGGCCTCGAGCGATCGGCAGAGCTCGGTGCGCTGCCTTCCGATGGAATCGTCGTCGTCCCCGCGGAGGCCCTGGTCACTGTCGCCTTCCGCGAGTGATGGAGCTCACCGCAGAGCTCGCAGAGCACGCGCCGAGGGGTTGCGGCTGGTTCAATCCCACCTCCGCGGCCTCTTGCGGGGATCACTGGCCGACCAAGACGTAGGTTTGGCCGGCTTCTGTTGGAAGGTCGAAGAGCAAGGTCGGCTCGAGCACTACGTCGTTCAAGTCGACGGATGAGTCGATGAGAGGTGGCTTGATGCTCGGAGCGGCGAAAAACGAGTTGGGATTGGGACCCTCCGCGGCTTGCAGCGGCGTGCCATCGCTCAGCGTGAGCGGGTTGGGAACACGAAGGCGGCAGTTGCCTCCAAGCTCGGAGCGCACCACGAGCTTTTCTAGCTGCCCCTCCCGCCAGGTGAAGCTCAGCTCGAACCCGCCGTAGGCTCTGAGTCCCTTCACGCCGCCCTCGTCCGCCCAGTCATCCGGCAATGCCGGTAGCAGATGGATGGCTCCGTCGTGGGATTGCAGCAACATTTCGGCGATCCCCGCGGTGCACCCGAAGTTGCCGTCGATCTGGAAAGGCGGGTGAGCGTCCAAGAGGTTCGGGTAGGTACCGCCGTTGTCTCCGCCGTTCACCGGATCGACCAGAGTGAGTTGGTCACGGATGAGCTTCAATGCATGATTTCCGTCGAGCAAGCGCGCCCAAAGATTTACCTTCCACCCCATGGACCAACCGGTGGACACGTCTCCGCGGTGGACGAGTGAGGTTCGGGCTGCATCGAACAACTCAGGCGAGTCGTGAGGCGAGATCTGATTGCTCGGATAGAGCCCATAGAGGTGCGACACGTGCCGGTGTTGGTCATCGGGATTGTCCCAATCCTCCAGCCATTCCTGCAGCTGGCCGAAGCGGCCTATCTGCATCGGAGGCAAGCGATCGAGGATGCTTTGAAATTCCGCCATCAGCTCGGCGTCCCGGCCCAGTAGGGAAGCCGCCGTCATGGTCTTCGAAAACAAATCGAAGAGGATTTGGTTGTCCATGGTCGCGCCGGCACACACCGAGGTCGAGTTGACCGATGGCACATTCTCCGGCGAGATGGATGGACTGACGACCAACCATTCGGTCCCGGGCGCTTCAATCAAGAAATCCTGATAAAACTCACAGGCCGATTTCATCACCGGATAGACCGACTCGAGATATTCCAGATCGCCCGTGTAGACGTAGCGTTCCCAGAGGTGTTGAGACAACCACGCGCCACCCATCGGCCACATGCCCCAGAAGGCGCCGTCCACGACGCCGCTGATTCTCCAGATGTCCGTGTTGTGGTGCGCCACCCAACCATCGGCGCCGTACATGGAGCTCGCTGTCTGCCGACCGCTCTCCGCAAGCTCGCCCACCATGCGCAACAGAGGGTCGTGCAGTTCGGAAAGGTTACACTTCTCCGCGGGCCAGTAGTTCATTTCGGTATTGATATTGATGGTGTACTTGCTGTCCCACGGTGGATTGGTCTGGTCATTCCAGATCCCTTGCAAGTTGGCGGGTTGTCCGCCCGGCTGGGAGCTCGAAATGAGCAGGTAGCGACCAAACTGAAAGTACATCGCCACGAGCTCGCGATCGTTGCTAGCGGAGAACTCGGCGATCCGCTGGTTCGTGGGTAGTGGCGACGTCGAGCCACCGAGATCGAGAGCCACGCGATTGAAGTAGCTCTGGTAGGCAGCGGTGTGGGCGCTCAGGAGACTATCGAACGAATGACCCGCTGCCGCCGCCAGGTATTCGCTTGCTTTCGCTTCGGCGTCCGCGGTCAAGGTCTTGTAATCGACGAAGTTCGTCGCGATAGAAACCAAAATCAGGGCTTCATCGGCGCCGCTCACCGCGATGCCAGTGCTTTCTGCTGCAGTACTGCCGCCGCTATTGACGAGTTGGAGTCGTGCGTTGAATTCGACTTGGCCCGCAACACCCTCGTGTGAGCTCGACCTTCCCGTCAATTCCAAAGTGTTTTGGTCCAAGACGTTGACCGGAGTCGCGAGCGGACCATCCATCCCAACGGAAAAGGTGAGCCGGCCGGGCTCGCTGGCAGAGAGCCGAACCACGATCACCTGATCGGGCTGAGACACGAAGGCTTCGCGCGTATAGGTGACGCCATCGACGTCGTAGCTCGCAGTGAAAACGGCTCGCTTGAGATCGAGCTCCCGATGGTATGCCGAGTAATTGCCGTGCCCTGGGAACTGCAACACGAGGTCGCCAATCGGCTGATACATCGACCCATGCAGCTGGGTGGCCGTCATGCTCTGATTGATCAACGCCTCGGCATCGGCGTAGGCCCCGTCGAAAATGAGCTGGCGAACCGTAGAAAGCGCGCTGAGCGCTTGCGGGTTGTCGTTCCTGGAGGGACCGCCCGACCAGAAAGAGCTCTCGTTGAGCTGAAGCCTCTCGCTGCCAGGGTCGCCGAACACCATCGCGCCAAGGCGCCCGTTGCCAATCGGTAGCGCCTCGTTCCAAACGCGCGCGGGCTCCTCGTACCACAGGACCAGCGAGCCCTCGTCGATCTCCAAGTCGGTGCTACCTCCTGTCGCGCCGGTGGTAGCGGTATTGGCCGAAGTCCCGGCTCCCCCTGCCCCATCGGCCGTCATCGAGCCCCCCGTAGAGGTCGCGGCGCCGCCCGTCGTCGAATCGCTGCTCGCCGTCTGGCTCGTTCCGCCTGTCGTGCCAGCGCTCGTGGCGTCGCCAGTGGCGGCTTGTCCAACGGTGCTCCCCACGCATGACGCGGTCGCACAGCTCGTGGTGCCTACGGCGCCGCCGGTAGACGTCGCGCTGCCCCCCGAGTCCCCGCAGCCAGCTGCGGCCATGCCAGCCGCCACGAGCGCCCCCCTCACGAAACCCATGCGTAGCATCGCCCTAGGTCACATTCGTTGCGTGGTCAGGCGATGATCTCGGGAATCACGCCCCCCTCGAGCGACGCTTCTCCGAAATCGGCGACTGGGCCTCCGTCAGCACCGGTCACGCCCGCCGCGGCGAGCAGTGTATTGAGCATGGGGCGGAGAGTCACGCCCCCCGCATCCACGTATTGTCCGACCTTGAGGTAGCCTCCAGCCGAACCGACAATCGCGAAAGGTTGGTTATCGTGCCGGTGCCAACCGGTCGACATCTGATTCGTCCACACCGTGTATCCTTGGTCGATCAAGGGACCCGTTGGGGTATCGATGCTTGCCAGGCGATCGCACAGGTAGAGAAAATCCATCGCGTGGATCCGATCGACCTTCCGATGCAGCTCGAAGGCGTCGGGAATGATCGCGCCACCGGTAGCATCGCTCATATTCCGGTGAGATATCATGTGAAACTGCGGCAATTTCGTGCCGTCCACCACCCACTCGTGCGAGTCGATACGATCACCGATTTTCAGAGTACCCGTCAGACTGTAGCCCGACGTGACGGCGAAGACCAACAGCGCCATGTGCAAGCGGATCATCTGGGGGTGGTTGTTCATGCTCAGGACGTCACTATCGACGGCGGCCATTTGGTCTTGGAGCTCTTGCTCCAACTCGGTCTGCGTCATCACCACTTCCATGTCGCGAATCGTGTCGAAGTGTTGCTGCAGACGCTGGCGATCGTCGGCACTCAAGGCAGGGTTCGCCATGAGGTCCGTGATCTGCTCGCGCAGAAGGTCGTTGATGCTGGCGCGCTGCTTCACGAGGTTCGCTTGCTTCGTGGCGTCGGGGTCGGGCATGCCGACCATGCGCTGATAAGCCTTGAGAGGACTGGGCTCGGCGGCCCGCGGCTGCCGTGGTCCTACGTAGGAGATAAATCCGGGATTGTCGTAGCCGGTCGCGTCATTGGGCCTCCAACCCGCCCTGAGGGTGACGGGTTCACGCCCGCCCGGGTTCCGTTCCCGCGCGATGCGATTGTCGATGGATTCGCCCTCGGCCAACGAGGAGTTCCCGCTGCCATAGATCCTGGCCGCGGTGAGGCACATGTTGTCGCCCGATTGGTGATCGCAGCCCGCACTTCCGTAGGGTTGGTCGACGCCTCGCACCAGCAATAGCCGCGGGGCATAGTCGGCCAACATACCCAAAGTGCGCCTGCGCTCCGTATCGTCCGCCCGTAGCGACTCTGCCGTCAGCGGTCCCGTGCTGCTCGGCCAGAACATCTCGACCTCCCCCTGTCGGCTCGGATCTTCCATGGCCACTCCATTGGCGCCGACCACGAAGAGCGCAAACCGCAGGGGCTCGGGAGCCGAGCCGGTCGCATGCGACGCGTCGAGCAAGGGCAGACCCAAGGTCACGCCGCCCAAACCCCGCAAGAACCAGCGTCGAGAAAGTCTTGATGGCTTGGTCATAGTTGCTCCACTACTGGTCGAGTGAGGAACGCTTCACTTTGCACCAATCGGCGGATCACGTCCTGAAACGACAGGTTTTCGTTCTTCGAGACGCTCGCCACCTCGTCGAGGATGGCATCGTCGCCTGCGTCCGTCAGACGGCCGTCGAGGTAGGAGAGCCAGTGGCTCGCGTAGCAACGATGAGCCGCCTCGCTGTTCGCTAGAAGCTCGGCGAGCTCTTGTGCGTTCGCGAACGCAACCTCTGCACCATCGAGCTCGTAGGTGCCCGAGGCATCGATAGCGATGCCGTTGTCCGTGGTTCTGTAACGCCCGATCGGGTCGTAGTTCTCGAACGCATACCCCAGCGGGTTGATGTAGGTCGCATGGCAGCCTTGCCCGCAAGTGCCGGGACCCGTGATCGCATCGATGCGCTGGCGATTGGTTTGATTCGGTAGCGGCTCGGGCAGAGGAGGAATTTCCACGCCTGGTGGGGGGATATCGAAGCACAAGAGCTGTTGGTTGATGAATACACCCCGGTGGATGGGATCCGGCTCGTTCTCGCCGGCGAACAGCGCGAGGAACCCCGGCTGGGTCAGGATGCCGCTGCGCGGAAGCCCTGCGAGATCGACACGCTGGAGCTCGGCGCCAAAATCTCCGGAAAGTCCGTAGATTGGAGCAAGGTTCGCATCGACGAACGCCTCGGTCGAGGTCAACAGGGCTCTTAGGCCCTGGCCCGAATCGTAAAGAGCACCCAAAAACAAGTCGGCGGCGCTACGTATGGATGTCGGCGTCGTCGCCGTGAACTCTGGGTACTTCTCGCTGTTTTTCTGGATCAAGGAGTACCTGGAGAGCGCGAGCGCTTGGGTGTGGAGGTGCAGGGCCATTGCCTTGGCACGGGGCGTCGCCAGCAATCGTTGCGCTTCGGCATCCACGGTCGCCGGGTTGTTGCCAGGGTCGAGCGAGCCCGTGGCGGCAGCTTGCAGCAACTCGTCGTCGGGGATACTCCCTGTCAACGAGAGCGCGAGCTTCGAGGCTACCTCGTACCCGCTCAGTGGAATTCGCCCGTTCACGTCGCCCTGACTCAGCTCCGTCCGATACAAAAAGTACGGTGATTGCAAGAACAGGCGAATCGAAAGCATCACGCCGGCGGAAAAGGGCTCGAGGTCTGGCGCAAGCTCCGGAGCTTGCTCGAAGAGCGACAGGTGCTGGTCCACTTCGGCCTCGGTGAGAGGGCGCCGATAGGCGCGCAAGCCGAAGCTCTCGATGAACGCTCGCGCGCGAGCGTCAGGCTCGGTGGGTGCATCGGCCGGCATGATCCGAGCCAGCGCGGCCGGATCGTTGACCACCTGCGTCGCGAGCGCTTCGGCTGCGCGCTCGTAGTCCTCGCGCAGTGTGCCCGACATGCGAAGCTGGCTCCTGTTCGTGTCGAAACCGATGATGGCATCCGGCGTGAAGTCGGCCACCTGAGTGGGTGGGTTCTCCAAGCGCAACAGGTCCTGAACGCTGTTGGCCCACTGAAAATGAGTGAGACGGGCTACGCGCGGAGCCGCCATGGCTGCAGGGGCACCAGTGGCAGGATTCCCCGCTACTCCGCCTGAGCCCGTGGTCTGGGTCGCCGACCCGCCCGTGGTCGTGCCATTGGAACCAGTGCTCGACGCTGCGTCTGAGGTCGAGCTCGCGGGACCAGCTCCGCCCACACCTGGCGTCGCCGGATCGCCCATTCCCGTCTGCTCGGCTATTTGTCCGGTGCAGCCGCCTAAGAACACACTAAGGGCGAGGCACTTTCTCAGCATGGGCAGCTAGTGTGATGATTGGGAGAAATCCCGCCAAGGGGAGGATGATCACCCCCTGCGGTTGTATTTTCCACTTGGCGCGAAGCCTCGCGCGCTCCTCGGTGCTTCATGTCGCGGGCTTTCCTCCGAGTGCGCGACGCACCAGCTCTTTTCGCCCGCGCCTCAAGCGAGAGGCTGCCGCCGACTCCGAGACTCCGGTGCAAGCCGCCACCTCTTCGATGCTGTGTCCGAGCACGTCGTGCAGCACCACGGTTTCAACCAATAGGGGCGACATTCTAGCGAGAACCCCTTGAATGCGCTGGAGCTCGGAGCGTGCCTCCAGGCACCTTTCAGTCGAATAGGCACCGCTGGGCCTGTCAGAAACCTCCAGGGGGACTAGTCCGCCGAACAGACGTCGCTCGAGCCGCGATCGTCGCAAGAAATCGATGGCCACATGCCCAGCTATGGCAGCGGCCCACGTGGACAAGGCGCTTTTTCCGGAAAACCGATCCGCCGCAATGGCCCGGATCACGCGCTCGAAGGTCACCTGTGTCAGGTCATCGGTATCGATACCCTGTCCTCTGAGCAATCGTCGTAAGGTGAAGTCGATGGCGGGCCGCAGGCGATCGTAAAGCACCCGCGCGACGGACGCGTCCCCGCGGCGCACTGCAGCAACGATTTCGTGGTCAGCGAGCTCTCGCTTTGGGATATGCGAGTGATTTCTGGCGAGATCGATGGGCACTGTTAGAGGCTCATGACAAGGCTGACACGGCTTTGGCGCACGCATTAGCCGTGGGGATTCTCCCCCGCCGCGTGAAAAATTCTCGATGCCGTCTGCCCTTCATCGACCGGAAGTTGGGGTGCACGGGCGCACGCCGATCGTAAGCGTGTGTAGGTGCACCCCGAAAAACCCCAGTTGAAGCGCTGGAATATTGCACCGCGGCCTGGAGATTCCTCGCACCTGTTGCCCTTCTTTGGCTGCTTCAAGCTAGCCGGCGATGATGGAGTCCCATGCACTCGCTCGCTTGATCGCGCTTTCGTTGCTTGCGCCAGTTTGCTTGTACGCGCCGGCCGCTCGAGCAGACAACCCGATCGTTCAGCACATGTATACCGCCGACCCGGCGCCCCTGGTCTACGACGAAACGGTGTACCTCTACACGAGCCACGACGAAGACGTCACCGTCAACGACTTCTTCACGATGAACGATTGGTTGGTCTTTTCGTCCAAAGACATGGTCAACTGGACGGACCATGGGTCCCCTCTCAGCTATCAGTCCTTCTCTTGGGCGACCGGCAAGGCCTGGGCCCCGCACTGCATCGAACGCAATGGCAAGTTCTACATGTACGTTCCGGTATCCGATGCCATCGGCGTTGCGGTCGCCGACAGCCCCACGGGACCTTTCGAGGATGCGATAGGTGCTCCACTGATGAGCAACTACCAATACATCGACCCTACCGTGTTCATCGACGACGACGGGCAAGCCTACCTCTATTTCGGGAATCCCAAGCTGTGGTACGTGCGCTTGAACGAGGACATGATTTCCTACTCGGGTCAGATCCAGGAGGTGCCGCAAACCGCGGAAGCCTTCGGACAGCGCACCGGTGACCCGGACCGCCCTACGCTCTACGAGGAAGGCCCATGGTTCTACAAGCGCAACGATCTGTACTACCTGGTGTATCCCGCTGGAGGCATTCCCGAGGACATCGCGTACTCGACCAGCCCGGGCCCTACTGGTCCATGGACCTATAGGGGCACCATCATGGAGAACACGGCGGGCCATGCCTTCACCAATCACCCCGGCGTCGTAGATTACAAAGGCCGCTCGTTCTTTTTTTATCATACCCAAGAGCTCCCGGGCGGCGGTGGCTTCAAGCGCTCGGTAGCGGTCGAGGAGTTTTCGTACGGAGCCGACGGCTCGATTCCCACCATCAACAAGACCTCCCAGGGGCCCGACGCAGTAGACAACCTCAACCCCTACCAGCGGGTCGAGGGCGAAACCATCGCGTGGGCTACGGGTATAGAAGTCGAAGATTCGGAGGCTGGGGGCCGGAGCGTCGCGCAAATCGACGACGGAGACACCATCAAGGTGAAGTCCGTCGACTTTCGAACGGGCGCCATCTCCTTCGAGGCCAGTGTGGCTTCGGCAGGCGGCGGCGGCAGCATCGAGCTGCACCTCGATCGTGCGGATGGGCCTCTCATCGCCACGTGCCCCGTAGAGCCCACGGGTGGCTGGCAAATGTGGGCCACTGTCTCGTGCGAAGTGAGCGACGCCGCGGAGGTGCACGACCTCTTCTTTGTCTTCAGGGGTGGCAACGGCTCGCTCTTCAATCTCGACTGGTGGCAGTTCACGCCTCTCGATCCGCTTCCCACCGGGATGGGCGGCATGGGCGGCATGGGCGGTGTGGGCGGAGCCAGCACGACCGGCGATGGAGTCACGTCGGGAGGCTCAGGCGGTGACACCGCAGCGGTCGGCACTACCGGCAACACGAGCAGCGCGACCACTGGGAGCGTGGGCGGAGCGGGAGGCAGCGTGGGGACCGGCCCAGCAGGCACCATGACCACCTCGGGAAACACCAGCACCTCGGGGTCGGGCACCGCGAGCGGCCTCGGCGGCACCGGAGCAGCAACCACCAGCCCCACAAATCCCCAAACACCTGCCAGTCCTGGCGAGGACGGGTGCGCTTGCAGGACCAAACCGGGCCGGAGCTCTTCTGGCTTGGTGTGGCCGGGAGTGTTGCTGACGTTGCTCCACCTCCGCCAAGCAAGGCGGCGACGCTTGGCGAGCAGCGCTATGGGTTGAAATACGGATCGTTCGCCATCTCGATGAAGGCACTGAGCGAGCCGGCCGTGCTGTCGTAGCGCCAGTCGTTCTCCTTGTTCACGTGGAACCAAACCAGAGCCTTCAGCATCGGGAATCGACTCTGCATCGCTGGGATGATCGCGTTGATCCAGGCTGCCTTTTCGACGTTCTGGGTCGATGTCTCGCCGAGTAGAATGGGTTTGTTCTTGGCCGCGAGCCCTTCGTAAATGCGAGATGTCATGGACTCGAACGTGTCGCTACCCCAGTCGTAGGCGTCGTAGCACATCCAATCGACGTACTCGTCGCCTGGGTAGTAATTCTCCCACGCATTCCAGGGTTCGTTGGGAACACTGTCGACGTTGGGACAGAAGATCCACAGCACGTTCGTCACTCCGGCCGCCGAGTACACGTCGTGAATGTGACGGTATGCAGCGATGTACTTCGCGGGTGCGCTGGAGTTGGCTCCATTGTGGTAGCCATCCCACGAATACCAGTCGCCATTCATCTCGTGGGCGAAGCGAAGCATGACCGTGCCCTGCAAGCCTCGGATGCCTTGAGCACGGCTTTGTATGACCGAGTCCTGCGCGCCCGATGCAATGGAGTCGAGCGAGACATTGAAGGGTTCGATGGTCACGTACGGAATACGCCCCGCCTGAACATTGGCGGCTGCGAACGAGGTGAAGTCGAGTGACCAGTCGTAGTAGCCGAGGTGGATGGCCCAGCTTCGGCCGATTTGAGCCTCGGTAGCCGCCAGCTCGCCTTGCGACTGCGCTGGTGTGAACACGCCGAGCAGCGCGCCATTGGCCGGAGCGCGCAAGTCGGGGTCGAACTCGATTACGCCACCAGTTCCCGTACCGTCCGTGGCCGTCGCCTCGCTGTTGGTCCCGGCGCCACCCATGCCCGTGGTCGCGGTGCTGTCATTGGTGGTGCTGTCATTGGTGCCGCCGTTGGTGCCGCCGCCGACACCACCACCAGTATTGACCCCGGCGGTTGTAACACTGCTCGCGGTGTTTCCGGTTGCGCTGCTCCCCATACCGCTCACGCTCGAGCTCCCCCCGCCCATGCCGCCGCTGGTGGTCCCGTTGCTCGTGGCGCTGCCCATCACACTATTCGACGAGGCCGCCGTGCCTACGGTCTCGGTGCCACCAGTCGTCGCGGGCGTACCAGAGCTCGCCGGATCGGCAGACGTGCAGGCCGAGGTGAATGTCGCTAGCGCGGCTATGCAAAGCCAGCCGAATTTTCGCTGAACACAGCTCCGCTCGGTGGGTTCCATCCTACTCACATGGATCATCCATGCGCCGCGTACGCGCCAGTGTCAGCAATGGCAGTGCCTCAGGTTTTGCGCACGCATTGCCCCACGTAAATGATAACTCGCTCACTGAGATCGCCGGATGGGTGCGCTGCATTGTGCGCGTCGATGCGCTTTCTGAGATCTTCGATTTCACGACGTAGCCGCGCCAGTGTCGAAACCGCCTCTTCACGCAGCGGGTGCCCTTTGCCCACTTCCAGAGTCCAGGTCGACCCCCCCACGAGGTCGCCCAAATTCGCCCCGGCAGCGCCGTCGCGCAGCTTGGTGACGATGGCAGTCACCATGGCTTGAAAATGATCCAGCACGGCTGCTTCCCAACCGTGGGACTGTCCGAGCGGAACCTCGAGCCTCGCGCTGCTGAACATCGGCTCGCTGCCCTCGCCCGTGCTACTCACGTGGCCCGCCGCCAGGAGCCTTTCGAGCGCCCCCTGACACTGCTCCGGGGTAGCCCGCAACTGCTGCGCGATTTGGGCCTGCGTGAGCGGTCCTCCGCGGTACACCGTCAGCCACACCAGCCAGTCCCACGCATCGGGGCTTCGTTCATCGACCCTGGCAAAATCTGCAGCTGCCGCAACGCGGTACACTGCCCGCTCACGCCGCCCGGCGCGATACACCAGGCCCGAGCTGACCAGATCGTTGAGCACACCCGTCACGACCTCGTGATCGTCCCTGCCGAAACGTTGGTGCACCTGTAGAGCCGAAACCGGTTCGTGGCGGCAGATATGCTCGAACACCGCCTCCCAAATGGTATGGCCTTCTTCTGTTTGACTTTCTCTGCACGAGCGCACCTTGCGGTGGTAGGTGCGCAGTGCCATGCCGAACATGTCAGCGATGACCTTCTTGCTCACCCCCTGACTCTGCAGCTCGTTCGACAGGTTCAAGAAGACCTGATTCGCCACCTGCGCCAATGGAGCGCGAACACCGCCCGACGTGGCCAGCTGCGCAATGAAGACCATCGTCTGCTGGACGACGGCGTCGATGAGAAGGTGTGGGTTCAAGGTTCTTCGATGACTCGGCGCGTTCCACCAATTGTCGCGCGCGATGCCGCTCTAGACCAGTGCCAAATCTGCCACTGAGCTCGCTTCTCGAGCCATGCGCACGCGCTGTCTAACGGAAATCGCCAGCGGGCGCTGCGCGACGGCGCCTGAGCCGCCCGAGCGCCAGGGCACCAAGCAAAAGGCTCGCGCCGAACCCGCTGGCTCCTGCTGAGCCAAAGCTTGCTGAACCCACCCATTGGCAGCTGCACCCCGAGTCACCACCGGAGCTAGGCGCTTCTCCGGTGGTGGTACCGGGCGAGACGGGCACTCCTTCCGGAGCTGCACCTTCGACCCCTATGGCGTCGTCCGCAGTGAGGGCAAGCACCAAGTACCCGTCGACGACGCCTATATTCTGAGGTGAGTGTGTCGATAGATTCTTCGGCGAACCCCAGAACCCAGACAGCCAGCGCGAAGGAATGGACCCATCGTCGAAGTCGTCTCGCCACTGGACCTCAAAGCTCTCGTTTTCATAGGACGAGTACTCAACCCAGTCGATGTATTGGTAAACCGGAAGAATGCTCGGATCGAAAACTCCGCCAAAGCTAGCGTCGCCCGGCCAGATGTTGAATCGGATCTGCATACCGGCTGTAGCGTTTTCGCTGTAGGCGGTAGCCACGTCCCCCGTCTCGCGGCGAACCTCCATCCCATCGATGAACCAAGCGATGTACTCGGGCGTCCACTCGTAAGTATACGTGTGATACTCACCACAGAAGTCCTGCGACAACGACACGGCGCGCGCGTTGACTTTGGCTGGGTTGCCGTAAAACGCGTTGGTCTCTAGTTCACAGGTGGCGTCGATTTTCTCGAAATCGAGCTCATTCCAAAATGTACCGGCCACCTCCGAGCCATCCTTCCACAGGAAGAAGGAGCCAACGACTCCAGACCCGGGCGCAAATCGAATCCGAGCTTCGACACGACCGTAGAGGTACGACTCGCCCGTGTAGAGCTCCGCGCTGGCCACGGCACGGGCGCTTTCAGCCCAACTGAAGGCAGCTAGCGCGCAGGCAACGGAAGATGCAAACAAAGAATGACGTCGGTTCATAGGCAACCCGATCAGGCCACGATTGGTGCGGCGTTTGCCAGTGTCAGCCATGACACCGCGTACCCGCTCTGAAGTTGCATTTTGGGCGCTGGAATGCCAGATGTGGCACTATGATCGGCCTTAGCACCCTATAGTATAGCCAGCCCCCCGCATGGCACCCATGGTTTCACATCCTGCTTTGCTGCGCGTGTTCCGGCCGGCCAAGGCTGGCCTTCTCTTGCTGGCCGTCACTACCGGTGCATGCGGCGGGCAGAGCTCGCCGAGCACCTCCAGCTCGACGCATTGGCTGGCCTGCGAGGTCGACGCGGACTGCGCGAACCTCGCCATCGGTGCCCGGTGTGGCAACGAAGGCTTCTGTACGGCCGGCGACGGAACACCTTTGGTGCAAGAGCTCGTCTACTCCGACGAGTTCGACGAAGCCGAGCTCGACCGGTCGCACTTTGGCTTCGAGACCGGCAGCGATATTCGAAACGGCGAAGCTCAGGCGTACACCGACCGCGAAGAAAACGTCAGCGTCGAAGACGGAGCCCTCGTGATCACCGCCCGCGCCGAAGAGTACGACGGCGCGAGCTTCACCTCGGGCTCGGTCCACAGCGAGGGCGTGTTTTCGTTCACATTTGGGCGCGTCGAGGCACGCATGGCCGCGCCCACCGGCCGCGGCTGCTCAGCAGCGTTCTGGATGTTGCCCGAAAACCCCTCGCCTCCTGTTTGGAGCTGCGTCGAAGAGGGCGCGTGTTACGACGGGACCTGGCCCGCCTGGGGCGACATCACGATCGCCAATCTTCAAAGCCAGCTCCCAGGACAGGTGCTCGGCACCGTAAGCTACGGCATTTGGGACGACGCTCTGGAAGGCGTGCGGCAGGGGCTCTTCGCTGGTGAAAACGCCGAAGTCGATGATCCTACCGAGTATCACACCTACGCTCTCGAGTGGGGTCCGTCACGCCTCGAGTGGTTCATCGACGACGAGCTCGTGCGGACCCTCGTGTTGCCGCCGCCAGACATTTATTTCCCCGACGACGTCGACCCATTCCGACAGCCGTTCCACGTTCGTCTGAATCTCGCGATCGGTGGGCTCGACCAGGCTCCAGACCCCGCCAGCTATCCGCAGGAGCTCAGAGTCGATTGGATCAAGGTCTGGCAATGGCAGCCCGCAGACTGAGTGTAGCGCTTGCGCCGGCTCAAACCGGCAGGTCCTCGTAGAGCCGGCTCAGCTCCAGCACGGCTCCGGTCGACAATCGAACGACGCCTTCCGTCACCTCGCTGTATTCCCAGCTGCCGCTCGGCAAGCGCCGGTAGCGTTCGATACGAGGTTCACTCTGACTGACCAGGATGTACTCCTGAAGCGACGGAATGAGCTGATAGTGCTGCCATTTGTTACCCCGATCTTCCTGCTCCGTGGATGCAGAGAGCACCTCGACCAAAATCGTGGGATTGGCAATCGTTTGACCGAGTGGATCCGCGGAGTCTCCCTCGATGGTGCCGCAGACGACGGAAACGTTGGATAGGTTGCCCTCCCCGACGCCAAGACGCGCACCTTTTGATCGGACTGAAATGCGATGCACCCGTGTTCGCGCCCGGCATCGAGCGCCGCACCGACACGAAGCGCCAGCGCATTGTGGCGCCGCGAGCTACCGGCCATGGCCAGGATCTCGCCATTGTCGTACTCGTGCTTCAGCCCGCTGTCTTGCTCGTAGGCGAGCTATTCTGCGTAGCTGTAGCGGTGCCGCGGCGGAGCCGGTTGCGCCATATCGAGATCATGATGGCGCCGTTCATCGTGGAAGTCGAGCGCTAGCGCTTTGCCTAGAAAGCGACGCTGGCCTGCAGCTTGAACACGTCCATGTCTGGCTTGTCACCCACGTAGGTGCCACCTTGAATGATATCGCTACCGGCAACCAGGGGCGTGCCCCAGGGCCATTTGCCGGCAAGCACCATTTCGTCGCCGTAGCGGTATCGGGAGTACTGGAGGTAAATGCTCTCGCCGGAGAGGAAGTGCGACGAGAACGTCATGCGCCCCGTGATCGCCGAAAACACGTAGCCTCCGTGGTCGAGGTTGTAGTTGACCTCGTCCCAGCGCAGCATGAAGGCTAGCCAATCGAGCGCCTGGAGCTCCACGTCCGCGCCGTACTTGAATTGGCCGATGCGGTCCTGCGTGATGGTCGAGGTCTCCGGCAGATCGAGGGTAATATCCGCGAACAAGCCGAACACGTTCAGCGTCACGTCGGGCACTCGCCCAGGCTTTTCGCCCATGAGAGTGGACAGCGAGTTCTCGTAGAGAAAGCCTAGGTTGAACAACGAGCCGCTGCCCGTACTGTCGGAAAGGCTACCGGTCCATGCCAAGTAGTTGGCGGCAAGCCCATCGCCGCTCAGCGCATGCATGACCTCGATACCCGCTTCGCCGATCGCCCAGCCATTTTTGACCGCAATGTGCGAAGGGGAGACCCACAAGCTACCCGCGTAGGGGGCACTCAGGCTCGCCTCGCCGCCGATGGTCGTGACATGGGCTTCTCGAGCAGGCGTGAAGCTCCGCCCCACCACGGTCGACTGATACACGTTGGGATCGCGCGTCCAGGAATGGTTGTAGTGCAGCCCCACGTCGACGTAGTCCTTGTAGGCGACACGCAGGTGTTCGTAGTGCAGCAAGCTCAAGCCGACGCTGAAGTTGTACGGCGGCGGGGCGCCAGGGTTGTATTGGCCATCTCGCCCGGTGCCGAAGCCTTGCGTGAGGGCCACCGTGAGATCCGAGCTCATGGGCACGGTGAGCTCGATCTGCTCACCCATTTGGCGAAAGCGCCCGAGCGTGTAGGTATCGTATTTGTCGAAGGTGCCGAACTTCGGCCAAAAAGCCCCGCCGGTGACGGCGATGTTCGGTTCAAGCCCGCCGAGCGCGAAATCCGTATCGAGAGTGACATAGGCGAGCGCCGGCATCCATCCCGAATCCAGATTGCGAAAGCCCGTGCCTTGATACCAACTCCCCATTAGGCCAACGGCAGCCTCCACGTGCTTCTTCTTGGCGCCGATGTAGATCTCCGCCCAGTCTTGTTCCTGAAGGCGCGTATACGCAAAGCTGTAGTAGTTCGCGTCCACCGTTCGATTCGGCCCATACGAATACTGGGTCTGTGCCGGGCCATTCGGGTCATCGGGGCTCCGGCGTTGGCTGATGCCAATCGTCATCGGCGCTCGAAAGTAGCCCTTTGCAAACGTCTGCCAGTCTTCGGGTGTCTCCGTGGCCTGACCTGATGCGGGCGCACCCGTGGGTTCTTCCACGGATGTTTCGACGCGAGCTTTCTTGACTGCTGCACGGTCCGTGGCCTGCTCGCTGGGTGCTTCATCGTCAGCGGCGGGCTCACTGGTTGGCGCTTCGTCAACGGGCGCTTCGACAGCGGGTTCCTCGGGCGCGGCCGCTTCCGGTGCGGGCGCTTCCGGATCCGCATCACCTTCGGCGATCGGATCGCCCGTGGGGTCTTGAGCCGCCGCCGTCAGTGTGACGGTGCACACCGAAAGCGCGACCAACGCTTGCAACTTTCGCAGCATGGCTTCCTTCTTCCGTCGCGACGAGGCCGCCTACCTACTTCCCGTATCCAGCAGCGACGATTGCCGCCTGCAAGGCGTCCACGGTCTCCTTGGAGGCAGTCCCGTTCGCCATGACACCTTCGTAGAAGCGGCCTCCGTCGAAGTCGCTGTTGTCACCACCGATACTGAGGATGACGGAGCCCTGTTTCTTGGCGGGCACGTACCCCGGCTTTTCGGGGCGTATCCCGTCGTACATAGTTTTTAAGGCGCCTTCGGTGGCATCACCGCCGTACAGCGCGAAGCGACCCATGCCGTTGTTCTCGTGCTCCGAATACCCGACGGCGACGGCGGTGATGAAATCGTAGGGGAGCGAGGTGTTGGTCGAAATATTGCGATCTTGACCGTTCTCCCAGCCGGCATAGAGGCCGTTTTCGAGATCGATCATCACCCAGGGCCCGGCGTCTACACCGGTACCCCAAATGACGCCATTGCCCACGTAAACCGCTTCCATGGTGCCGTTGCCATCGTTGTTAGCAGTCACTTCGCCGTTGCCGTAGTCGAAGCAGCAACCATTGACCAGATCATGCTGGCTCGTCACCATGTAAATAGTCTGCGGCTCGTCGCCCACGGCCGTTCCCGCTGGACCACCGGGAGGATACGGACAGTCGTTGCAAGCAGCCCGATAGCCTTGACCCTGCCTGAACAAGATGCCGTAGACGGAACGACCATTGATCAGGACTGGGAGCTTCGAAGCTGGTGCCCGGTCACCCCACGTGGGTTTGGCTTGACCGGGAGGCGCGACCGTGAGGTGATTGCCGATGCCGGACTGATCGTAGATCATCTCGATCTCACACTCCGCGTCAGCACAGAATGCATCGTGCGCTGCCGCATCGGCGTATCCGTCCACGAGCCCGATATCCAAGAGCTGATTGTCCGATAGGCGGATGAGCTGGTACAGAGGCCCGGTATACCCGGGAACGAGCACGCGCACCGTGCTGTGCGCCGAGACACAGGGGATGTTCTCGCTCTGGAGGATTTCGCACGGCAGCGTGGCCCCGCTGGGCGAGCCGCCGGTCGTGGTGCCACCGCCGCTCGTGGTCGTCGATCCGCCCGTAGGGGAGCCGGCGTTGGCGGGTGTGCCACCCGTCAAGGTATCGGCCCCTGGGATCTTGTCCGACGTGTAGTCCCAGCAGCCAGCGATAACGAAACCGAGCGACACTGGCAGCGCCAGTACGAAAATGCGTCTCTTCATTTGTGAATTCGTGAACTACTGCTTCTGGAGCGCCACAGTGCCCGTCACCGGACCCGGCTTGGGCGTGCTCTGCAGGCTCATGGTCAGAATGTTGTCAGCGACGCAGTAGGTGTACTCCGTCGTGTAATCCTCCGTCTCAACGGTGATCACGTTGTTAGCGCTCGTGTATGTACCTTCCGCTGTCGCGTCGGCGTTCACGAATGCCATGGCGCCTTCCTGGTTGACAGTGCCTGGGCAAATGCAGCCACCCGTCTCGGTGTCGTCTTCGCAGGCCAGAGAAGCAAAGCCCAACGATGTTTGTGCAGGGCCACCCACGCGATCACAAGTCGTCGTGGTTCCCGACACCATCAAACACTCGGGCGGCAAGTGAAAGGTGATATCCCCGGTGGTCACCGTGTTGTCGGTGTACGTTCCGTCGGCGTTGAAGGTCACCATACCGGTCACTTGCAACGTGCCTTCGACAGGCACGGTAAAGCAGCCCAGGCCGAAGCCTGAAATATCCGCCATGTCGCTCACGGCCAAGCACGAGCCGCCCGTGTACCAGCTACCCACCACGTCGCCACCACACGCCGACACATTCTCGCAAGAGGCGTCGAGCGCTCCGGTGGTGGCGGTGTGGGTCCCACTGGTAGCTCCGCCGGCGCCGGTGCTGCTGCTACTGCTGCTGCTCACTGAGCTTTCGCCACCGGTGGTCGCGGTCGCGGTGCTCGCGGTCGACGTGGGGGTACCTGCGTCTCCGGTCGTGGCGGCAGAACTACTGGCGGAGTCCATCGTCGCGGTCGAAGCCGTCATTCCCGTCGTCGCGGTCGCGGGCTTGTCGTCGTAGCTGCCGCAGTTGACTAGTGAAAAAGCTGAGAGCGCCGCGCTCAAGTGGAGTGCGACCAAGCGTCGTCGAATGTTCATTGCTGCTCCTGGGACTCTACTGCCCGTACCCGGCCGCCTTGACGTTCTGCATGACCGCGAGCTCCGTGGCGTCTGCCGGATAGCCCTTGACGATCGCGCCCTCGTAAAAGGTGCCCCATGAGTTGTTGCTGTTGTCACCGCCTACACCGATGACGACCGCTCCCTGATTGTCCATGGGCTTGGGCAAAGGCCCTTCGTAGGCCGTTGTCAAATCGCTGGCGCTCTGCAAATCAGCCATCCTGAGGGCGTAGTTGGTATCCGTCTTGAGGAAGCCAATGGCAAACGGCACTCCCAGCGACGGGTTGTTCTGGTTGGGCGGAGCGTTCGTATCCAGCGCACCCCATCCGGGATCGCTAGGGTTCGAGCCGCCCGCCCAAACGCCAGCTTCGAAGTCGGCCATGAACCAGGGACCATTGCCCGCACCTCGGCCCCAGTAGGCCGTTCCGAAGAACAATGTGTTCATCGTGTGATACGTCTTCGGATCTTCGGTGACGTTACCGAAGTCCCAACAGCAGGCGCTGCCCCAGTGCGTGCCATCTGCCAGCATGTAGATGCCCTGCGGCTCCTGACCGCGTGGCATGCCGTTGCCCTTGACCGTTTGCCGGTAACCTTGGCGTGCCTCCATGTACAGCGTATAGACTCTGTGGCCTCCGACCATCCGCTCGTCTTCATCGGCCTTGGATTCGAAGTCGTCGGAAGCTGCGTACTGCCCGCCGTCGGAACGACCTCCCTTCGCCACGGTCAAGTCGTTGCCCATTCCGGATTGGTCGTACATCTTCGAAATCGTGCAGTAGGTGCCGCCGCACGCGGCATCCACAGCGTCCGCATCGGCAAAGCCCTCTGCCGTTTGCGGGATGTCGTGCGTCTCGCCGCCCGAACCCGTGTTCATCGCGTTGCTCCCGCTCCTGACCTGATACAGCGGCCCGGTGTACGCGCTCAACAGCCGGCGAATCGTGCTGTACGCCGCCACACAGTCGTTACCCGCACTCCCGTAGATGTCGCAGGGTCCCTCACTGGCGGTGACACCACCCGTCGTAGTTGACCCTGTGGTGGGTGAACCATCGGTGTTGGTCACGGTACCGTCCGTGTTGCCAGCGCCTCCCGCAGTGGTGCTGCTCGTGGCCATGCCACCAAATCCCATCGTGGTGCCCATGGTCGTGTCGTTCCCGGTGGTGCCGGTCGACGTGGAG
>CBFGRJ010000052.1:0-26490 GCA_965651135.1 uncultured Myxococcales bacterium
CCGATGGAGGCAGCGCCGCCGGCCGATCAGGTGCCCCCACCTCCGCCGCCCGAGCCGAAGGCGGCCGCAACCACAGCCCCCACCCTGGGCAAGGCCGAAGCCGCGGTCGAAGGTGACGCCGAAGCCGAGGTGGTGCTCGAAACCGAAGACGAGCTTCAGAACCCCAATTACACGCCGGGTTACCGGCGCCACATGGGCTTTGGCATGCCCCCGCATGTGCCGCGCTACGGAGCTCTGCCCGGCGGCATGGTCCCCCCGTATGGAGTGCCCGTCATGGGGAGCGAGTGGACCTTCAAATGGTCGGGCTACATGATGGCGTCGCTCGCGTACAGCATCGACCAACGCCAGGTGCCGGCCGATGGCCAGTCGGAGGCCGTGTTCCACGTGCCGGCGCAAACCGTCGACGAGTGGCGCGCGTTCACCAGCACCAACTCCATCCCCGGCAACTGGGTGGGGATGAAGTTCGCGTACGGCAACGACAAGGTGACGGCGCACGTCTCCATCGATACCTGGAATCCGACGCGGCCCACCACGTATTACCAGTTGGGCAGTCAGTCGTTCATCAACGATACCTTCTTGACGTATCGCCCCGATCCGTTGGGCGCCTTGCGGCTGCGCTTCACGGTGGGTCACTTCGGCGTCGACTATGGAGCGCTAGGGCAGTACGGCACCGGCATATACCCCATGTCGATCGCCGGAAGTGCTCGCGGCTCGGGCGCTACGGGCGTAGCCGAGCATGAGCTCACCGACGACTGGGTGGGCGTGGTCGAATACGGAATCATGGGCGGGCGGACCGGCAAAGCGCCGGACGGCGTGGTCGCTCAGTCGAACAACAGCTGGGCGAACTCGGTGCTCCCGGCATGGTGGTTTCAGCACGTTCACGCCGGCGTCATCAAGAAGGGCGATCCCGAGATCCAGATCCAAGCTCACCTGCTGACGAGCTGGTCGCAGGATGACCCGACGCCGCTCGAGTACGACGTGGTCGACACGCGCGACCTCGACGAAACCAACCCGCCCGATGGACGCATGACCACTTACGCGGTCAGCTTGCGCTTGAAAGATTCGATTTACGGATTTTTGGGCGTGGGCGCCGCGGTGACGCGCGCGCGTAATGCCACGGTGCTGCGCGGCGGCATGGTGACGTATGGTGGCGATGGCGAGCAGCTGACGGACAACTGGCTCGGTGAGTCGACCGGCGGCACGGGCACGTTGTACGTGGCCGGCATCAATCACCAGATCAGTCTCGGCAAAGTGGTGGCCTACCCCACGCCGTTCCCCGGTGACGGACCGGACCTAGTACTCCAGGGGGGCCTGCACATCGCGACCACCAAGACCGATTTCGAGGGATTCGACGGCCGCTTGCGGCTCAAGTACGGGCTCGACGCGCTGTACACCTTTTTGCCCTGGCTGGGCGTGGGTGTGCGCGGTGACCGAGTGGTCCCTCGCACCGACGACTCTCGCGAGACCTTTCACGTCCTGGCCACACGCCTGCAGTTCAAAACGGATTGGACCAGTCGGGAGGCGGTCACGCTCAACTACGTCAGGTGGTTCTACGGTGAGCGCACTCGCAATGAAGGCACCGGCCTTCGAACACCCGATAGGCTCGACGATCACTTGATCGCCCTCAGCTACAACATGTGGTGGTGAGAAGAATCATGGCACCCCGAACAACACTCAAGACCGAGCCGTTTCCACGCAGCGATTTCAGAGCGAGAACGTCGCGCCTACCGAGTCGCTCGCTTTTCTGCGGCACGCTGTGCCTGACGCTCCTGTGCACGAGTCATCAGAGCTTTGCGCAGGACGACGACGAGGTCACCTCACTCGGGCAAGATCCCACCTTGTCGCTCGACCCCACGGTGCCGCAGGCCGGCGCCGTAGTGGGCGGAATTCAGCCGTCTTACGGCGAACGTTCGCAAGATGCGAACGACTGGCGTTTCGACTTTCACGGCATGCTGCAAGCGCCCATGCGAGTCGGCATCAACGAGAGAGAAAACCCCGGCCCGGGCCAGAGCGACACGGTCTTACACGCTCCCCCTCAGGTGCCAGACGACAAGGAAATGTTCTCGCACACGGGGGTGATCCCGACGCCTTACGCGCAGCTAGATTTTTCGTACGGCAACAGTGTCGTCACCGGGCACGTGATCATCGTCGCCGAGCAGCCGACAGTCGCCACTGGCTTTTTCGATCCACCTTCGCAGGCGGGGGTCAACGACTTGTTTCTGAGCATCACTCCCGATCTCGGGGTGCAGAACATGTTGTTCAAGGTCAATGTCGGAGCGTTCACGAATCGCTATGGGACCACAGGCGAATACGACGAGGGCCGCTACGGCACGCCGCTCATCGCTCGTCTGAACGGCGTCGGTGAAAATATCATCGGTGCGTACAAGTTCGGCGACGTGATGCTGATGCTCGAGCAAGGGTTCATGGGCCAGACCAACAAGGCGGGAACCAGCATTACCCCCGACAACTGGAACGACTTCGCGGACCCGGCCTTGGGTGCTAGCTTCGTCAATCACCTACACGCCGGCCTGGGTTACAAGGGGATGGCGACGTTGGCGGGCCACTATATCAACGCCTTCAGCCAGGACGACCAGGGCACCGGTCGGCTCCAGCCCGATGGCAGCATACGCGTCTTGGCGGCCGATCTCCGGCTCAGTCTGGGCCGCTTCGGTCACTTCTACACGGCGTTCAGCAATGTCCAAGCAGAATACGCCAGTACCATCGGCGGCATCATCCAGATCCTGAATACGAAGGGCGGGCCGGGCTTGATCGAGAACTATCTCGGTGAAGAAAGCGGCAGCATGAATATCTTCGGAGCGCAGTACGATCTGAGCGTCGGGAGGCTCGTGAGTTACCCGGTGCCGTTCAACGCCAACGGTCCCGATCTCGTGCTCAGCGGCTTTGGCACCATGGCCAAGGTGGATACCCAGTTTCCTTTCTACGGTGGCGATACGGCACTCAAGTTCGGCGGCGAGGTTGCCTATAGCCCGCTGTCTTGGTTGATCTTGGGCATGCGCTACGACCGAGTTTCTCCGAACACCGACAACGAGCGCTTTGCCTTCGCGGTGGTCTCGCCGCGGGTGATCTTTCATACCGACTGGACGTCCACCGACCAGGTGGTGCTGCAGTACTCGCGCTACTTGAACGGCTCGCTCACCAGTATCCGCACCGGCAATCCCCCCGAGCTGGATGTGACGGCCATTCCGGACGAACACGTGCTTTCGCTTTCCGCCAACATGTGGTGGTGAGCGCCCCGAGGAGAATCAGCATGCAGAAGTTTGCGCTTGGTGGAGCAATCTTGGTGGCATTCGGCACTGGCGGGTGCATCGGAGTCTCCCAAGGAGGTGGCGGCGCAGCTGCCGCACCGACCCAATTCAAGGCACACGAGTCGCTCAAGGTATGCAAAAACGGCGTCCGGGTGGCTGCGAACGGCCTGATCGACGATTTCGAAGACGGCAACACGCAAATGATGGTGATGGAGGGCCGCGATGGCTATTGGTGGAAGGCTCACGACCCCAACGGCTCCACCATCGGTCCAGAAGATTCCACACCGGTCGAGCAGGGCGTGAATGGCTCGTTAGCCATCTACATGACGGGCCAAACCTCCAGCGAAGAAGGGGCTTGGGGCGTCAACTTCGGTGCGAACTTCACCAGCGACAAGTCTCTCTACGACGCCTCGCAGTATGCCGGCATCACCTTCAAGGCCAAAGCTGGGCCCAACTCGACCAAGAAGGTTCGCTTCAAGATCGGCGACGTCAACACGCACCAAGATCCCGGCGTCTGCACCGCCTGCTGGAACCACTTCGGGCAGGACATCACGCTGACCGAAGAGTTCAAGGAGTACACGGTGCTCTTCTCTGAGGTGCGCCAGCTGCCCGGCTGGGGCGACCCCCGTCCGCCGTCCATCACGCCTTCTCAGCTTTATTCTTTCGATTTCTCGATCGACAAGAGCGCGGTGTTCGAAATCTGGGTCGACGACGTCGCGTTCGTCGAATGCAAGTAGCACCCACGGTATCGATCTTACAGTCGGGCGCCCGGTCAATCTCGCTTGCTGGGCCTCCGCTTGCTGCGCGATCGCGCCGGCTCGGATAAGCTCCGACCAAGCGAGTGAACCCCCTAACCGAACGCGCCCGGTCAGACGACGGCTACCGGCTCTGGTTGCGCTACGAACCCGTGGCTCCAAGCCCTCTGGCCAAGAGCTACCGGCTAGCCTTCGATCACGTTTGGTTCGCGACAGGAGGCCCGACCCTTCGAGCCGCCGCCGACGAGCTCGACCACGCGTTGAACGGCATGTTGGGCGCCAGCGAGCGCTGGACGACGGACGAGAGCCGCGCGAGCCTGATCGTGGGCACTCCCAGCACCAGCCGCACCATCGAAGCGCAGAGCAACCAGCTTTCGCTGCGCGAGCTCGGGCACGAAGGCTACGTGATTGGGCAAACTCGAGAGGCTACGCCTCGCTGGCTCGTCGCGGCGAACTCCGAAATCGGCGTGCTCTATGGCACCTTCGCGCTCTTGCGCGCATTGCAGCAGACGCGCCCGCTCGCAGAGCTCCGATGTCGGGATCGGCCTCGGCTCAAGTATCGCATGCTCAACCACTGGGACAATCTCGACCGCACGATCGAACGCGGCTACGCAGGGTTTTCTCTGTGGGATTGGCACAAGCTGCCGGATTACGTGTCGCCACGCATCATCGACTACGCCCGTGCGAACGCCTCCGTCGGCATCAACGCGGTGTCGCTCACTAATGTCAACGCCAACGCCTTGGTCCTCACGCCGCGATATCTCGCGAAGGTGCGAGCGTTGGCGGACGTGATGCGGCCGTATGGGATTCGCGTCTTTTTGACTGCGCGCTTCAACGCGCCCACCGAGCTCGATCGGCTCTCGACCAGCGATCCGAGCGATGGGCAGGTGATCGCCTGGTGGGAAAACAAAGTCCGCGAAATCTACCAATTCATTCCCGACTTCGGTGGCTTCGTGGTCAAGGCGAACTCCGAAGGGCAACCTGGGCCGCAGGACTACGGCAGGACTCAAGCCGAGGGTGCCAACTTGCTGGCTCGTGCGCTCGAACCGCACGGTGGCATCGTCGTGTGGCGCGCGTTCGTCTACGACGATGCCGTCCCGGTGGATCGACACAAACAGGCCTACGACGAGCTCGTGCCTCTGGACGGGCAGTTCGCCAACAATGCCTGCCTGCAAGTCAAGAATGGCCCCATCGACTTTCAGCCGCGTGAGCCGTTCCACCCCTTGTTCGGTGCCATGCCGAACACGCCCCTATTTTTGGAATTCCAGATCACTCAGGAGTATCTCGGCTTCGCCACGCACCTTTGCTACTTGGGTCCGCTGTTCAAGGAGACGCTGGACGCGGATACGCACGCGAGCGGCGCGGGCTCGACGGTGGCCAAAGTCATTTGCGGCGAGCTCGGCGGGCACGAGCTCACCGGCATGGCCGGCGTCAGCAACATCGGTGACGAGCGCAACTGGTGCGGGCACCCCTTCGCTGCGGCCAACTGGTACGCCTTTGCGCGCCTCGCCTGGGATCCGTCGCTCCCTGCCGATACGCTGGCCGAAGAATGGCTGCGCATGACCTTTTCGAATGATGCGCAGTTCGTGCAGGGCGCCAAAAGCATCATGCTCGAGTCGCGCGAAGCGGTGGTCGAATACATGACGCCGCTTGGGCTGCACCACCTGATGGCGCGTAGCCACCACTATGGCCCGGGGCCTTGGGTGACGGGAGGACCGCGCTCGGACTGGACCTCCACCTATTATCATCGTGCCGATCGGTCCGGCATCGGCTTCGACCGCACCGCGACCGGTAGCAATGCGCTGGAACAATACCAGGCAAGCGTTCGACAGCTTTATGGAGATCCCAAGAGCTGCCCGGAGCGGCTGCTCTTGTGGTTTCACCATGTGCCCTGGGATTGGCCCATGGCGAGCGGAAAGCCCTTGTGGGACGAACTGTGCCACGCCTACACCCGCGGGGTCGAGCGAGTGGAGCGCATGCAGTCCGCTTGGCTAGCGCTCATGCCGTACGTCGACAGCGGTCGCTTCGAACACGTGCGCGCGCTCTTGGCGATCCAGGTGCGCGAGGCACACTGGTGGCGCAACGCCTGCCTCTTGTACTTCCAGAGCTTTTCGGGGCGGCTCTTTCCAGCTGAGCTGCCCGCTCCCGAAGGGACCCTTGCCGCTTACATGAACCATGAGGATTTCTACGTACCGGGGATTTGAGCCATGAGGATTCAGGAGGCCAAGGTATTCGTCTGCTGCCCAGGCAGAAACTTCGTGACTCTGAAGTTGACCACCAGCAACGGCATCGTGGGGTTGGGTGATGCCACGCTGAACGGGCGAGAAAAAGCCGTGGTCAGTTATCTCGAAGATCACTGTCTGCCGGCCCTAGTAGGGCGCGACCCGCGCAATATCGAGGACATTTGGCACTACTTTTACCGTGGCGCCTACTGGAGGCGAGGTCCGGTGACCATGGCTGCGCTGTCGGCCATCGATGTGGCGCTCTGGGATATCAAAGCCAAAAGCCTCGGCACGCCGCTCCACAACCTACTGGGCGGTAAGAGCCGCAGCGAGGTGTTGGTTTACGCGCATGCCAACGGCCGCACCATCGACGAGGCGAGCGAGTCGGTCGGCAAGTTCATCGAGTTGGGCTATCGCGCCGTTCGGGTGCAGGCCGCCGTCCCGGGGCTCAGCCATACGTATGGCGTCTCAAAAAGCTCCTGGGCGTACGAGCCGGCGCAGCCGGGTATTGCCGAGGAGCACGCCTGGGATACCCCGAAATACCTGCGCTTCGCGCCGGCGCTGTTCGAGCGTATCCGGGCGGACCACGGCCCCGACGTACACCTGCTTCACGACGTGCATCACCGCCTGACACCGATAGAAGCCGCGCGCCTGGCCCGCGATTTGGAACCCTACCGCCTATTTTGGCTCGAAGACCCCGTAGCTGCCGAGCTTCAGGAGTCGCTTCGAATCATTCGCCGACATTCGACCACTCCGATTGCGATTGGCGAAGTATTCAACACCGCCTTCGACTACACGACGTTGATCACCGAACAATTGATCGACTACGTGAGAATGCCCATCAGTCACGGTGGCGGTATCTCGCACCTGCTCAAGCTGGCTGGGTTCGCGTCGCTGTACCACATTCAAACGGGATTCCACGGCGCCACCGACCTTTCTCCAGTCGCATTGGCGGCCGCGCTGCATTTCGACATCGCCATCAACAACTTCGGGATTCAGGAGTACATGCCCCACCCTCCTGTCACGTCCGAGGTGTTCACGGTCGACTACGCGCTCGAGCGAGGGGCGCTCGTGCCGGGGGAGACTCCAGGGCTAGGCGTCAGCTTCGACGAGGCTGCGGCAGCGCGTTTCCCCTACGAAGCCGCCTGCCTCCCGGTCAGTCGCAAGCTCGACGGCACGCTGTTTCATTGGTGAGGCGTTCCATGTGGCGAAAACCGCCAAGCTGTAACACCTCAAAGCCTTGCCAATAGTCCAGTGTGACGGCGATCCAGCAGAGTGCACTCTACATTTCGGGCGCCCCGCCCGTCGACCGTCTGCACTCCCAAGGACGTCCTGCGACGGGCGGGGCATTAAGCAGAAGGATCCGAGCTGGACACATGGGCCTAACCGCCCAATTCCTCAATGCTTTGTCAATGCTCTTCGCAAATGCGTTTATGTTCGCCGCCGTTGTTCCGTTTGTGCTTGTCGGCGCTCGCGTGACACGCGAGGGTAACGGTGTCGCAGCCCTGTAGGGGGGAGGCGATTCCGGCACTTGCCAGCGTGTACCGGGCCATATGGGTTCATCACTGAAATACGGGGCCAGCATTTTGGATGCGGCGGGCGCTCCAAAAGCCGCCAAGCAGCTCTTCGATCGCAACTCCGTGCCTCCCAGCCGAGCATCACGTCGAGAAAGCAGCCCACCCAGCGCCGGCACACGCGATCGGATCTTGGTCGTCGACGACGAGCCAGCGTTGGCTCGCACCTTCGCCAGAATGTTGACGCAGGCGGGCTACGATACGCAAACCTGCTGCGACAGCCGCCAGGCGCTGGAACTGATCAAAACGGGCGCCTTCGAAGCCATTGTCAGCGACATTTCGATGCCCGATCTCAGTGGCATCGAGCTGCTGAAGATCGTCCGGCGGTCGAACCACGACCTTCCAGTGCTATTGGTCACCGGAGATCCGAACCTGCGAACGGCGATCAAGGCGCTGGACTACGGCGCCTTCAAGTACCTGCTCAAACCCGTCACCGAAGAACAACTCGTCAGAACGGTGCGGCGAGCCGTGCGCGTCTACAGGCTGGCTACCCTCAAGCGCACGGCTCTGGCTACGTTGGGAACCGGTCTGGGCGAGGCGTCCGATCGCGCCGGGCTAGAGGCGAGCTTGGAGCGAGCGCTCGACTCGCTCTGGCCCGCATTCCAGCCCATCGTCGCGGTTTGCGATCGGAGCCTGTTCGGCTACGAAGCCTTGCTACGCAGCAACGAGCCCTCGCTGCCCCACCCGGGTGCCGTGCTCGACGCCGCCGAGCGACTCGATCAGGTCCATCGCGTGGGTCGCGCCATCCGCCAGCGCGCCACGCAGCACATGCCGCACTCGGCTGACTACCATCTGTTTTTGAATCTCCATCCGCGCGACTTGATGGATCCCATGTTGCTCGACCCGGCCGCTCCACACGTGATGATGGCCGATCGCATCGTGCTCGAGGTGACCGAACGCGTGTCTCTCGATTCGATTGTGGACGTGCGCAGGCGTGTTCAGCAGCTGCGCGAGGTAGGCTTTCGCATTGCAGTAGACGACCTGGGCGCGGGCTACGCCGGGCTTGCCAGCTTCGTTCAGCTCGAACCCGATCTAGTCAAGCTCGATATGTCCCTGACGCGAGACGTCGACAGCAATCCAACCAAGCAGCGCCTAGTCAGGTCGATGACTCAAGTCTGCCGCGACATGGGCCTCTTGATCGTCGCAGAAGGCGTAGAGACCCGCGAAGAGCGCGATGCCCTGGTCGAGCTCGGCTGCGACCTGCTGCAGGGTCATCTTTTCGGAAGGCCGGAACCGGAGCTCCGCCCCTTCACTTGGTAGACGAGCCGTGGGTCTGCTGGCGTTGACAGCGCCCGCGAACGTCCTCGTTGTACCCTCCTACCATCGCCTGAACCTCCTCGCGGGGCATGTCTTCTGGGGTGAACACGTAGCGCGTCGCGTTGGCTCGCGTGCGCTCCTCGTGGGAGGGGTTCACCACCACCCCCGCGATACCCATACCCAGTCCCAACAGCGCCACCACGGCCCCTGTCGTGAGGCGTGCCGAGTCGATCCGCTGCTCCTCCTCACCGCCTGACTCGACAGTCTGGAAGGATTGCGTGAAAAGCACGCCGCCAATGGCCAGCGTGGCTATCCCCGCGATCCCCAGCGATCCGCTGATGATGCGTTTGCGATCGTAGGCCTGCACGGCTTCTACCTTGCGAGCCATGACGTCCCTGCCTCCATAGGGCGAGAGCTGGTCACTGAAGCCCGTGATCGACTGCGGAGCGTCCTCCCCTACGCGATACAGCCCAACGCCGTCGTCTTCGGTGATCGATCGCTTGCTTCCCTCCGGCACGATCTCCGCGCGGGTCGGGGCGACCACCAGCCAGTCTCGAACCTCACAAGGGCCAGCGGCGCGGCCCGCCGGCGTCTCGAACTCGCCGTCCAAGCGATACACCGTGGTGGCACAGCCGCTCGTCGAGAGCAGCGCCAAAGCAGCCAGACAGGCGAAGGAGCGCATGAAGCGGCATGATATGGACAACACCTCGGATTATGCCAGTAACCCGTTAGCCCTGGCTAATCACCCCGCAACGAGACAAGCTCGGCTTCGTCACGAAAGGTCCGGATCTCCGCCAACAAGTCGTCGCGCGAGCTCCAGGGCAGCACGTTGCCGCGTGGCGTGGCGTATTCGAGATAAAGATTGTCATCGGTAGACACCAGCGAGTCGACCGGCTCTCCGGCCCCGTCAGCCACGTGCTGCAGAAAGCGATCGAGGCTGCCATTGACCAGGAGTGCGTCGCTGGCGAGGGAAAACAGGCGACGGCGGATCGAGCGACCGTCCTGGGTCAGATAGGCCGGCAACGTCGCGGCCAACTGGGGGTCGCCTTCGAAGCGCAGCGCGCGCTGTTCGGATGCCTTCAAGGGTTGCGCACTCGCGATCAGAACTCCCTGCCCCCCACCGTAGTAAAAGGCCATGTGCTCGAAGTGAGCTCTCATGGTTTGCAGCACGGTGGCAAAATCGCGCGGTGTGATGTGGTGGAGCTGAACCCACTGCTGCAAGATGCCGTCTGGGCGCAGCCGCTTCACGACGAGGTCATAGAACTCCGCGTTGTACAGGCTCGCCGCTCCGGCAAACCAGATACTCGATAGCTCGATACTGATCAGATCGTAGCGCTGTTCGGTCAGCAGCAGGTGATTGCGGCCGTCGGCCAAAAGCAAGCGAACGCGCGGGTCTTCGAGCACCCGCCCGTTGACGTCGGCGAAGTGGGTTCGAGCGGCCTCAGCGATCGCGGGCGAAATCTCCGCCACCTCGATGCTCTGCCACGGGTATGCCGCGAGAGTTCCCGCGGTCGTTCCGGTGCCGAGCCCGATCACCAGCGCGTGTTCGAACCTCGGCACGAATAGGCTCGGGTAATGCGCGAAGTAGCGCTGCGCGTTCATTTCCCAGCCGTTGTTACCCTGAAATTTCCCGTTGGTGTACAGGGTCCGAACGCCGTCCGCTTCGGTCACGCTGGTGACACCGCCGTGCACGTCTTCACGCAGCATGAGCAGCGTATCGGCCTTCTGTGCACCGTCGAAGTACACATTCGTGCCTGCCGTGAGCCTCGCCAGGTCCCAGCCGGGTCGGAGCAAGGCGACCACGAGGGTCGCCCCGAGCAGCTGTGCGATGCGGCGAACGGGCGATGCGAGCGTGACCATGGTGTACGCGGCGCCACCGGCAAAACATAAGGCCACCACCAGCAACGCTCGCTCGGAGCCGAGCCAGGGCAAGAGCGCATAGCCTGCGAATAGCGACCCGATCACCGCTCCGAGAGTATTGATCGCCGTCAACCGCCCCACCCAGGCCCCTACGTTCGCATAGCGAGCCACGCGCTGAAGCAGAAGCGGGAACGTCAAACCCATCAAAGTGGTCGGGACGAGCAGAATGAACAGCGCGGCAAAAGCGCGCATGGCTTCGCGAGCCGCAAATGAGGTGATGAACTCACCCGTGTTGTTGAACAAGAGCGGCAGCTTGTCCCACAGCGGCAAAGTCACGACCAGCGCGAGACTGGTGGCAGCCAGACTGACAGGCAGCGCGTGGTCGCCAAGCCTGAGCTTGGCCCGCTCCACCAACGCGGCCCCAAGAAACAAGCAGCACAAGAAGATCGCCAGAATCAGGCCGAACGCATACACGCTGTTGCCGATGATCAGCGCCAACAAATGGGTAAAAATCACCTCCGAGGTAAACACCAGCGCGCCCGAGCCAAGCGCCAGCACCGTCAACAGCCAGCTCTCCCGGTCTAAAGGTGCATCCAAGCGGAGCTGAACGGGCGCGTCCTCGCCGGGCTTGACGGCTCCCGGCACGCCACCGGCCACATCGCCGTCCGCACGGTCCACGGCGTCCGCTGTGTGTCCATCATCTGCCCCATCTGGTCCGGTGGCAGCAGCGGCGGCGGATGGTCCACCACTGCGCGCCGGCCACCATTGCCCCAACGCCAGCGCGACGACGCCCAGCATAGCGCTCGTCGCTGCCGACAGTGTGAGCGTGAGCGAAAGGCCAAGCGCCGGCAAAATCAAATACGCTGCCGCAAGCGCGCCAAGCGCGCCGCCCAGCGTATTGGCTGCGTACAACTTGGCCAGGCGCCGTTCGCGCTCCGGTTGTGCCTGAGCGCTCTCGCCCGACGCGATGCCGCCAACGGACTCCAATCCGCTACACAAAAGGGGCAGCGTCGCGCCCATGGCCATGGTCGGTGCCACGACCAGCAGCATCGCAACGCACCAGCGCGCCGCGCTGAGCCAGGCCACCGAGCTCGGGGCGGCCTGAACCAGCGAGACATACAAGGGCCCCAGCGCCGCGAATGCCGCCGGCGTTGCGGCAACCGTCACCGCAACCAAAAGCTCCACGATACCGTAGGCGTGCAAGGGGCGACTGACGCGCCGAGAGAGCCGGCCACCCACGTGTGCCCCCAGCGCCAAGCCCGTCATGAAGGCCGCGAGGACCGCACTGACGGCATGCGCCGTGGACCCCACGATCGTACCCAGGTACTTCGAAAAGCACAGTTGATCGACCAGCCCGGTAGCCCCGGACAGAACGAACAACACCAGCACCGGAGCGAATGGGGGCTGACTCACGCCAATGGCGCTCCGAGCCGTGCCGGCGCTGTCGCCACGGCGAAGGCTTCGCCGAGAATCGATGGAAACTGAGGCTTCGACCAAGGCGCTGGACCATACCCTCGCGACCCGATCGACCGCTAGTCCCCCATTCGAACGCTGATACTCCGCACGAATCTCCCGATTTTGTCCCACCTTCGAGCAACGAGGAAAATGGCAAGTATCCGTTGCCGAAGCGCGAGGTTATGAGTATAGAACGCGACCCAGAAGTCCCCGTCGTCTAGCCAGGCCCAGGACACGGCCCTTTCAAGGCTGTAACACGGGTTCGAATCCCGTCGGGGACGCCCTTTTTCTCAGCTTGCCCTTCGCACGCTGGTTTTCGTTCGCCCGCTGCGCGCCACGACCACTTCCGCTTCGTCGAACGTTTCCTCTTCGATGATGATCGACTCGGTGGGGGGCGCAGCTGCTGCCGCGTAGCCGGTGAAGACGCGCGCGCTCGCCAAGATGGCTTCGCAGAGGCCGGCAAAGTCGTAGCCGGCCGAGGCCGCAATCTTGGGCAATAGGCTGGTCGGTGTCATGCCGGGCAGTGTGTTCACTTCCAGCACGTATTCGTTTTGGCCTTCGGTAACCAGTAGATCGACGCGGGCGGCTCCTGTCACTTCGAGCGCTCGGGCAGCTCGCTCTGCCAGGTTCAGCACGCCTCGATAGCGAGCCGCGGGCAACCGTGCCGGCATGTGGAAGCGCGTCAGGTCGGAGCTGTACTTCGCATTGAAATCGTAGAGATCACCCGGGGGCGCCACTTCGATGGCGCCGAGCACGCGGCCGTCGAGCAAGCCCACATGCACCTCCCGCCCGCGAATGAAGCGCTCGACCAGCAAGCTGCTGTCGAACTCCAGCGCGCGACGCACGGCTTGCTCGAGCTCGACTAGGTTGTGGGCTTTGCTCAGACCGAGGCTCGAGCCCTCGCGGCGCGGCTTGACGACGACGGGGTAGCCGAAGGACCCGTGCAGCTCCGCGAGATCCGCAACCGCAGCCGGTCCATCGAGGACATAGTAGGGCGGCGTCGGGACATTGAAGAGCCGGAAGAGCTCCTTGCTCTTCAACTTGTCCATGGCAAGCGCACTGGAGAGCACGCTCGAGCCCGTATAGGGCACACCGAGGATCTCCAGCAGGCCCTGGATGCAGCCGTCCTCGCCAAAGCGACCGTGCATGGCAAGAAAGGCAACCTCGATACCGTGCTCATTGACCGCTCGCAGCACGTCCAGAGGCTCGACGATGTCCAGCTCCGTGACGTGGTGGCCCGTCGATCTGAGTGCATTGGCTACCGCACGACCGGAGCTCAGAGACACTTCACGCTCCGCCGACAATCCGCCCATGAGCACACCAACACGCGCTTTTTTCATGCAATCTCCAAGTGGATCGCGTTTTCTAGGTCGCATCCGCATCTATCGCTAGCTAGCATTGCCGGCTCGGGCCAAGTAATGCACCAGCAGACCTGGGGCGGGACCGCTCCCGGGCGGCCGCTCGCGGGGCACCAGCAAGCATGAACATTTGCCTCGAAAGTTACCCGTAAACAGCGGAATTAATTAGGTAACTTCGACCTGTACCGCTGTGATGTTGTCCTTGCCGCCGCGCTCGTTCGCGACGTTGATCAACTGCTCTACGGCAGCTTTGCCTCCCGGCTGGACGAGCTCCGGAATTTCCTCCAAGCGCAGGTAGCCGTGCAGCCCATCACTGCACAATAAGTAGATGTCGCCGAGGTTCAGCGCGACCACGGCGGTGTCCACCTGCACGTAGTCCTTGTTGCCTACGGCGCGGGTGATCACGTTGCGCTGGCGGCTGACCTTTGCCTCCTCTTCGGTGATCAAGCCTTGCTTGATTTGCCAGTTGGTGAGCGTGTGATCTTCGGTCAATTGTTCCGCGGTTTGGTTGCGCACTCGGTAGATGCGGCTGTCGCCGACCTGCCCGAGCACCGCATAGTCGTGAAAACGCAGCATGGCGCTGATCGTAGTGCCCATGCCTGCCTTGTTGGCGTCCTGCTCGGCTAGCGCAAAGACCATGTAGGTGGCCGCCTGAATGGCGCCTTCAATCAGCCGACTCGCCGCACGCATGTCAGCCTCACTAGGCGGGTCGGAGTGCTGCAATGCCGGTCTGCCCCGCTTCACCATGCCGAGGATGGTGTCTACCGCTTCACGGCTCGCGACTTCCCCAGCAGCGTGGCCCCCCATTCCGTCGGCCACGATCCAGAGCCCCAACGCGTCATCGCAAAGGTAGCAGTCTTCGTTCACCTTGCGGCGGCGTCCAATGTCGCTGGCGGCGTACGAGGTCAGCTGCAGGTGCGGTTTCGCTAGCGCCACAGACGTTCAGATTATGATGCCGGTCGGCAAATCGAAAGACCCTATTTTTCTACGGCGAATGCCCATTGGCGGCAACGGGGCCAGTCTGACGCACGCGGTCCGGCCCGCGTGCCCGGCCCGAAAAGTGCTCGGGAGTGCGGTGGACCCGGCTGGTGCCGGTTGCACACCGATGACGCCTTGCAGGTTCTCGGTGACGCAAATATCGTGATCCCCGCATGAAATCCGCCGAGAGCTTCGCGCTC
Source organism: uncultured Myxococcales bacterium (assembly GCA_965651135.1). GTDB lineage: Bacteria > Myxococcota_A > Polyangia > Polyangiales > Polyangiaceae > JAICQQ01. The sequence goes on from CBFGRJ010000052.1 coordinate 14,926, forward strand.
CGTTCGACGCACGCGCACAAGGTCGTGCGAGCTGTGGAAAGCGCCGCCGCCAAAGTGCAGCGACCCAGCGCGGCGCTTTTGTTTTTGTGCGGGTCGATTGCCGAGCAGATCGTTCGGGTCACCGACTTGCTGCGTGACGCGAACCTGAGACTGCCGATGCTCATTGGGGTAGGCGCGGGTGTTCTCGACGAGCATAGCGAGATAGAGGGGGAGTCCGGTGCCGCCGGCCTGGTGTGGTCCGGCGGCGCGGCTCGCACCCGTGTCATGGCCGCCGGTCACGACGACCTCGGTGCTGCACTGGAGCAGGAGCTATCACAGGGTGACGCATCCACCGCGTTCGTGCTGTTGAGACCGGACCGTCTCGATCCCTCCGCATTTTCGTCGCTGTCGCTCAAGGGGCGCGTGGTGCTGGGAGCCGGCACCGCCAGCACCCAGGACGTCTTTGCGCTGGACGGCCGCGGACGCGTGACTCGGGGCTCGCTCGGCATCTTGTGCTGGTCCGGCTCAAGGCCATTGATCGGCCTGACGCGTGCGAGCCGGCTGATTACGCCGCTCAGACCAGTGACCCGTGTCAGTGGTTCGATGCTCCTCGAAATCGACGGTGAACAGGCTCTCGACGTGCTCAGCGCCGCGGGCAATGAGCTCGAAGGACAACCCTTGATCTTCGCCGCATTGGCGAAAGAGCCTGACTCGACCGGGTCCGCGCTCGGCCGCACGCCAGAGCTGCTGTTGCGTCCGATTCAGGGGGTCGACCCCACTCGCCGAGGCATCGTTCTCGGCGACGAGGTCCAAGATGCCGACCTCGCAGCGTTCGCGATTCGAGATGCCGCCGCTGCCCGTAGCGATCTAGAGCAGATGGTTCGTGAGGTCGCGCTCGGTAGCGCGGGCGCCGCACCCAGCTTTGCCTTGTACGTCAACTGTGCCGGCCGTGGAAGCGGGCTCTACTCGACGGCCAATGTCGACATTCGCCTGCTGCGCTCGCGCTTTGGCGACGTGCCCATTGCGGGTTTGCAATCGTCTTTCGAGCTGGCGCCGTACCATGACCAGTTGGCACTCCATTTGTACACGGGCGTGCTCGCGTTGTTCACGTCTCCCAGTTGAAGATAGGTGAGGTCTCGATGGCAAATCCAGACGCGCTCAGGCTCATCCGACCCAAAAAGCGATTTTCTCTCGCCGACGCCGTTCTAGCGGCGCTGGTGGTCGCGGTGGTCGGGCTGATGGTGGTTCCGCTTCCGACCTGGCTCTTGGATTTGTTGCTGGCCGGGAATCTGGCGACCTCGGTGGCCATTCTGTTGGTTGCGCTCTACGTCTCCGATGCGCTCAAGATCGCTGCTTTTCCGAGTTTGCTCTTGATCACCACCTTGGTGCGTCTGGCACTGAACGTGTCATCGACTCGTCTGATTCTGCTCCAAGCCAACGCCGGCGAGGTGATTCGCGCGTTCGGCGAGTTCGTCGTCCGCGGCAACTACGTCGTGGGCGCTGTGATCTTCCTGATCCTGACGATCATTCAATTCATCGTGATCGCCAAAGGCAGCGAACGCGTCGCCGAAGTCGGGGCGCGCTTTACCCTCGATGCGATGCCGGGCAAGCAGATGGCGATCGACGCAGAGTTGCGTTCTGGCAGTATCGATGGCGAAGAGGCCAAGCGCCGCAGGCGGGCACTGGCACGCGAGAGCCAGTTCTACGGAGCCATGGACGGCGCCATGAAGTTCGTCAAAGGCGATGTCATCGCTTCGTTTTTGATCACGTTGATCAATATACTCGGCGGATTGGCGATCGGGGTGGCTCAAAAGGGCATGCCGGTGACCGATGCCTTGAAGCGCTATGGCCTGTTGACCATTGGCGACGGCCTCGTTTCCCAGATCCCGGCCCTGATCATTGCGACGTCGGCCGGTGTGCTCGTGACACGAGTGGCCAGCGAGGACCAGGAGACGCCTCTGGGCGAAGAGCTGGCCGCGCAGCTCTTCGGGCAACCCCGTGCCTTGGGCGTTGCGAGTGCGTTCGTCGTGCTGTTGGCGTTGATACCGGGGTTGCCTACCCTGCCCTTTTTGGTGATCGGCGCTCTTTTGTACGTTGCCTCGCGGGCACGCAACATGCGTCGCGATGTAGAACACCGCCATGAGCCCATCGCGCCAGCGGTCGGCAAGCGCGCGGAGGAGCGAGCGTTCGTCCCGGTCGTCACTCCGTGGCAACTCGATGTCAGCAGCGATCTCGCCCCCCTGCTGGACGACGAGGTGCGCGGCCGTGAAGTCAAGCGCCCCGGCATACGGTCGGCGGCGGCTGCCGCCCGGGAACTGCTGTTTCGCCAGTTCGGCGTCCCCTTACCGGCGTGTCGCTGCCTCGTCTCTCACGACCTGCCGCCGCGCCACGTCGTGATCTCGCTGCATGAGCTCCCGGCCAAGGTCATCGTCGTTCCCGACGATCTGCCCGACACCCTGTTGGCCGAGTCCGTCTTGACGCAGTTGATGACCGTGCTGTCGCACCGAGCTCACGAGTTTCTGGGCTTGACCGAAACGCAGAACCTCCTCGATCAACTCGAGCAGCATGCTCCGGCCACCGTGCGTCAGGTGGTGCCCAAGCCGGTAGCGCTCACCACCCTGACCGACGTGCTGCGACGGCTGGTCGAAGAAGGGGTGAGCATTCGAGATCTCAAGCTCATCCTCGAGGCCCTGGCGCAGGTAGCCTCGACCGAGAAAGATCCGTTGAACCTGGCGGAGTTCGTGCGGTCGCAAATGCGCCGTTCAATCACCTACAAGCTTACCCAAGGGGCCAGCCAGCTCGAAGTGTGCCTGTTGGACCCTCAGATCGAAGAGACCATCCGCTCGTCGATTTCACGCACCGGTGCGGGCAGTTTTCTGACCCTGGCTCCAGCCGCCGGCCGCGACATCGTCGAGGCGGTGAAGCAAGCGCTCGCGGCGCCGCGCGAGGCTACGGCGCGCCGGCCCGTGCTCTTGACCCAACCCGACATACGGCGCTTCGTGCGCAAGTTGGTGGAGACCGACCTGCCGGAGCTGGTGGTCGTGTCTTATGCCGACCTGCTGCCTGAGCTCAACCTCAAGCCGGCGGCCAAGGCGAGCTTGCGGCTGACCTGAGGCATTGGGAGAGCGAGCCAGCGCTAGTGGCGCTGGATCTGCATCTTGCGAGGCACTTGACCACTTTGTTCCAAGAGCTTGCGTGATTCCTTCTGCAGCAGCGGGTGAGTCCGTTTCACCATGAAGCCACCGAGCAGGCGCACGTCGACATCCATCAGCTTACGCAGCATGCGTCGCATCTCTTTGGTCTTGCCCGTGTACGCGTAACAATAGGCGAACGCCCTGAGCAGCTGCGGTCTGAGATCCGCGTAATCCGGATCTTCCAAGTCGAAGAGCTCGAGCGTGTCCAGACCCTTCTTGGCTTGCCCACTGCGCGCCCACGCTTCGCTGATAACCGCAGCCATCATGGCTCGAGTCTTGGCATCTTGATGCCGCTTGAGCTCGATGTTGTCCGCCAGCTGACGCGCGAGATTCACCTGGCCTTGCATCAGGTGAATCATGGCCCGCTGGGCCCGCGCCTCGTCCGCGACGGGTGCCATGACCTTGTTCAGATCGATCTGCTCGAGCGTGGCCAGCGCCTTTTGGGGGTCTTCTTGCAGCTCGAGCTGCGCCTTGGCGAAAATGGCCGCCGGGTCCTTCTTTCCGGCCCTGTCCGAGAGCTTCTCTAGCGCCGCCTGTCGATCCTCGTCGGTGTCGATATTGCGGATCAGATTGGCGACGCCTTTGGCCTTCTTGGCCTGCCGCACCATCCAAATGACCAAAATGGCCAGCGCGATCGTGATCGCGCCGGGGATGCCCAGGGCGATGGCCATGCCGGTGCTCGATGTCGTGATGCCCGCGATCAGCACGCCCACGAGCCAAACAGCCAATAAGATGAGCCCCAATCTGAGGGCCATGCTCTTGATCTGCTCTCGACCCAGTGGATCCGGGATATTCTGGGGGCGGTTGATAGCGGGCTTCTTGAGAGCCGCCATCTTTTCCTTGCCGCTCGGTTGACGGGCCTTGTCGCCGGCTCGGCGTAGCCTTCGGGTTCCTTTCGCCACGTTCCGGCTATAGCGCCGCCCCCCAATTGGCGGCAAGCGTTTCGGCCACCACCGCCCAATACCCGTGGCGGCGCGGGGGCCGTGGAGCTCACGCAGACTTCGTCGCGTTGCTCTCGACCACCGGCGGCAGAAGGCTGTCCGGAGGCAGCTCTGGCATGGATTCGAACCGAAAGTGATTGAACACGCTCTGCGCGATCGACATGGCAGGCACCGCCAACAGGGCTCCCCAGAGTCCAAAAAAGTGCTCCCCGATGATGAGCGCGAGCACGACCAACACCGGATGGATCTTTGCCGCCACACCGATGATCTTGGGGTTGAGCAGGTTCGCCTCGACTTGGTGGATACCAATCACCCAAAGCAGGACCCATAGGGCAGTCCAAAAGTCCTGAGTGAGCCCGATCAGGACCGCCGGGATCGTGCTCAGAATCGAGCCAAAGATGGGAATCAGACTCATGATGCCGGCAATGATGGCCAAGATGGGCCAGTACTTCAGGCCGAACATCCAAAAGCCGATTGCCGACAAGATCCCGTTCACCAGGCAAATCAACAACTGACCGCGCACCACACCTGCGATGCCTCTGTCCACTCGCCAGAGCAGCCGCTCGAAGCTCGGTTGTGCGGCGGGCGGAGGCAGCGACTTGAAGAACCCCATCACCGTCTCCCGCGTGTGCATCAGATAGCCGGCCACCATCAGCGTCATGAAGACCAAGAACACGGTGCGGGCCACCTGACTGATCACGGTTTGCCCGAGCTTGATGATCGAAAGCGCGTTGAGCTTCACGAACCCCACCAGCCGCTCGAGCCCATCGTTCATGAGGTCGCGCAGTCGGAAGCGGTCCGGCTGCTTTTCGTGCTGGTGGACGATGCGCCAGTGCTGCGGTCCAGCTTGCACCAGATCGACCCCACCCTTGAGCTCCACGGTGAAGGTGCCGTCCTCGGTTTGGCTGATTTCGAAGGCGGGCTCTTTCGTCGGCCCGTCTTTTTTCGGCGTTGGAGTCTCCCCACGTTCCAGGTAGGCCTGAACCCACTTATCGACCCGGGGGCCCCAGCTCGTAGCCAGCTGGCGCGCCAACGACGGCGTATCCCGCGCCAGGTTGAGGGTCTCCGCGTAGAGACGCGGCGCGATGGCCGCCATCGAAACGTAGATCAGCGAGATCGTGACGGTGTACACGACCACGATGGCGATGCTGCGCGGCATTTTCAGCCGCTCGCACTGTTGCACCAACGGGGTCAGTACGTAGGCGATGATGATGGCCAGGATGAACGGAAGCAACACCGCGCGCACTGCAATCAGCAGCGCCGTGATGAGAACTCCGCTCACGGCCAGAAAGATGATGCGGCCGCGGCTCCAACCCTCGCCGATACGGGGAACGCCGTAGGGGTTGGGTGTACTTTTCGGATCACTCAACGCTCGCCACTCCAGCTGTTACATCACGCTAGCGCGCAAGTACGGGCAACCAGAGCCCAGCCCGGAGCCGCCGAAAGCTATTCGCCGGAGCAATCTACCCGGCCAGCCACACAGCGCAGAGCTTCGCGCGTTAAGTCGACTCCTCGGGTTCTGCGTCGGGTGCGGTCGCTTCCGACTCGCCTTGCTGTTCGCCCTGAGCCTCTTCGCTGGACGCTTTGGATGCGGCCGAGTCTGCACTGGCTTCTCCGCTGGCAGCCAGGCCCGCGAGCTTGTCTTTGAACAAGTCGCCCAGTGTAGCTCCTTTGCCAGCCGATTCGCGCTTCATCACCTGCAGCTGTTCGGCTTGGGGGCTTTGCCCCGGATCCAGCATGGTCAACGTCACCCTGCGATCGATCGAGTCGAGGTTGGCGACCTCGGCGCGCACCCGTTCGCCCGGTTGTAGCGTCGTTCCCGCAGGGATCTCGTTCGAAGGAATGATGGCCTCGATGCCGTCCTGGATCCGCACGAAGACGCCGTAATCGGCCACGCTGAGGACCAACGCGTCCTCGACCACCGTGCCGGGCTTGTAATCCTGGAGGATGACACCCCAGGGGTCGTCGTACAGCTGCTTGATGCCGAGGCTGACCTTCTTTTCGTCGTGGTTGATCGAAAGAATGATGGCTTCGACGTCGTCGCCCTTGGCGAACAGGTCGCCCGGGTTGTTGATCTTGACCGTCCACGAGAGGTCGGTCTTGTGCACCATGCCGTCGACGCCCTCTTCGATTCCGACGAAGACGCCGTAATCGGTCAGCGAACGCACCTTGCCCGAAATCTTGTCGCCGGGCTTGTACTTGTCCGTGAACACGGACCACGGATCCGGCTCGAGCTGCTTCAGGCCGAGGCTGATGCGTTTGGCTCCGGCATCGACCTCGAGCACCTGGCACTCGACCTCTTCGCCGATCTCCAACATTTTGGAGGGGTGCTTGATCTTCTTGGTCCAGCTCATTTCGCTGACGTGGATCAAGCCCTCGACTCCCGGCTCGAGCTCCACGAACGCGCCGTAGTCGGTTAGACTCATGACCTTGCCCTTCACGCGCTTGCCGAGCGGATAGGCTTCTTGCGCGTGACTCCAGGGGTCTTCTTGCGTCTGCTTCATGCCGAGGCTGACGCGCTCGGTTTCTGGGTTGTACTTCAGCACCTTGACGGTGACCTCGTCGCCGACGTTGAACACCTCGCTCGGGTGGTTCACTCGACCCCAGGACATATCCGTGATGTGCAGTAAACCGTCGATGCCGCCCAGGTCGACGAAAGCACCGTATTCGGTCAGATTCTTGATGGTGCCGGTGAGCACCATGCCCTCTTCGAGGTTCTGCAGCGTCTCGGCCTTCATCGCGTCGCGCTCCTTTTCGAGCAGTACGCGCCGAGAAAGCACGATGTTGCCGCGCTTCTTGTTGAACTTGATGACCTTGAACTCGTAGGTCTGGCCAATCAGTTTTTCGAGGTTGCGGATCGGGCGCAGGTCCACCTGCGATCCAGGGAGGAACGCTTTCACGCCGCCGCGAATGGTGACCGAAAGCCCACCTTTCACGCGCTGGCTGATGGTTCCTTCGATGATCTCGTCGCGCTCGCAGGCGCTGGAGATCTCGTCCCACACCTTCATCTTGTCGGCCTTCTCTTTGGACAGAGAGATCAGGCCTTCGTCGCTTTCGCGGCTCTCGATGAACACGTCGACGCGATCGCCGGGTTTGACGTGCACCTCGCCGTGGGCATCGATGAACTCGTCCTTGTGGATGATGCCCTCGCTCTTGCCCCCGATGTCGACCACGACCGTGTCCCGGTTGACCTGAACCACGATCCCAGCAACGATTTGTCCCTCGCCACCTATTTCGAACCCACGAGCGTCCGTCTCACTGGCTTCGAACATCGCAGCAAAACTATCGGCGGGCTTATCGTTCGTGGTTGGTTGAGTTTGAGTCATGGATCGGTTCTGTCCTCCTTACGGCGGCCTTGGCGGGACTCGGCAGTCACCACCGCTGACAAAGCGGAGCGCACCGAGCCTCGAGAGGCGGTCAGGTAGCGCACGAACCGAGTCGCGTCAAAGCAAAAAACGGGGGTGTTTCGAAGGTTACCACTTTGGACACGGAAGGCCCGTTGGCGCTCAGGGAGCAGAAAAGACCTCTGCTCTCAGGTGTTTGCCCAAATGCCGCCCCAAGGCGTCCAGCTGCTCCGCCGACATCTCCAGCTCGGCGTGCCACTGATTCGGCCCGGAGACCTCCAGACGCACCGAACCGGGGGCAACGTTCGCGAGGGCAGCGACCTTTGCGGAGAGCCAGCGCTCGGCGGCTGCAATCGGCCCGGATTCGGGCACGGTTTCGACGTCTAGATGGAGCCGGTGCGGGCTATCGAGCACTAGGGTAGCGGTCAACGTCCGGATCCCCGACGCCTTCGAGTCGTCCAGCCCTACCCGGAGGCTGGCAGCCCCCTGCGATGGAAGCCCAGCTCCCTCGCGGGCTCCGGAACTGAAGGCCTCGCTTAGGCTTGGCTGATCTGAGGCAAAAAGCACCGCGCCATCGGTGGCTTGTTGCACGAGCACGCCGTTCGGCAGCGAAACCACCCCCCGTACCGGATCGAGCGAGGCCTTACGCTGCTCTTCTTCGAGCACCCGCAGAATGCCTTCGGCCACACCGCCTTTGGGGAACAGGCCCCCAACGGTCAGGACCCAGCGCGCTCCCTTTTGACTGAAAGCGAGCTCCCGAATGTCTACGCCAAGTTCCACCCGGCTGTGTTGGCGCAGGCGCTCGAGCCTGGGTTTGAGCCGAGGGTCCTTTTCGCTACCCGCCAGCACCAGCGGCAGCAGGTGCTCCCTGAAGGGTTCGTAAAGCGCCACTTGCTCGAGATCGACGCGCAGGGCCCAATCCGGATCGTCCAATAGATGCAGCGCCGCCACTCGGTCGTAGGCGACATAACGTTGGTAAAGGTAGGCGGCGACGCCGAACGCCATGACAAAGCTCAGAACGAGCCCCAGCAGCACCCAGCGTGGAGCGATGGCCTTGCGCGGCCGATGAGCGCCAAAATCGCCCGTCAACTGCAGTCCCCTTCGGGCGCGCGACAGGTCAACAGAGCGCTGAGCACCGGCGGCGTCAGCTCGCAACGCACCTGCACCAAAGACCCAAGCGCCGTGACCTCGGTGGCTTGCGCGATCCGTGCGGCGGCTCCCTGCTGCGAGGCCAGGCTCAGCGCAAAGAGCTCCGCGGCCCGCGCCGAGCGCTCGGCCTGGGCCGCGTCGACGAAATCGAACTCCAGAACGATACTCAAGCCGCTACCTTGCTGGAAATCCGCGAAACCGGTGAGCACCGTGCCCTGGGCCAAGAGCCCCGCCGCACGGGGCGCTTCGTTGCGGAGCGCCGCCGCAAGCGCCGGCATACTGGCCGCGATCGACACGAGCCCGCGCTCGGGCGGCTCCAGGCGCGCTGGTTCGGCGCCTCGCTCCAGTCGGCGTGCCACCGCATCGATCTCCGCCTCCGAGACGAACACCAAAAGCTCGCCGCCCAAAGCGTAAATGCGCGAGGGGAGCGCTCGTCCCCCTTTTTCGCGCCGATCCCAAGACTGCCAGCCGGCTCCCAGGTCTTCGGGGCTCAGCCAGTGTCGGAGGTCTGGTTTGACGGTACTGAAATCGCCTTGCAGGACCATCACGTTGTCGGTCTGCGTTGGAGGCAACCCCGGTCGAAGCCCCACCCAAGCAGTTCGCGAGCGCTCGAGGGCATCGGCCATCAGAGCCTCCGACATGGGGCCGCCGAGCTGCGTCTGCTCGCGCACCTGCTGGAGCAGCTGCTTGCCCAGTGCCGCCTGCACGCGCTCGACGGAGATGCGCAGGGTGAGCTCCAGGTCCGGCGGCATCACGTCCATTGGCGAGCTCACCTGCGGCCCCGAGGGCGGAGCCTCGATCGCTCGGGGGCCACAGCCGGCCAGGGCGAGCAAGGGAGCGGCGGCAAGCCAGCGGAGCAGGGTACGCCGCGTGCGCTCGAGCTCTCGGGTCATGCACCCGCTGGCGGGTTGGCTTTTGCTTCGAGTGCCCGCACGTGAGAAACGATGAGATCGACGACAGCGTCGATGCTCAGGACCGACGAATCGATCAGCACGGCGTCGTCAGCCTGTTTGAGCGGGGCGACGGGGCGCTGGGTATCGCGCTGATCACGCTCGACGACCTCCCGCTCGATCGCTTCACGGTCGACTTGGTCGCCTCGCGCCAGGTGTTCTTTGTAGCGGCGCTCGGCGCGGACCTTCACACTGGCGGTCAGAAAGAACTTCGCCTCGGCGTGCGGGAACACCACGGTGCCGATATCGCGCCCCTCCAACACCACGCCCCCCTGTGCGCCGAGCGAACGCTGCATGTCGAGCAACGCGTCGCGTACGCCAGGGATCGCCGACACTTTGCTCGCGCCCTGACTCATGTCGGCCGAACGAATGGCGAGCGACACGTCTTTACCGTCGAGGAACACCTGCGTGACACCCTGGCTCGTGGCACCGAAGCGCAAGGCTTGGCGCTCGGCAAGCTCGGATGCAACACGCGTGACTCCCGGTCCGTCATCCCAGGATACTCCCGCCTGCTGCGCTGCCAGCGCCACCGCACGGTACAAGGCTCCCGTGTCCACTACGGTGTAACCCAGGGCAGCCGCGACCCGGCGCGTGACCGTACTTTTGCCTGCGCCCGCCGGACCATCGATGGCGACCACCAGACGCTTCATCCGAGCACCTCGATGGCGGCGCCAAGCGCCCGCAACGTTCCGACGAAGCGAGGCAGAAACTCCGAGAGGCATTCGGCGTCGTCGATCACACTGTCACCGTTGGCGCCAAGCGCGAGCAGCAGTGCGAGCGCCGCCAGCCGAGGGTCGCCGCCGGTGGTGACCCGACCGGCATCGAGGGGTCGACCACCGCGGCCTCGCAACCAAAATCCGTCGTGAGCACACTCGGCTTGTACACCAAAGCTGCGCAGCATACCCACCAACTTCGAGATTTCCGGCTCTGGCATGATTTGCGCCAGGTCGAAAAAGCGGCTCTCGTGAGCGGCGTGCGCAGCCATCGCCGCCATGGCAGGCAACTCCAGCTCCAACCTGAGGCAGAGCTCGCCGCCCACGGTGCCCCCGACGAGCGGCTGCTCCACCAGGGAGACGTCACCGACTAGCTCGTTGAGAGCCTGTCGCTTGGGGCTGATCCCTACCCTGCCGCCGAACGCTCTGGTCGTGTCCAAAAAGCCCGCTCGGGTCGCGTTCAGCGCTACGTCACGCACGGTGACGTGGCTGCCCGGCACGCTCGCCGCGGCCGCGATCAGGTAGGCGCAAACCGTTGGACTGCCGGGGGCAGCGAAGTCGAACGCGGCGAGCCCCTGAGGTCCGGGCGGCTCGAGTTTCACCACTGGACCGGCGCTGTCGATCTCGACGCCCATCCCGTCGAGCAGCCGCTCGCTGTGATCCGCGGAGAGCAGAGGCTCCGACACGATGGTGGGGCCATCGGCATACAAGCCCGAGACCAACAGCAGATGCTTGATGAGCGCCGAGGGGGTGGGCAGCGCGATGGTCTGGCGGGCCAACGGCCCTTCGACGGGGTCCAATCGGCAGCTCTGGCCGACCGCGCTCGAGCGCGCTCCCCGAGCATTGAGGGCGGCCACCTCGCTCTGCAACAGCTCGCTGGATTCGAATGGTCCCAGCTCGCTGGCAAACCGTTGTGCGGCAAGACAGCCCAAAAGCCCACGCGCCAACACCGGTGCTCCGCTGACGTCGATAGCGGTCGCCGGCGGTTGGAAACCAAACAGGCCGACGCCGGCAATCAGCCATTGACCCTGGTCCACGTCGCGTGTGTCGACCCCGAGCGCGCGGAGCGCCTCGACACAGCGTTCCCAACTGGCGGGCGGTCGCGGCACCTCGAACCGACACTCTCCGTTGGATAACGCAGCGAACAGCAGCGCTCGTTCCAGAATGTCCGGGTCGCTCGCCACCGGCACGCTGCCGCGCAGCGGCTCGCGTGTAGGGCGCACGCGCAGTTGCTTCGTCGCCATGAGAGCCGTTATGGGGCGCTTCCGGGAGGAGGCGCCAGCGCGGGTGGTTCG
>CBFGRJ010000053.1:0-26428 GCA_965651135.1 uncultured Myxococcales bacterium
CGGTCCAACGCCCGAGAAGGGCGGTGTTGTACGAAACTGTCAACACGCTGTAGGCTCGCGTCTGCTAAGGTCGCCCTCGAGGCGATTGCTTGTCGGACGTTTTGATCAAGTTCAGCGGAGTTCGTAAGGCGTTCGGCCCAAAGGTGGTGTATCGCGGGCTCGACCTCGAAATGTATCGCGGCGAGGTGTTGACCGTGGTGGGGGGCTCCGGCGTGGGCAAGAGCGTGATGCTCAAGCTGCTGATCGGCCTCTTGAAACCGGACGCGGGCAGCATCTTGTTCGACGGCGAAGAGGTCACGCGTATGGACGAGCAGCAGCTGGCGCGCGTGCGGCAGCGCATTGCCATGCTGTTCCAGAGCGGCGCACTCTTCGATTCGCTCAGCGTCGGAGAGAACGTGGCTTATGGCCTCGAGGAGCACTTCCGCAACAAGATGACCAGCGCCGAGATTCGTGAGCGGGTCGATTGGGCATTGAGCCTCGTCGATCTTCCCGGCATCGAGCAAATGCGGCCCTCGGACCTCTCCGGCGGAATGCGAAAGCGTGTGGGGCTGGCGCGTGCCATCGCCGTTCGCCCCGAAGTCGTGCTCTACGACGAGCCGACTACCGGTCTCGACCCCATCAACACAGCGCGCGTCAACCACTTGATCATGGGGCTTCAAGAAAAACTCAAGATCACCAGCATCGTGGTGACCCACGACATGAAGAGCGCGTTTGCGATCAGTGACCGAATGGCAATGGTGCACACTGGGCGCATCATCTGTTCGGGCACGGTGGAGGAGTTCCGGGCATCACCCGATGCGCGGGTGCGGGACTTCATAGAAGGAAATGCGCCGGTCAAGGAGGATGTCGAAACCCTTCTGAATGCCTGAGGTGCACGCCGAGTAAGGGTTTTTTGGAGGTCGGCGAGGTCCGAGCGTGACGCGGCCAGGGTTCTGGGGGAAGATCAGCTACGGTTATGGGTTTTGCGCGTGAAGCCAAAGTAGGCCTTTTCGTCTTTGCTGGCTTGGTCTGCATCGGGGTCGTCATTTTCCTGATTGGAGACGACAAGCAGATGTTTTCCGATCGGGTTCACTTCAAGACCGCGTTTTCGGACGTTCAGGGCTTGAAGCGTGGCTCGCCCGTGCGCATGGGCGGCATCAATGTGGGCACGGTCGAAAGCGTTGGTTATGGAACCAATACGAAAGATACTCTGATCTACGTCGAGATATCGATCGTGGAGCGCGAAGCCTCCCGCATTCGCACCGATACGGTAGCTTCCATTGGGGCGAAGGGCCTGTTGGGCGACAAGATGCTTGAGCTCAGCGTCGGTAGTCCTGACAAACCGCCGCTGCCGCCGGGCGGTATCATCAAGAATGAAGATCCGCAGGACTTCACCCAAATGCTCGATAGCCTCAATCGGGTCAGCGCCAAGGTGGAAAAGGTCGTCGGCAATCTAGCCGTCACGACCGAGGGTCTGGCCCACGAGGGGTTTCAACGCGACGTGCGAGAGACCATGAGCTCTTTGAATCACATCCTCAAGCAGGTGGACGAGGGTGATGGCTATGCCAAGCGCTTGTTGAACGACCCACAAGAGGCCGAGCGGTTGTCGCGCGTGGTGGCCAACCTCGAGCAGACCACGGCCGAGCTGAACCGGGCGGTTCGAGGGGTCTCGGCGGTCATCGATCGCGTCAACTCGGGTCCTGGTTTCGCTCACGATCTGATCTACGAAGACAACGCTGGGCGCGCGCTGGCCCAATTCGGCGGCGCCGCCGAGGAGCTAGGCAACACGTTGCGAGGGATTCGTGAAGGCAACGGCATGGCCAAGAGCGTGCTCTATGGAGACGAAGGTTCGCAGCAGCTGATGGGCGACCTAGCTGCAGTCGGCGCCGACCTCAGGCAGATTGTCGCCGATCTGCGTGCCGGTAAGGGCACTTTGGGAGCGCTACTGGTCGACCCTTCCGTATACGAGGACGTCAAGCTATTGCTCGGGAACGTCGACCGGAACAAGACGTTGAGAGCCCTCGTCCGCTATTCGATCAAGCGTGACGAGCAGGCTCCCAGCGTTCAGGTCAAGGACCCGACACCGGCGGCCGCCAGCGTTCCCGGGCCGGTCCGCGGAGAATAGCGCCTCGACCGATAAAAACCCTGTCTGAGCCCTGACACTGGCAGGGCCGGGCCGTATAATGAGGGCCTCTATGCGCCTGTTCGAGCGGCTAGGCCGCGTTTTCGTCGTATTGGGTGTATTCGCCCTCGCGTCGTATTTTGCGATCAGTTTCGGCAGCGGGGGCCTTTGGCGAGGGCTGGAAGCAGCTCACGCGGTGGCGACGCCCGGCAAGGCCAAGGGTCCGTATGATCTGACTCAGCTGGTTGCGGTCAACGAGACTCTGAACACCATACGCACCAAGTATGTCGACCCGAGCCGAGTCAAGCCCCGCCAGATGTTTCTGAGCGCCTTGAATCAGGTGCAAAAAGAGGTGGCTCAGGTCATCGTGCTGCACGAAAGCAAGTCACCCAAGGTCAAGGTGCGTGTTGGCACCAAAGAGAGCGAGTTCAGGGTCGACAACGTGCAGGGCCCCTGGGACGTAGCCGCACGACTGCGCGAGGTGTTCGCCTTCTTGCAGGCGAACCTCAAAGACACCGAAGTCGATCTGCGTGACGTCGAGTATGCAGCCTGCAATGGCATGCTACGCACGCTCGATCCGCACAGCGTGTTCATGAGCCCCGAAGCCTACAAAGAGATGAACCTCTCGACCTCGGGGCATTTCGGCGGCCTCGGCATCGTGATTTCGATTCGCGATCAAATGCTGACCATCATGCAGCCCATGCAAGATACGCCTGCCGGCAGGGCGGGTCTGAAGCGCTTCGATCGCATCACCAAGATCAACAACGAGTCCACCCTGAACATGCCGCTCGACGACGCGGTGCAGCGGCTACGGGGCAAGCCCGGCTCCAAGGTGACTATCTGGGTGCATCGCGACGGAAAGGACGGCTGGACCGGCTCGCGACCCTTCGAGCTGACCCGAGAGCAGATCCAAATTCGTTCTGTCGAATCCCGCGGTTTGGGTGGGGGTATCGGATACGTGCGGATCAAGCAGTTCCAAGCGAGCACTGCCGACGAGCTCGACAGGGCACTGAACGCGTTGCGCAAGAGCGGCAGGGTTTCCGGCTTGGTGCTCGACCTGCGTATGAACCCCGGCGGGCTCTTGGATCAGGCTGCCAAGGTCGCCGACCGATTCCTGGAAAAGGGCGTCATCGTTTCGACGGTCGGGGCCAGCGAAGGGCGCGACGAAAAAAGCGCCACCGCGCGGGGAACGGAGCCCGACTACCCGATCGTGGTGTTGGTCAACGGGGCTTCGGCGAGCGCGAGTGAAATCGTGGCTGGTGCCCTCAAGAATCACGATCGCGCTATCGTCGTCGGTCAGTCGACGTTCGGAAAAGGCACCGTGCAGTTGGTCTTCCCGCGCATCACTCCCGATGGCGCGGCGCTCAAGCTGACGATTGCGCAGTACTTGACCCCTGGGGACACGTCCATTCAAGGCGTGGGCGTCACGCCGGACATCGAGCTCGATCCCATGACGGCCGATATGCTCGAAATGGATTTGTTCCGAACCGAGCATGCCTTGCGCGAGCGCGATCTTTCGAAGAGCCTCACCTACAACGGAGACAGGCGACCCGAGCGGCCGACGTACAAGCTTCGCTACAACCTGCCGGAAAGCGAGCGCGCCCGCATTCGTGAGCTGGGCGGGGATTTGGACGACGAATTCCAGCTCGACTTCCCCATCAGCTTTGCCCGCGATTTGGCCGAAAAGCTCTCACCCGGGCCTCGTACAAGACAGCTCAAGGACGCCAAGCCCTTCATTGCCAAGGTGCAGGCCAGCGAAGTCGCGGCAATCAGTCGAGATCTGGCGGCGCTGGGCATCGATTGGTCCGAGCCACCTGCCAACTACTCCGGCGGTCCCAGGGCCGAGGACTTCGAGGTGAAGGTCTCGACGGACAAGCCCGACAACAAGGTGCGAGCGGGCGAGCCGCTCGAGCTCAGGGTCACACTCACCAACAAGAGCAAGTCGCCCGCCTACCAAGTGCGGGCCATTACCAAGAGCGACGCCGCTTACTTCGATGAAAAGGAGCTGGTGTTCGGTAAGGTCGAGCCGGGTCAGTCGGTGACTGCGAAGGCGCCTCTCGGCTGGTGCGAAATCGACGGCCGCACTCCTGGCTCCACCGCTCCGGTTCCCGAGGATGCCAAGCGGGTCTGCGGGCTGCCCAAAGACGCCATCACGCGTCAAGAGATCGTGAAGGTGCGCTTCTTCGCCGAGGGAAGCGAGGCACCGAACGACGCCGAAATTCGACCCACCATCGAGAGCTTGCCGCGGCCGGTGTTTGCATACAGCTATCAAGTTGCCGACAACAGGCCCGGAAACGGCGACGGACAGTTGGCGCGAGGCGAGGGAGCGACCATTTACCTGACCGTCAAGAACGTCGGTAAGGGCGCCTCGCTCGAAACCCAGGCCAACTTGAGGAACCTGACGGGCGACGGGATACTCCTGCGCGCGGGGCGCTTCGACGTTTCCAATATGAAGCCGGGTGACGTGCGCGACGTCGAGTTCACCTTCGACGTTCTGGATAATCTGGCTGAAAACCTGATCAAGGTGGAGCTCAGCGTGAGTGATCGCGATTTGCGCGTGATCTCGAACGAAAAGCTGACCATGCCGGTCACACGCGGCGGTATGCACGTCAACCCCTTGAGCGGGACGCTCAAGATCAATGCACGCGCCGGGGTTCGAGCCCAGCCGCTGGCTGCATCGCCCGTGGTGGGTTTCCTTCAGCCGGGAACCGTGGTGGAGGCGCTCGGGCGATTCGGCAGCTTCGACAAAGTGAAGATCGATGGGTCACGCTTCGGTTTCGTCGACACCCAGTTCACCGACGAGACCACGGCCCGTGTGGTCAAGGTGGCGTACGAGCCCGAGCTGGTTCGGTCGCCGCCATTGCTCGACGTCAAACCGGCACAGCTCGCCACGCGCAGCAAGACCGTCGAGATCGAGGGGCGCGCCACCGACGTCGACGGTGTCATGGACGCCTATATTTTCGTGGGCACGCGCAAGGTTTTTTACCAGGCCAACGACAAGGCCGACAAGCGAGAGATGCACTTCAAGGTCCAGGCGGAGCTTCAACCTGGTGTCAACATGATCACCGTGGTGGCGCGCGAGAACGAGGATACGGCTACGCGTCACACGATGGTGGTGCGCCGCGACGGGCCCAACGGGGAACCCCTACCCACTCCAAAGTCCGAGTTGTTCGGAGCCGACTGGGAATTCGTGACCGGCGAGTAGTGCCGGGGCTCTCGGATTGATCGATCGGAGGCGCTCGGGCATTACCCAATAGCGCCCATGAGCCAGCCTCCTCGAATTCGATGCTTCCAGGTGCACCCCCGGGACAACGTGGCCACCTTGCTGGGTGACGCAGAGCCCGAACCCGTTTTGGTGCTCGGAGCTGGGGCCTCGGGAATCGTGGAGCTGAGCGAGCCGGTTCAGCTCGGTCACAAAGTGGCACTTCACGACATCGAACAGGGTGGCGTCATCGTGAAGTTCGGCGAAACGATCGGGCGAGCCAGCAGGCGGATCCAGCGGGGCAGCTGGGTGCATTTGCACAACGTGACCAGCGAGTTCGACGAGCGGAGCCAGACCCTCGACGTACACACGGGCGCCGTCACGGACACGAAGTACGAATGAAGGGTGACGCGCCGATGACAGAGCACCTCACAGCCTCGAACCCAGCAGCTCGGACTTGGACCGGATACCTGCGCAGCGATGGCCGAAAGGGCATTCGAAACCTGATCTTGGTCATTTACACGGTCGAGTGCGCTCAACACGTGGCCCACGCGATCGCGGCCGGCGAAGACGAGGTTCAGGTGCTGGGTTTCCCGGGGTGTTACGACAATCAGTACGCGGTGCGTTTGATGCTAGCCCTGGGTCGACACCCAAACGTCGGAGGAGTGCTCGCGGTGGGGCTGGGCTGCGAATACACCCGCCCGGACAAGATTGCCGACGTGGTCTCGCGCAGCGAGCGGCCTGCACATTGGTTCTACATCCAGTCGGTGGGTGGCACACAGAAGAGCATCGAAAAGGGCAAGCAACTCGTGCGCGAGATGCGCGAACGCTCCCAGCGAGACGCGCGGCGTGTCGAAATGTCGCTTGCCGATCTGACGGTGGGTGCGGAGTGCGGTGGCAGTGACGGCACCAGCGGGCTCGCGGGCAACCCGGTGGTGGGTGCATTCTTCGACCGACTCGTCGATGCGGGCGGCAGCGCCATTTTCGAAGAAACCGTCGAGATGGTGGGCCTCAGGCGCGTCCTGCTCGAACGCGGAGTGGACGAACGCGCCAGAGCGCAGCTGGCAGAGGCTTATGACAAGGTGCTCGGCTACTGCAAAGAAGTGCGGCAGTACAGTGTGTCGCCCGGTAATTTCGCGGGTGGGTTGACCACCATCGAAGAAAAGAGCATGGGCGCATTCGCGAAAGGTGGGTCTCGCCCCATACAGGGCGTGATCAAGGTGGCCGAACCGCCGCCGCGGCCCGGCTTGTGGATCATGGACACCGTGCCCGACCCGCACTTCATGGGTTTTGGCTACACGAACCCCAACGATACCGAAGGCATCATGGATCTGGTGAGCGCAGGTTGTCAGACCGTCTTGTTCGTGACTGGGCGGGGCAGCGTCATCGGTTCGGTCATCGCTCCGCTCATCAAGGTCACCGGAAACACGCAGACCTACGAGCGGATGATCGACGATATGGACTTCAATGCAGGCACGGTGCTCACGGGAGAGACGAGTTTGGACGACGCTGCGGACCAGCTGTGTCAGTTGGTGATGCGGGTGGCAGCAGGCGAGCCGAGCAAGCCGGAGGCCTTGGGCCATCGAGAATATTTCGTCATGTACAAGCACCAAGAGGCGCCGCCCTTGACCTTGGGCTGCAGAGCTTGACCACTAGGGGTACTCGATGCCGATACCCAGCCCACCGGTCAAGACCAGGGAGGAGACTTGGTGGAACTGATCCGGTTGGAACTGAAATCGGTCCCGGGACAGCGGGGCCGACAAACCGATTTCACCCGTGATGAGCAGCACCGAAACGGGCCTCGAGCTGCCGATTAGCGCAGCGCCGAAAAGCCACAGAGGGCGCGTATGGCTTTGCGGGTTTTCGGTATCTTGACCGCTCGCGGTAAGTCGCCCGCCGACGCCAAAGGCGCAAGGGCGGACGTTGTAGCTCGAGGGTCCGAGCCTGATAGGGCATACCGAGAAGCGAGCCGCGTCCAGTTGGAACACGGCGTCCCCGCCATCGGCAGGATAGGTGATCCCTAGGAAATGGAGCCATGCGAGGCGAATCTGGGGCGCCAGCAGCGAATCACCAAACCCAAGCGCCGTGCCCAAACCGAACCCGTCCATCGGGGCCGGTGTGACACCTTGAATGCCTTCGACGGACGCTGACACGCCGACCGTCACGGCAAACGTCGACTGGTAGCGTGGGGCCGTGAGCGCACCAGCGTCCGTGGCCGGGATATTCAGCGCCTGCGTTTCGGGATCGCCTTCTCGATCGGGTTCTGGTGGCTGATTGTCCGTCTCGGGCTCGGTGGGTTCTCGAGTGTCTCGGGACGGTGCTCGCGAGCCGTCGGGGCTTTCCGCTGCCTCGCTGACAGGTGCGGAAGGATCGAAGGTGATCGCGATGACCAGCGCTGCGGCTTCGATGGCCTCGGCACAATTCAGGGCCTTGAACTCGCGTCCGGTGGCGCCCCGTTCTTGGTGAAGCCAAGACAAGCGCACCAGCACGCCGGCGTCGACTCGGCTGAGCGCCACCTTGGCCATGCCGTCGACGGGTGGCTCCTCGACGAACACGATGCGCTCGGAACGCTGGGCCACTTGCTGCTTGAAGCTGGCCACCTCCGCACAGTCGTTGGGTGCGCTGAATTCGAGCTGGACGCGGACCGTGGATGGCTCAGGCTGTGCCAGGGCGTCTGCACCGTGAAGGGAGCCCGCGCACAGCAATAGCCACAGGCGACGACGCCACCGCTGGGCGGGAGGCGATTGCTCCTCGATCGGCGCTGCACTCAACCCGGCTGACGCTACTCGCCCCGGCTGCCCTGGGCAACCCGTTTGCAGGTCGTGGTGGGCTCCCTGGTTGCGTTCAGGGGACGCGTGTGAGCGTTCCCTGGCCGCGCCACGGATCGGTTTTGCTGACGAATTGGATCTGCTGACCTTGGAACAAAAGGTCGAGGTCGTAACGGACTCCAGCGTCGTCGATGATGACCGCTTGTGCTGCGTCGGGGGTGGCGCTCACGATCTCGTAGCGGCGGTCGACAGCGAAACCGACTCCCGATGTGGTCAACGTTCCGCCGGCCATGGTCAGCTCGAGCCGACCCACCTGGTCGTTGACCAAGGCGTCGAAGGGCGCCCCCAAAGGGGCAGAAGGTGTGAAACTGGTGAGCCGCCAAGAGCCTTCCACGCGCTGGTGGGCGTTCTTCAGATCGCGCATGGCGGTGTCTTGGGCTCCCGTAGATGGACCGCCACACGACCAGAGGGCCGCCAGACAGGGTGCAAGCGCAAGCAACCATCGGCGATGCATCGCGTCAGCATAGGTCCATAGGGCGACGAGCGCCAGCGCCATTGGGCGGCTACCCGGTTTCGGTCGCAGATCGCAGCCATGGGCGCTTTCCCGAACTGCCCGTGCAAGAGCTATGGGTGCAAGAGCAAGCGCTCGATGGATGGAGGCTGATCATTGAATGCGCGAGCGCGCGCAAGCGATCAGCTTTTGTGATCCATGCCCTACGAAAGCGCTCCTTGTGCTAAGCCGTGGGTGCTCGGTGCCAGCCGCAACGCGCGGCACCGTTCATCCATTGAGGTCATCCATAGAGTGAGCCGATAGGGAGCTGTCGAACCATGGCATTCGAAAAGCTGAGTCTCGAGGGGAAAGTGGCCGTAGTGATCGGAGGCACCACCGGCATAGGGCGGCAGATCAGCCTGGGCCTGGCGGACGCGGGCGCCGATGTGACGGCCTCGTCTCGCAGACTCGAGCAAGTCGAAGAGGTAGCGCAGTTGATTCAGGCCAAGGGTCGCAAAGCGCTGGTCGAGGTTTGCGACGTCGCCGACCGCAGCTCGTTGATCAGGCTTCGCGATCGCGTGGTGTCGGAGCTGGGTAAGGTGGACATTTTGGTCAATTGTGCGGGTCGCACCAAGCGCGGTCCCACGCTGGATTTCCCGGAGCAGGATTGGAACGACATCATCGAGTGCAACCTGACCGGGACGTTGCGCGGTTGCCAGGTGTTCGGCGAAGTCATGCTCGAGCGCGGCTACGGGCGCATCATCAATATAGCGTCGCTCTCTACCTACGTGGCCCTGTACGAGGTGGCCGCCTACGGCGCGAGCAAGGCAGCCGTGGGAGCGCTGACGAAGTCGCTGGCTATCGAATGGGGGGCCCGTGGCGTGCTCGTGAACGCGATCGCGCCGGGGGTATTCAAGACCGATCTCAATCGCGCGCTCTTGGAGGGAACGGAGCGCGGGCGCGAACTCCTGTTGCGCACTCCGCTCGGGCGCTTCGGGTTCGTCGAAGAGCTGGCTGGTGCGGCCGTATTCTTGGCGTCAGAAGCAGCTAGCTTCGTCAATGGCGAAGTGCTCGTGGTCGATGGCGGGTTCTTGGCCAGCGGCGTCAATCAGTAGCGAAGGAGCGACATCGCATGGACGCATTCATTCACGCCGACTTCTTGCTCGAAAGCGACATGGCGCGGGATTTGTACCACTCGTTTGCCAAGCCCGAACCGATCCTCGACTATCACTGTCACCTGCCGCCGCGCGAGATTGCAGAAAATCACCAGTTTCGTTCCATGACTGAATTGTGGCTCGGCGGTGATCATTACAAATGGCGTGCCATGCGCACGGCCGGGGTTGCCGAGCGCTACTGCACGGGTGACGCGAGTGACTGGGAGAAGTTTCGCGCCTGGGCTGAGACGGTGCCAAAAACCCTGAGAAACCCGCTGTATCATTGGACACACCTCGAGCTGGCATTCCCGTTCGGCATCAAAGAGCTGCTCAGCGGGCAGACGGCAGAGCGCATCTACGCCAAGTGCAACGAGCTGCTTGCGCAAGAAGAGTTCAGGACCCAGGGGCTTTTGTCACAATACAACGTGGTAGCAGTGTGCACGACCGACGACCCCGTCGATTCGCTGGAGCACCACCTGGCGCTCGAGGGAAACACCGCATTCAAAACCAAGTTGCTGCCGACCTGGCGTCCCGACCGTGCCCTCATGGTCGAAGACCTGGGTGCGTACAACGATTGGTTGGAGCGGTTGGAGCAAGCCGCCGATATCGAGATCAAGAACCTCACCGGACTGATGGATGCCCTGACCGCGCGCCACGCCTACTTTCACGAGGTGGGCTGTCGTCTCTCCGACCACGGTCTGGATACGATGTTTGCGGACCCGTGCACGCGTCGCGAGGCGGAGCAGATCTTCGACAAGCTGCGCAGCCGTAGCGCCATCGGGCCGGACCAGGCCCACGCTTACAAGTCGTTCTTGCTGTACGAGTTTGCCCTCATGGATCACGAGCGCGGTTGGGTGCAGCAGTACCACTTGGGCGCCCTGCGCAACAACAACACGCGCCTGCGCTCGTTGCTGGGCCCGGACACGGGGTTCGACTCCATCGGCGACGACGCTCACGCGCGGCCGCTGGCGCGCTTTCTCGATCGACTCGACAGCACGAACCGCCTAGCCAAAACGGTGCTGTACAACCTCAACCCACGCGACAACGAGCTCATGGCCACCATGATTGGCAACTTCCAAGACGGCAGCGTTCCCGGCAAGCTCCAGTATGGCAGCGCGTGGTGGTTTTTGGACCAACTCGACGGCATGCAACGGCAGCTCGACGCCCTCAGCAACATGAGTCTCTTGTTCTGCTTCGTGGGCATGCTGACGGATTCTCGCAGCTTTCTCTCCTATTCCAGGCACGATTACTTCCGGCGTCTTCTGTGCAACATGCTGGGCAGCGAGGTGATGCGCGGTCTCTTGCCCAACGATCGGGAGCTCTTGGGTGAGCTGGTCCGGCGCGTGTGCTTTCGGAACGCCAAAGAATACTTCGGGCTCGACCTCGACTGACGCGCGTATGCCGCACGAGCTCGATTCGATCACATTATTTCGGCGAGTGCCCATTTTCGAAGCTGCGCTCATAGCGTCGCGCGATCCACTCTGGCGACGGGCACTTGGTATGGTAGTTTAGTGCGCAGCGAATGGGTGGTCTCCGGTCATCTCGTAGTCCGAGTTGGTTGCCAGTTGCCATGCTGGCCTTTGGGTGCGCCACGCCCATTCGTGAAGATCCCCCTTCCAAGTTGGGGGCGGCGAGCGGCATTGGTGGTACGGGCGGTAGCGACGGGTCCGTTGGCCTCACCAGCAGTACCGCAAACACCACGGTTGGCGTAGGCACGACCGGCACGACCTCCAGCGCCGCCACGACCGACGGAGGCACTGGCGGTACGACCGGTGGCAGCGGAGGAGGCACGCAGTCGAGCTCTGCCACGGGTGGCACGGGTGGAGTTGATGGCGATACCAGCGACAGCAACGACACGAGCGATGCTACGTCTACCGACGCCGGAGGTTCGACCAGCTCGAGCACGACCGGCTCGAACAGCAACGGAGGCATGTCGGGAGGGTTACCCTGGCTCGACGACTTCGAGAGCTACGCGGTAGGTGGTCAGGCAGGTCCGACTTGGACGGCGCTGGAAAGCGACGGCGACTGGTCCATCGTGTCCGAAGGCGCGACTCAGCTTTATGCGCCGAGCAACGATGCCGACAACCGCAACATGACCTATGCCGGAGATCCGACGTGGACCGACGTGCGCTTGCAGGTCGATGTTCGCTTGGGTGATATCAACGACAGCGGTACGCGCATCTACATCGCCGTGCGTGCGGCGCCGGCCGGTAGCAAGCTGGACTACTACCATGCCTACTTGCGTGCCGACGGTCGCGTGCGCCTGGGCAAATACGTCGGCGGCAGCACGGATGAGACCTTTTCGGAAGCGCGCGACACGGGCATCTCGCTCGACGAAACGACGTGGCATACCTTCGCGTTGACCGTCCAGGGTGACACGCTCAGCGTGGAGCTCGATGGCGTCGAGGTCGATTCGGCCAGCACCACGGGCCTGAGCTCCGGCGCGATCGCCCTGGGCGTCGACGGGGGGACCGCGGAGTTCGACAATGTCAGCGTCACCGAGCCGTAGGGCTCGCGAGCTCGCAGCATTGAGCCGGTTTTTCCTGCCGGCCCCGGCGAGCGATCCCGCGCTACTGGATTTCGGGAACCTCTACCCCCGAGGTGCGGAAACCGGGTAGACTCGCCGGTCCCAGTGAAAGCTACCGCTACGACTACCGCGACTGAATCCCTTCCTACCGCGTCGTCTCAGCCCTGGCCGCTGATCCCCATTCAACGCGGTTTTTTGGCCGAGAGCCTGGTCAGCGACGACAGGGGCGTCAACGTCGAGCAAGTCGTCGGCGAGCTCGAGGAGCCGCTCGACGAAGCGAGCTTCAAAAGAGCCTGGCAGCATGCGGTCGACAGCTTCGACGCATTTCGGCTCTGCCTCGAGTGGCCCGACGGCTCGGATCCGCAGCAGCGGGTCATGAGCGATGTCGAGGTTCCTTTCCGAGTGATCGACGCTTCCGGCCAAGATCCGCAAACCGCGCTGGCTGACTTTCTCGCGCGCGATCGCGAGTCTGGCTTCGATTTGTATGCGGTGCCCCTGCTGCGGGTGTCGGTGCTGAAGTTTGCCGGAGACAAGTGGGCATTCGTCTGGACGGTGCACCACACCATCATCGACGGCGGCGCGTATGCGACCGTGATCCGCTTCGTGTTCGATGCGTACGATCGCTTCCGCGCCGATCAGCTTCCAGAAGCGTCGAACCGTCCGCCTTATTCAGCCTTCTTGCGTTGGTTCGGGCAGCACGACTCGAGCGCGGGTGTGCAATATTTCAAGGGCTTGCTGGCGGGGTTCGACGAGACCACGGAGCTACCCTATCAGGCAAGCTTCCGCAGAGAACCAGCACGCAAGACGCGCGAGAGCAGCGTGCTCTTGACTGCCGAGCAGACTCAAGCCGTACAGCACGCCGCGCAAGAGGTGGGTGTGACGCCCAATACGGTGCTGCAGCTAGCGTGGGGGTTATTGCTGACTCGCTACTCGAGCAGGGACGACGTCGTGTTCGGCGCCACCTGGTCCGGGCGTCCCGGCACGATCGAGCAGGCGGCGGACGTGGTCGGGCCTTTCATCAACACGCTGCCGGTACGACTCGACCTGAGTCGTGGGCCTTCGGTGCGCGAGGCGCTTCTCGAACTGAGAAAACAACATGTAGCGCTCAGGCCCTACCAGCACACCGCATTGCAGGACATCAAGGCGAACAGCGATCTCGCGGCTGCGGCGCAGCTCTTCGATACATTCGTCGTCTTCGAGTACGAGCGCTTCTTCTCGATTTTGGCGCGAGAAAATGCGCGCTGGACACGAGCCAAGCTCTGGTCGCGCTCGCAGACCAGCTACCCCTTGGGAGTGACCGCTTATTTCGAAGGTGGGTGCCTTCGTGTGATCTTGGACTACGACGTGGGCTTGTACGACGAGCGCACGGCCCACGAGCTCACGCTCGCGTATACGCGTTTGCTCGTCAACGCGTGCCTCGCGCTCGACACGAGCGTGCATCGAGTTCACCTGCTCGACCCGGAGGTGTTTCGCAGGCTGACACAAGTCGAGCTCGCGCGCGAGCTGGTGTCGGACGAACCCAGTGCGCTCACGCGCATCACCGAAACCGCAGCCAGCCGCGCCGATGCCATTGCCATTCAAGAAATCGGTGGCGGGCGTGTGACCTACGCGGAGCTCATGCAGCGCGCCCTCGGGCTGGCTGGGCGGCTCGTGGCTCGCGGCGTTGAGCCCGGCGATATCGTGGGCGTCCTCATGCCGCGGTCCATCGACGCCGTCGTCAGCATGTTGGCGATTCACGCGGCAGGTGCCGGCTTTCTCCCTCTCGACCCTACCAATCCCGAGCAGCGGTTGCAGTACATGGTCGAAGACTCGCAGGCGCGCGTGGTGCTCGTCAGTCGGCGCACGCCAACCGAGCTCGAGGTAGGCCGCGATGTGCGCATGGCCATCGACGCCGACGAACGAGACCCGAGCGCTGCTGGAGGCGCTCTGCCTGCCGACCCGACGCCTGCTTCTGGTTTGGCCTATGTCATCTACACGTCGGGTTCTACGGGCCAACCGAAGGGCGTGTGCATCCCGCATCGCGCTCTGGCCAATCACGTGGCTGCAACGCTCGAGCTATTCGGCCTAAAGGTCGCCGATCGGGTGCTTCAGTTTGCCGCGCTCAGCTTCGACGCCTCGATCGAAGAGATTTTTCCCACGCTGGCTGCTGGCGCTACCCTCGTGATTCGTAGCGACGAGATGGTGACCAGTGCCCGGAACTTCTTCGAAGCCGTCACTGCCGGCGGCATCACCATTCTCGATCTGCCTACTGCGTTCTGGCACCAGCTGGTCCATTCCGAGCTGCCTTGGCCCGAGCGAGTGCGGCTGTTGGTCATTGGCGGTGAACGCGCGAGCGCTCCAACCTATGCTTTGTTCCGTCGCCAAGCCACGTCACACATTCGCTTCTTGAACACCTATGGGCCCACCGAGACGACCGTGACTTCCACGGTCTACGACGACGCGGCCGGTGATCACGATGCCGACGATTTCCCGATCGGAAAGCCCGCGCGCGGCCTGTCGCACTTCGCGCTCGATCGGCACCTGAGACCGGTGGTCCCCGGAACGGTGGGACAGCTTTACATCGGGGGTGCGGGGCTGGCCATGGGTTATCTGCGGCGTGACGAGTTGACCAACGAGCGGTTCGTCCGCCATCCGTGGCGGTCCGGCGCGCGCTTGTACGCGACCGGCGATCTGGTGCGCCAAACCGAGCGCGGCAACTACGTGTACGTCGACCGCATCGACAATCAGGTCAAAATTAGGGGCTTTCGTATCGAGCTCGGAGAAATCGAAGCGCGCCTTTGCACCCACCCAGAGGTCAAAGAAGCCGTGGTCGTGGTGCAGAAAGAATCCGGCCAAGACGCGCGGCTGCTCGGCTTCGCCGTGGCGGATCCCGATCGCACCAGCCCCAAAGAGCTCCGTGATCATCTGGCTGCCGCGCTGCCGGCGTACATGGTTCCCGCCCACCTCTGGGTGGAGAAAGAGCTCCCGAAGACACCGGCAGGAAAGGTCGATCGGCGTGCGCTGGCAAGGCGCACCGTCGAGATCGATCAATCCGATCTGGAGAGCGTGACCGACGACAGCTTGGAGCGCGAGCTCATCAAGATTTGGTCCGAGCTCTTGAAGGTACCCGTCACCGATACTCACACCAGCTTCTTCGAGCTCGGCGGCAATTCGCTGATCGCCGTCCAGATGTTTACTCAGGTGGAAAAGCGCCTGGGCAAGACCTGCAAGGTGATGGAGTTTTTCAAGAACCCCACCGTTGCCGCGCTGAGGGTGCTCATCGACAGTCATGACGGCACCGATTGGAAGGCGCCATGCCTGCATTTGGCCGATGGCAAACCCGGGGCGCTGCCGATTTTTCTAGCGCCGAGCGTGACCGGTCGCGCCATCGACTACGTTCACCTGGCCGAAGTGCTCGGCAAGGATTATCCCGTGTATGCGCTGCAGATTCGTGGTCTCCGAGAAGGAGAAGCCATGCACCCCGATCTGGCGAGCGCAGCCCGCTTTTACGCCGACCTGATGCAAGAAGTGCAGCCGCGCGGACCCTACGTGATATTCGGGTTTTCCGCTGGCGGCACGATTGCCATGGCGATCGCCGAGGAGCTTCACGATCGCGGAGAAAAGATGGCGTTGCTCGGTGCGCTAGATACGGTACCGCCGGTGCGGGCGCCTTCCCCGTTCACGAGTTTCACGCGCATGCGACGCTTGGCGCGTACCACCACGGGACGAGTGCAGGAGCTTTTGTCGGGGCCCGACGCATTGAAGCGCCTATGGATCCGGACGACGTCCGCCTTGATGCGGGGCGCCGCCATGTGGCTGCCGATACCGCTTGCTTATCATGCCAAGGTCGAAGGGCTGTTCGTCGGCGCGGGCGTCGAACTTTCGGAGGCGGAGAAGGAGCTCATGCAGTCGCACCTCAACGCGATCATGAACCACACCCCCAAACGCTATCCGATCGATGTCGTCCTGTTCCGCACGCACCTCGACCCGTTCGAGGGACCCCACGAACCCGACCTGGGTTGGAGCAGAGCCGTGACCGGCAACATCGCCATCGACACGCTCCCCTGTATGCATCACGAGCTTCTGACGCGCGATGGCGCACCCCGCTTGGCCGCGTTGGTGCGTCCCTATCTCGATAGACTTCCTCGATTCGCCGGTTGACTTCGGACTATCCATCAATCGTGCGCGACGGGAATCTGATTACCGGAGGGGGCGTGACCTCGGGCATCGACTTCGCGCTCGCGGTAGCCGCCGAAATCGCCGGCACCGAGGAGGCCCAAGCCATTCAGCTGGCCGTCGAGTACCAACCCGACCCGCCCTTCGCCGCGGGGCGACCCGAGCAAGCCCCACCCGAGGTGCTCGAACGGGTGCAACGCTCGATGGCGCCTCTCGTGCCCGACCGCCGCGCTGCGCTCCACCGCGCTATGGCGCTGTGGAGAAATTTGGGCAACGAACTGAGCTCGTGAAGGCCGGCAACGGTTCATTCGAAGAGCTTTTCTGCGCCAAATGGCACTTTTCGTGATCGGTTGGTGGTTGCTAGGCGATCTATGTCGGCAGCCGAAGGTATGTTGCGACCCATGACTTCATTTCGTCTAGACGGCTCGGTGGCCCTGGTGACCGGGGCTTCTGCCGGCATCGGCCGCGCGCTTGCCATCGCGCTCGCCGAAGCGGGTGCCAATGTGGCTTGTCATGGCAACACCCGCTCGCCCAATGCCACTTGCGAGGCGGTTCGTAAGCACGGCAAGCAGGCGCTGGCGCTCACGGCAGATCTCGCGGACCCGGCGTCGCCCACGCGGCTGGCGCAAGAAGCCTTGGATGCGTTCGGGCGCATCGACATTTTGATCAACAATGCCGGCACAATAAAGCGTGCGCCGGCAGTCGACGTGGCGGAGCAGGACTGGAACACCGTGCTCCAGGTCAACCTCTCGAGCGTCTTTCGGCTGTGTCAAGCCGTAGCTCCGCAGATGCTGGAGCGCAGGCGAGGCAAGATCATCAACATTGCTTCGTTGCTCTCTTTTCAAGGAGGAATTACGGTTCCTGCCTATGCCGCATCCAAAGGAGGCGTTGCCTTGTTGACCAAGGCGCTCTCGAACGAGTGGGCCGCCAAGGGCGTGAACGTCAACGCTCTTGCGCCGGGTTACATTCGCACGGACAACACCCTCGCCCTGCAACGGGACGAGACACGACAGCGGCAGATCTTGGAACGAATACCCGCCGGCCGCTGGGGCGAGCCTGCCGATCTGGCAGGGGCCGCCATATTTCTGGCTTCGCCTGCCAGCGACTACGTCAACGGTCACATTCTGGTGGTCGACGGGGGATGGATGGGACGATGAATACACTGGTTATCAAACGGGCAGACGAATGCCGTTACGATCAGGTCAGCTTGGGCGAGGTCATGCTTCGACTCGACCCAGGCCCGGGTCGCATCCATACGACGCGCACATTTCAGGTGTGGGAAGGCGGGGGTGAATACAATGTCGCGCGCGGCTTGAGGCGCTGCTTCGGGCTGAGGACCGCGATCGTCACCGCGCTCGCGGACAATCCCGTGGGAAGGTTGGTCGAAGACTTGATGCTGCAAGGCGGTGTCGATCTCACCTACTTGAACTGGGTCGAGTACGACGGTGTGGGGAGAAACGTGCGCAACGGCCTGAACTTCACCGAACGCGGCTTTGGTCCGCGTGGCGGAGTGGGTTGTTCCGATCGCGGTCATACCGCGGTGTCTCACATGCGCCCCGGCGACGTGGATTGGGAAGATCTGTTCGGCAAGCAAGGGGTGCGCTGGTTTCATACCGGGGGCGTATTTTGCGCGCTTTCATCCAGCACGGCCGAAGTGGCTCGTGCCGCCATGCACGAAGCGCGGCGCTTGGGCACTCGGGTCAGCTACGATCTGAATTATCGGGATTCGCTGTGGCGTTCGAACAGCGGTCGCGCAGGCGCCCAACGCGTCAACCGGGCGTTGATGCCTTACGTGGACGTACTGTTCGGCAACGAAGAAGACTACTCTGCCGCACTCGGATTTCCGCTGGAAGGCGTGGACGAAGAATTCAAGGAGCTGCCGATCGAAAGCTACCAGCGCATGATGGAACGTGTGGTCGAGGCTTTTCCAAACCTAACGAGTGTGGTGGTCACCCTGCGCACCGCCTACTCGGCTAGCCGCAACGGTTGGGGCGCCATGAGCTACCACGATGGCGAATTCCACCACGTTCCACAGCGTGAGGTAGAAATCTTCGATCGCGTGGGCGGCGGAGATTCCGTCGCTTCCGGGTTCATTTACGGACTCTTGGCGGGGCGCAGCGCTCAGTTTGCGCTAGCCTGTGGCGTTGCCCATGGCGCGCTCGCGATGTCCACGCCCGGCGATACGACCATGGCGACGATTTCGGAGGTCATGTCGGCAATGCAAGGGAAAGGCGCCAGGATCGATCGATGAATGAGCTCCTTGTGACGCAACGAATCGAAGAGCTGGGTATCGTACCCGTGGTGCGGGCACCCTCTCGAGAATTGGCGGATCGGGCCATCGATGCCTTGCTTCAGGGAGGACTCTCGATCTTCGAAGTGACCCTGACCGTTCCCAATGCCACGGAGTTGATCGCGAGCCTGATTGCACGCCTTGGCGACCGGGTCGTGATCGGCGCCGGAACCGTGTTGAACGCCGACGATGCAGAGCGCTGCATCGAGGCTGGGGCGCAATTCATCGTGAGCCCCGGCTTCGACGAAGCTACGGTAGAGCTTGCCCGTCGACGAGGCGTTGCCGTCATGCCCGGCGCTCTGACGCCCACCGAGGTCATTCGTGCTTGGCAGTCCGGCCCCGCAATGGTCAAGATATTCCCCTGCTCCGCCATGGGGGGAGCCAAGTATCTCAAGGCGCTACGCGGACCCTTGCCGAACGTCAAGCTGCTGCCTACTGGGGGCGTCAACTTGGAAACCGCGGCGGACTATATCCATGCGGGTGCCTCTGCTCTCGGTGTGGGCGGCGAGCTGGTCGATGCTGCCGCATTGAAAGCCGGGCGTACCGACGAACTGACGCACCGAGCGCGCTCGCTGATTCAAGCCGTGCAAAGCGCTCGCTCGCACAATGGTGCCTCGAGCAGCGTGACCGCCTGACGCAGCGGGGGCTGTCAACGTACGCTCGGCTCCGCGGCGCGGTAGTGATGGCCGCAAGAGGACGCGGAGGGAGCAGAGGAAGGGTGCTGGAATGTCCGAACCCTCGGCGCGCGCTGCGAACTCTGCGGTGAGTTCTCCGACGTCGCTCACCGTCCTTACTTGATTTCGACTCCTGGGCAGCCGAAGATGATTTCGGCCGTATTCGAAGCGTTGTTTTTGATCTCGTCGCACCAAGAGCCGAATACCTCCACGGCCGTGAGCTCTGCATCGACGTAGTCCCAGCCTTCGGTCTTGGTGGTGTCCTGCGGCACCTTGACGCCATTGACCTTGACCGCAATGTTGTCGACAACGGGTGGCTTGCTGGCGAGCGGGAACACGCAGGTCGCAATTTCTCCGGCAACGATCGCATTGAGCGCGGCGACTAGCTCAGCCTCGGTGGTCGCCAAGTAGTAGCGGAGGTCCTCATCATCGCGAGGGCGACCTCCAGCGACGGCCATCGAGTTGAGCGCTTCGGTGGCGCTGTCTTTGGTTGTCGCCACCCCCACGACGAAGGTGGGGTACCCTGCGCTGAGCGCCGTAGAAATGGCGTCCACGGCGTAGGGGCGTGCGTCGTCTTGGCCTTCACCCGACGGGCTGCAGCTCGGTTCGCCGTCGGTTGCGAGTAGAATGAACTTTGGGTTGGTCGTCGTTAGCGTGTCGAGATAGGCGACAGCCGCGTGGATGGCGTCGCCAGTCGGTGTGCCGTCGCCTTCGTCGGTCGTCATGAGAATCGCGTCGACGACCACCTGCGCGTTGTTCTCCGCGATTGGAATGTGAATCACATCGCTGATGGTTTCAGGTGAACAGGCCTCGGTGTCCTGACTCTCCGGGAATGTCTTGAGACCCCAGTGCACCTGAGCGTTCGTCTCCAGTACCACTTGATTGACTGCGGGGACCGTCAATTCCCACTTCGAAATGTCGACATCGTCGCTCGGTGGATCTTGCATGGATGCGGAACGGTCCAGCACC
Organism: uncultured Myxococcales bacterium; assembly: GCA_965651135.1. Taxonomy (GTDB): domain Bacteria; phylum Myxococcota_A; class Polyangia; order Polyangiales; family Polyangiaceae; genus JAICQQ01. Next base: position 20,331 of record CBFGRJ010000053.1, read on the forward strand.
AGCAACACCTCTGCCGGGCTGGCTTCTTGCATGAAGTGCTGCTCTCCGCAGTTCGGCTCTTCTGCATCGCCCGCCGTTGTCGTCGACGTGAGATCCACGATACCGGCGTCCAAAATGGGAGAGCCGGTGGTGGACGTGGCGCCGGTACTGGTGCTCGTGCTTTGGGCAGTGCCCGTGCTCGTCGTCGAAGCAGGACTTCGCTCGATGGTAGTCGCGTTGTCGCCGCCATTGCTTGCCGAACAAGCTGCAGCGACGCTCAGGGCAGCCAGCAGGTAGCCTGCGAGAGAGCTCGTTCGAGCCGGCAAATGGGCATGATGGGTATCGTAGGTCATTCGAGCATAAACCACTTGTTGGTGGAACCGCAGTACCACTGTAGGTCGTTGGTCGTTGGGTTCAGCATGCACACGCAGCCACGTGGAGTGTTGCCAGGTGGAATGTCCCGTGCCACGCACTGTTCCCACTCGGTCTCACAAGGCAAGCCTTTCATTTCCTGCATCAGGCCCGTTTCGGAGGCCGAGGGGAAATCTGGATCGTCGCAATACTTGGCGACTTCGGCGCCTTTGTAGCTGGCGGGGCGCGGGCAGGGGCACTGCGAATAGACGCCCCCGACGCACGAGCAGAGCTTGGTCCCAAGCTGGTCGAAGCCACAGCCGATCTTGCAGTCCTTGGTGCAGGTGGCATCGCTCTTGGCGTTGGCCGTCGTGCAATTGGGATCCGTATTGCAGGGCGCTTCGGTGGGATCGCCGCAGACGAGCCCGCTGCTGGAGGCCTCGCCGTTCATGGGTGGGTCGCCGGCGCCGCCTTCACCGCCGTTCGAGCTCTGGTTCGAGCTCGAACCCCCTGCGCTAGAGCTTGCATTCGCGGCGCTCCCGCGCCCTCCCACACCGAATTGGCTCCGCGCGCTGGCACCGTCGCAGGCGGCAGCTCCTACCATCAGCCCCAGCAGGGCGCTGGCTGTCGCTCGGGCACGTGACGTCATGGTTCTTTGGCAACCGGATGATCTTGGCTCTTCGAGCCCCCATCTCGTGAGCGACTGGTGAGCTCGATCAGGAGGTCGATGCGAAAGCTCAACGGCGACCCCGCTTGACCATTCTACGTTCGAGTTGGGTGGACAGCAACTCGTGTCGGAGCCTTCGTGGGCGTGGTCAAGCGGGTACTTCGACGTGAAAAATCGTGATCGATTTGGCATCGACGAATTTCGTGAGCCCGATGAAGAAAAAGAGTGATCGCCTCGCGGCCCTGAGGCATGCGTCGCATACGCCCTCTTCGATGGCATGCCAAACACCCGTTGAACAGGCCTATCGGTACTTGCCTAACGCGCGACCTTGAGGCACGGTCGCAAAGACCTACGAGGAGCTTTGGGTCACCCGTCAAGCGGACCACGAACGCCAAACTGGAGAACTCGCACCGTGCGACTCGACCTTCGGCTCGTCTTGATCACCGCCGTGGTGTGCGTCACGGATTTTGCTTGGGGCCAGTACGCTCGCGATGCTGCTGCCAACAAAAAGATCGACGAAGCGCTCAACGTTCACTACCTGGCTACCGATTTCAAGAAGGCCGAAGACGTTCTGCTCGGGACCATCGAAGCCTGCGGCAACAAGTGCAAGCCCTCGACGATGGGTCGCGCTTGGATGTACGTGGGGGTCATACGCGGTAGCGGCAACAAAGACCAAGCCGGAGCCAAACGAGCCTTCGAACAAGCGCTGAAAGCAGACCCCGCGGTGACGCTCGATACCGAGCTGTCGACACCCGAAACACGCGTGACATTCGAGGCGCTGGGCGGACAACTGGTTGGGGTGGACGAGACGGCGCCGGCCGAGCAAGCCCCTGAGTCGTCGCCTTCCGGTGCACGCGGTGACGTGGCCTCCGACCGGGTGCCCCGCGCCGGTCTTGCCTGTTCACCGAGAGGCATGCGGGTACAGACGCGGCGGCCGGTGCCGGTCGCCTGTAGCGGTGATGGCGAAGCAACGGGCATGAGCCTGCGCTTTCGTGAGTTTGGTGCCGACGACTGGACCACGGTGGCCATGGCGAAGGTGGGAGACCATTTCCAGGGCGAGATCCCGTGCTCCGTCACCCACACGGCGGGGCCCCTTCACTACTTCGTGGTGGCTACCGACGCCGCAGGCGATCCAGTCGATACCTTCGGCAGCAAGAGTGAACCCGTTGTCATCATGCTGGGCGCCGACGTGACGGACGAGCCCCCGGCCTTTCCGGGGCAGGCCGCGCCCGAACGTTGTGCAGCGAAAGAGATATGTCCGCCCGATTTTCCGGGCTGTGGTGACGACCCAGCGGAGGCCGAGCGCGGCAACAAAAATTTGGGAGAAAGCTGCGAGCAATCCGCCGAATGCGCCAGTGGACTATTGTGCATCGACGGAGCGTGCGAGACGGCCCCCTCGTGTGTCGTGGACGCCGACTGTACAACCGGGGTGTGCCGCGCTGGACGATGTGACATCCGCGCGGGAGCCGGCGCGGAGGTTTCAGCGTATCAAAAGCATCACTTGGGGCTGCACTTTGCCGCCGACTTCGGATTGGTCGGTGGCAAAGACGTGTGCCGGGCGAATCAGCAAGAATACGACTGCTACTTGGCCGGCACGAGCACGCCCTACCCGACGCAGCTCCCGCAGGGCGTGGGCTCGCCGGGTGAGCCGGGCGACGCCTACCCGGGTGCAGGGATTGGCGAGGGCTTGGCCGGCGGAACCATGCGCGTGCTGGCGAGTTACGACTACGCGTTGTCGGCCCGGTTCACACTGGGTGTCCGCTTGGGTTTCGCCTTCCGGGGTGGTCCAGCGCGCCCGGGCAGCGCTGGGTTTTTTCCGGGGCACGGCGAGGTGCGCGCCACCTATTGGTTCGGTCTCGACGGCCGGGCCGTGCGCGGCTACCTTCACGCTTCGGCCGGTGGGGCACAGGTCGATCTGAAGACGCGAGTGGTCGTGAGCGACTGCTCGAACGTAGCCAGCAGCGAGGACGAGTACTCGGAGTTTTTGGACTGCATCAACGCGGAGGGGAACTACGATTCGGCGAACGATCCCGATCTGCCCAGCATAGACCTCGACGCATACAAGAAGCTAGGCCGCGGATTTGCTGGTGCCGGTGGCGGTGCGGTGTTTGCCCTCAGCCAGCACGTGGGCGCTCAGCTGAATCTGAACCTGATGGTCCTGTTTCCGGACACGGGCCTGGTGATCGAACCTTCCCTCGGCGGCGTGTACAGTTTCTAAGGTTTCAATGGGCGGTAGGTAGCACGCCTGCCACAGTGCAAAGGCGTACTCACCACTCCGCCCCACCAGAACCCATGTGCTGGGCGAGCGCATAGGCCCCTGTCTCCTTTGAATCCTGCAGTCTTTAGCCCGGCAGCTCCGATGCTTCGCCTTGGTTCGCTGCTTGCAGGCCTCACGCTGCCGGCACGGTGTCGGCGGGTCAGGCGTAACCCAACACACCCCTTGGAGCTGAGATGGAAGAACCGCGATTTCGGCAGGAGGAGCTGGATGGACTCGATGCTTCGACGCAGTCCGACCAGCTGGTCCCTGTGTATTCCGAGCGAAAGGGCCCAACCAAGTACTTTTACGGTACCAAGAAGGCTCGCAGCCGCCGTCCCGAGAGCCGTGTCGAGCAGCGCGCTGTCGGCATGGGCTGGCTCAGCATCGGGCTTGGCTTCGCCCAGTTGATGGTTCCCCGGCTCATGGCGCGGGCCATCGGCGCCGGCGAGAGCACCCGAGCTCGAGCCGTCATGCTGGCGTGTGGAGTACGCGAGCTCGCTTCTGGCGTCGGCATTTTGGCTCAGCCGCGTCCCTCTGGTCTGCTCTGGGCACGGGTTGCGGGCGATCTGCTCGATCTCGCACTGCTTGCCCGAGCCGCCGCGTCCCATAGAGCTGCGCGGAGCAAGGTGGCCCGAGCCGGTGCCGTCGTGCTGGGCGTGACCCTTTTCGATCTCAAGACGGCCCTCGACTTATCACGCGAGCGCCGGGGGCACGACGTCGACCGCGATGGATTGCACGTCAAACGCAGCATCACTGTCAACGCGACGCCCGACGTGGTGTACCGATATTGGCGTGACTTCGAAAACCTGCCGAAGTTCATGCAGCATCTAGAAGAGGTCAAGGTACACGAGGGCCATTCGTATTGGCGAGCCAAAGGACCACTCGCCATGGACGTGGAATGGGAAGCAGAAATCGTGGTCGACCGACCCGGGGAGGTGATCCGTTGGCAATCCGCGCCCGACGCCAACGTGCCCAATCGCGGCGAGGTGCGGTTCACTCCTGCGCCGGGAGGGCGTGGCACGGAGGTTTCGGTGGATCTTTCGTACGAGCCACCCGGTGGTTCAGCTGCGCAGTTGGTGGCCAAGCTCTTCGGAGAAGAGCCGGCTCAGCAAATACACGGCGACCTCCGTCGCTTCAAACAATTGGTGGAAACGGGTGAAGTGTTGCACTCGGATGCCAGCATTCACAAGGGGCCACACCCCGCCCGACCATCCCCTGGACAAGCCCCTCAAGCGCCGCAGCCCGATAGGAGGCTAGCATGAAAGCTACGTGTTTCATCAAGCCGCGCAAAGTCGAAGTCCAAGAGGTGCCGGACCCGCGGATTCTCAATTCGCACGATGTCATCGTTCGGGTTTCGAGCACGGCGATTTGTGGCTCCGACCTGCATTTGTACAACGGCTACGTGCCGACCATGGAGCGCGGGGACATCTTGGGCCACGAATTCATGGGTGAGGTGGTCGAAGTGGGCGCCAACGTTCGCAAATTGAAGGTGGGCGACCGAGTCGTCGTACCGTTTCCGATCGCATGCGGAAAATGCAGCTCATGCCAGGCTGGGCTCTTCGCAGGCTGTGAGAACTCCAACCCGAACGCTTGGATTGCGGAGAAGCTCCTGGGGCATTCGCCCTGCGGTATTTTCGGCTACTCACACATGTTGGGTGGATTTGCCGGTGGTCAGGCCGAGTACGTGCGCGTGCCCTTCGCCGACGTTGGGCCCATCAAGGTGCCCGATGGGTTGAGTGATGAACAGGTCTTGTTCTTGTCGGACATATTGCCGACCGGCTACATGGGCGCAGAAATGTGCGACATCCAGCCGGGTCAGATCGTCGCCGTGTGGGGGGCAGGGCCAGTGGGTCAATTCGCGATCGCGAGCGCACGCCTGCTGGGTGCCGAGCGCATCATTGCGATCGATCGATTCCCCTATCGGCTGCAAATGGCGCTCGACAAGGCTGGGGCGACCGATGTGATCAACTACGAGCATTTGGACGTGCACGAAGCCTTGATGCAAATGACCGCTGGCCGCGGGCCCGATGCGTGCATCGATGCGGTCGGCTTGGAAGCTCACGGTCATGGCCCGATGTTTCTGGTCGACCGCGCCAAGCAAGCCCTGAAGCTGCAACCCGATCGCGCTCTGGCGCTCCGCCAGGCGATCCGCGCATGCCGCAACGGCGGCGTGGTTTCGGTGGTCGGTGTGTACGGAGGATTCATCGACAAGTTCCCCATGAACGCCATCGTGAATCGCGGGCTCACCCTGCGAGCGGGTCAATGCCACGTGCAGCGGTACCTAGAGCCTCTGCTCGAGCGCATTCAAAAGCAGGAGCTCGATCCTAGTTTTGTGATCACTCACCGCCTGCCGTTGGAGCAGGCGGCCAAGGGCTACGACCTCTTTCTCAACAAGCTCGACAACTGCGAAAAGGTGATTTTGCAGGCAGCGTAACCTCGATTCGGCTTTCCCCTTGGGAATCCGATAAAGGCCACCGCAGAGACGCCAAAGCCGCAAACAAACCGGCGCGGGGCAACGAACCGACCTAGCGGTAAATGCTGGAACCCGATGCGAGGTTCAATTTATATTTCACAGGAAGCCGGGAAGATCGGAAGGATTTTTTTGTTTGACCCGAGCAGATCATCTGCGGAGATGCGATGATGATGAAGCCGGTTCTCAGGCGATGACCGGGACGAAAAATTCCCTTCCCGTCCTTCCCGTCCTTCCCGTCTCCCTGTTCAATTTCTGAGCCCAACCAGCGCAACGTCGAGTTCCTTTTTTTGTGCGACCGTCACGCGGTGTAGGGCTCATGCTGGAACCCGATGCGAGGTTCAATTTATATTTCACAGGAAGCCGGGAAGATC
>CBFGRJ010000054.1:0-26213 GCA_965651135.1 uncultured Myxococcales bacterium
CTTGCGATCTTGCCGCGCGTAGCCGTAGTACGGCAGAACGGCAGTGATGGATGCGGCCGAGGCGCGCCGGAGCGCGTCGCACATGATCAGCAGCTCCATCAGGTTGTCATTGACCGGGGACGACGTGGGCTGGACCACGTAGATGTCCAGACCGCGAACGTTTTCTTTGATTTCGCAGAAGGTTTCGCCGTCACTGAAGCGCGACACGCGCGAGTCGCCCAGCGGGGTGTCCAACGCCTGCGCGATCTCACTCGCTAATTCGGGATTCGCGTTCCCGGTGAAAAGGCAGACTCTTCTTACAGCCACGGTAGCCTGGTATTTCGGGCGGCGGGATGAGGCAAGTGCATGAAAGTACTTAAACTTGTTAGCTCAGGGCCCGAAGCGCGGGCACAACTAGCAGTCCATGCGCTCGCTGTCAACGTCCAGCCAGCCGGAAAAGCGTTTGCGTTTCCCCATTGTGCCACAGCTTGGGTGCCCCCGCGCGACGCTCAAAACTCGTAGGGGTTCTTCGGGATCTTCTTGGCCTTTTTCGAGCTCTTCCGGCCGCTGGACCCCCGGGGCGCCTTGGTTTGCTGGGCGGGCGCGGGGGACGACTTGCCCTGCTCGTCCTCTTCGGGTGGACGCTCCGCGGCGACCTCGTCGAGCGAGATCTTCTGCGGCTCGTCGCCCTTCGCGCTGCTAGCCAGCGCAGCACTCGAAGCTGAGCCAGCTTCGACGCTGGGCGACTCGGGCGCGGCCTGCTGTTGCTCCGCCCCCATCACGGGTGCTGCCGCACTGGCCTTGGCCCCCGCGCCGCCATCGAGTTGGGTCGACTGGGACCAATAGAATCCGCCGGCCGCGGCGCCACATGACAACAACAGGCCGAGCGCCACACTACGCCAGCGCCGGCGCTTGTTCGCGCCGTAGTCAGGTGACGTCGCGATGCCGGAGTGCATGTCGGGCATCGCCATGGCGCCAGCTGAAACACTGGACGAAGGCGGCCCCAGCTGAGGCAGCGAGCCACTCGCTTCGCTCTGAGCCAACCAGGCGCGAACGGCCTCGCGTTGCTGCGCAATTTCGTCACCGATCACCTCGGCCACATACCCCGCCAATTCCCGCGAGCGCGCTAACAACCGATGGCGCGTGGCCGCCGCTTCCAAGGCATCGGCGAACTCCGCGCAGGTTGCGAAGCGGCGATCCGGATGGCGCTGTAGCGCCCGACTGATAACTGCAGTGACGGCATCGGGCACATCGGAGGCAATGGCGCTGAGGTTCGGAACCGGTTCGTTCATGACGCGCGACAGGGTCGCTGCCTCGTTCTGCGCCTTGAACAACCGGCGCTGAGCGAGCGATTCCCACAAGACGATGCCCGCCGCAAACACGTCCGCACGACGATCGAGCTCCTCGATGCCGGAAGCCTGCTCCGGGGCCATGTAAGCGATTTTCCCCTTGAGCTGACCGGCGCGCGTATCGCCGAGGCGACTCGCTGCGCGCGCCACACCGAAATCGGTGATCCGCGAAATCCCATCCGCGCCGACCAGCACGTTTTGAGGAGATACGTCGCGATGCACCAGGTTAGTCGGCGCCCCAGACTCATCCTTCAGCTCGTGCGCAGCATGCAAACCGAGCAGCATGTCGATGCCGATACGAATGGAAATGGCGACAGGCAGCTTCGTATTGACCGATGCTGCTCGAGCCAATAGTCGCGCCAGCGTCTCTCCCTCGATATACTCCATGACGAGGTAGTAGCCGACGCGACCGGCGCCCACTTCCAAGATGGGCACCACGTTGGGGTGATGGATGCCCGCCGCAAGTCGCGCCTCGTCCAAGAACATGCGAACGAAGTCCTTTTCTGAAGCCAGATGCGGATGCAGGCGTTTGAGCGCAACGAAACGCTGAAAGCCCCCCAACCCCGTGAGTCGCGCCAAAAACACGGTGGCCATGCCACCCGAAGCGATTTCACCGATCAGCTCGTAGCGATCGATACGCTGGCGACCTGAAGCACTGATATCGAGCAGCTTGGCGGCCACGAGCTCCCCTACCTCAGAACCTTCCGCTCGCTCCCAGTGCCGCGCCGTGACCTACGGTGAGCCAGGGTTCTATGGACCAACCCGTCTGACGGGGCCCAGGTTTACGCACCACTTCTTGGCTGGGCGGAGGTCGGTCGGACCAATCGGTCACGACTGCCGCCACGATCGTAAACACGGCCAAGCCGCCGGTGACGCCCAGCAAGATATTGGTACGGCGTTGCTTGCGCAGCCCCTCTTGATACTCCTCGCAGCTCGTACCCTTGCCTTCACATCTCTCCCGTACCACGCCCGGGCCCGGGTTCTTCTGCGTGTCGAGGCCGCTCCACGTGGTGACTACTCCGCTCACGGCCGTGAGTGACGCTCCCACCCAGAATATGGCTGGAGACCAACCCGAAGGCGCCTCGGGTTTGGGCTGGTCCGCCACCACGTCGTCTTCGTCATCCTCGGCGAAAGGGTCCGACATGCCTTCGAGCGAGCCTTCTTCGCTGCCGCCGAGGGCTCCCAGGGGTGGCGGGGTCAGTATCACGCTCACCACGTCGTCCGCTTCACCATTGATTTCTTCGGTCTGGCTCATGCGTTTGTCACCGAAGGCGCCAACGACGGTATGCGGGCCCGGCTCCAAAAACAGCGTCCGCGTCGTTGCGTAGCGGCCGTGGACGATCTTGTTGTCGACCAACAGCTCACATGGCTCGTCACAAACCACCTGCACCTCGATCAGCTGTGCCTCTGTTTCGCTGATCACGCGGTCTGCTAGTTCGATGAGCTCGGCAACATCCGGGTGACGCTGCTTGGCCAGGGCAGCCAGCGTCGCCGCGCGGGCTGCATGACCCGCCTGGTGGTGAGACTCGATTGCCCATTGCAAGGCGACGGCGCTCGGCGCATGGCCGTCGGCTTTCTCGAATTGATCTGCTGCCGTGTCGTAGTCTTCGGCCCCATATGCCTCACGAGCGATGTCGAAGGCCTTGGCCGCTTGCTTGATGTCGGACGGAGTCGGCTCGCCGTTCTGCGCATGCGCGGCGACACTGAACGCCAGGAGCGTAGCAAAGGCTCCCGCCACGATTCGGAAACGTTTTGAACGAATGCCGCCTTGTCGCATGGACTAGCCGAAAGGCTACAATGAGTCGGGCCTGGCGGCGAGTCGAACCCGCTTCTGGGACGCTGGGCGAGATAAGATCTGACAGGTGCTCGGCTCAGACGAGGTGACCCATTGGACCGACTCGAGGCCGCAGCTCCAAAGAAAACGGCGATATTCGCCGCACTGAGGCGCCGCCCGTGTGTTCCGATTGGCCACACGCAGGCAGCTTGCCTCAGGTCGAACTACATACTGCTACTTTATCGAGGCCCGGTGGAACGAGCCCCCGCTGGCTAAGCCATCTCGACCAGCAGTCGGTCCGGCTCCTGCAAGAGACCGACGATTTCTTGGGCGAAGGCAGCGCCCACGTGGCCGTCGATCACACGGTGGTCGAAGCTCAAGCTCAAGAGCATGACCCTACCAATCACGATCTCGTCATCGACGATGATCGGCTTCTTTTTCATTTCGTGCACGCCGAGGATCGCCACCTCGGGGTAGTTCACGACGGGCGTAGCGAACAAGCCACCCAGCTTGCCCAATGACGTGATCGTGAAGGTGGACCCACCGACGTCTTCCTGACGAGTCTTGCCGGCACGCGCGTCCGTGGCCAACCGCTCGACTTCACCCGCGATCTGCAAGATGCTCAATCTGTCTGCTTGCCGAAGCACTGGCACGATGAGACCGGCCTCGGTTGCCGTGGCAATGCCGATGTCATAGTTTTTCTTGAGGATCATTTCCTGCGCAGCGTCGTCGACCAAGCAGTTCAACGCGGGATGTTTCTTGAGGGCGATGACGGTGGCCTTCACGATGAACGGCAAAAATGACAGCTTGACCTGAGCCGCTTCAGCGTAAGGCTTGGTCCGATTGCGAAGCTCCACGAGCTTGCTGACCTCGCACTCCTCGACGTAGGTGAAATGCGCAGCAGTGTGCTTCGAGCGCGCCATGTTGTCGAAGATGCGCCGGCGCAAACCGCGGATTGGCTTTCGTTCGTCCTCGGCGAGCGCTTGCGGCGGGGGCAAGGGAGCCGGCGCCTTGGCTTTCGGTGCCGCCGGTGAGCCCGCAGGAGCTCCTGCGCCGCGGGCGTGGCGTTCCACATCTTCGCGCGTCACTCGGCCGGCGTCGCCCGTGGGCTGGACTTGCCGCAGATCGACGCCTAGCTCTCGCGCCAGTTTGCGCGTAGCGGGAGCAGCCAGCGGCTTGTCGTTGAAGTACTGCGTTTGCCCGTTGCCCGTGCTGGGCGCTTGGGGCGCCTGATATCCGGAGGTACCGGGCAACTCTTCTTTTATGTCGCCCACCGCAGTCGCGACGGCTCCTTGTTCGGCAGAAGCTTCGCTCGCTCTCTGAGCCGGCGCTTGGGGGGCGGGTGCTGCCGCGGGGGCCGCGGGCTGTTGCTCGGAACGAGCTTCCGGCTTGGCCCCCGCTTCGCCTCCACCTAGGTCGAAGACCACCAGCACGTCCCCAACGGGAACCACGTCGCCAACCGCGCCGCGCAGCTCGACGACTTTGCCCGCCTTGGGAGCGCCAATGGTGACCGTCGCCTTGTCGGTCATGACTTCGACCATTTCTTGGTCTTCGCTGACCGTATCGCCTTCTTTGATCAGCCACCCCACGATCTCGCCCTCGGTGACTCCTTCGCCGATGTCCGGCAGCTTGAACTCGTACTTCGACATGTCTGATCTATCCTCTTGATCGCCGTGTGGTAGATCGCGGACGAACGGGCGATACCCGGGCCGCGAATAGGGTTTTATTGGTCGGGCTGAACGCCGCTGTCAACCGAGAGTCAACCAGAAGCACCGCGACGACGATTCGCTGGTTCCTCACGCCTTTGCCACGCCGAGCACAGCCGGCAAGATGCGGTGGGAAAGCGGCATGTACTCCATCTCGAGCGTGTACGGGAAGGGTGTGTCGAATCCCGTGACTCGTTGGGGGGGCGCCTCCAAATGGTAAAAAACCTTCTCGCAAACCAAGCTCACGAGTTCGGCCCCAAAGCCGCCCGTTTTGGGGGCCTCGTGAACCACGACGAGGCGCCCGGTCTTTTTCACGCTTTCGATCACCGTAGCAATATCCACCGGCCACAACGTGCGCAGATCGATGACCTCGCATTGAACACCGTGCTCTGCGGCAGCTTTGCCCGCTGCGTCGAGAGCCTCGTAGAGCATGGCGCCGTACGCAACGATGGTGACTCTGTCCCCAGGCCGCACCACGGCGGCCGTACCCAGCGGGACTCGGTACTCGCCCTCCGGGACCTCGCCTTTCGCGGCGCGGTACACCCGCTTCGGCTCCAAGAAAATGACGGGATCGGGGTCTTCGATGGACGCCAGGAGCAAGCCCTTGGCATCGTACGCATTGGACGGGATGACCACCTTGAGGCCGGGCACACAAATGAACTGCGCCTCCGGATGCTGTGAATGATAGTGCCCCCCTCGAATGCCGCCTCCTACGGGTGTCCGAATCACCATGTGCGCCGGGTACTCTCCCCCGGAGCGATAGCGGTACTTGGCCAGCTCGTTGACGATCTGGTCGTACGCCGGCCAGATGAAATCGGCGAACTGGATTTCGGGGACCGGAATGAGTCCGTAAAGGGCCATGCCAACCGCACAGCCGATGATCCCCCCCTCGCTCAGCGGAGTGTCCACCACCCGCTCGTCTCCAAACTCGTCGAACAGGCCGGACGTGACGCGGAACACGCCGCCCACCTTCCCCACGTCTTCGCCTAGCACGATGACGCGCCGGTCTCGACGCATGGCCACGCGCAATGCGTCATTGATGGCCTGAACCATGTTCATCTGGGGCATGCGGCGGTCCTATCCGTGTCCCTTCCCGGCGCGGGGCCCGGCCAGCAGGGCTTGGCGCTGTTCTACCAAGTGCCAAGGCAGATCTGCGTAGACGTCGTCGAACATCGTTTCCAGTGCCGGCGGCGGCGTTCTCTCGGCGATGGCTACCGCTTTTCTGAAGCGTTCGTCAATGTCGCTGAGCCAAGCGTCTTCACGCGCTTGATCCCACGCGCCGTGACTGACCAAGTAATGGCGCAACCGTTCGATGGGATCTCTGGCCACCCAAGGAGCCAGTTGTTCGTCACCGCGATAGCGATTCGGATCGTCGCTCGTGGAGTGGCCGCCCATGCGATACGTTAGCGCCTCGATCAGGGTCGGACCCTCGCCGGCGCTGGCGCGAGCCACGGCTTGGCGCGTGACCGCCACGACAGCGAACACGTCGTTGCCATCGACGCGCACACCGGGAACACCGTAGGCGGCCCCCTTTTCTGCGAAGGTCTTGGTTGCGGTCTGGCGTTCGGTGGGCACGCTGATCGCCCAGCCGTTGTTGCGGCAGAAAAACACCGTTGGAACCTTGAACACAGCGGCGAAGTTCATCCCGTTGTGAAACTCGACCGAGCTCGTAGCTCCGTCGCCGAAATACACCAGAGTAGCCAGATCTTTGCCGTCGATCTTGGCCGCCCATGCGAAGCCCACCGCTTGGGTGATCTGCGTGCCCACGGGGCTGCTGATCGAACCCCAGCCCTTGGCCCGACACGTATAGTGATCGGGCATCTGTCGCCCCTTGACCACGTCGTTGGCGTTACCGAACATGTTATCGATGAATGCCTGGAGCTCGAAACCTCGCATCAGCGCGGAACCGAACTCTCGATAGCAAGGGAAGATCCAATCGGTATCGCGCATGCCTTTGGTCGAACCCAAAATGGCCGCCTCCTCGCCGAGCGAACCCACGTGAAACCCGATGCGCCCTTGCCGCTGCAGACCCGTCAGCTTGTGATCGAGCATGCGGGTTTGCGTCAGGTGCTTGTAGAGGTCCACCACCTCGTCCAGCGAAAGCCCCGGGTCGAGCGCCTCGTCCAATGTGCCGTCGTCTCGCAGCACACGTATTACCTTGTTCTCGTCGGAGTCTCGCTCTGGCGCTTTTGGATTCATGGTTCCTGTCGAGTTTGCGGTGACACGTTGACCAAGACACCCCGAACTGACGCCACCGCAAGCGATGACGCCTCGGCGCGGGCGTTGGCTAGCTGTTGGGCTCCAGGACTTTGCTAGCTTCCTCTAGAGCCTCATTCAGCGCCGCGCCGTCCAGTTGGAACGCGTCTGCCAACTTCTGCAAAACCTGCCGCTCTTCAGCGCTGACGCCCCCCGAGACGTGAGCGATGAGCGCCGAGATGCGTAGGACTTCTCTGGCATGTTCGGGTTTGGTGATAGCGCGCGCAACCATCGTGCATCGCTTGTCCAGTCCGTCTTCTTTCAGCAAATCCTCCAAATCCGCAAGCAGCGCGGCGACTTGTCGTTCGAGGACTTTGCCCCGGCATGCGGCGAGCACGACGTGCTGGAAGGCCGCCCGTTCGGCGGCATCGAAGTCGTGATCGGCGTGAGCCACCAGATACGCGCCCTCGACCACTGCTTCGAACAGAGCAGCGGCCTCGGGATCGAACCCCGTGGGCTGCGTGACCTCGTCGTCCTGGCTGCGCGATCCGTAGGAAGCCGCCGCAACCGTCAAGATGGACGCCTTGACCCCCGCCTCGGCATAGGATGGGGCTTGGCTCAGCTTGTCCGCTACGCGCCCCAACAGGCTACTGTCCGCTTCAGGCATCGTCAGAGTCTACCTCCAGGATTCGGCGGACGAGCCTAGCCCATTATCAAGAAAAGGTCATGGTGAAGGTTCCTTGGGTGGCTCGCCGGCCGGCGCCCCCGCGCCCCGCCCTGTACTCCGCTTCGATCGGATGAGGCGTGCAGGACTGATCAGATTGTCTTGCAACGCGACGGCCCGAGCCTCTGTAGTGGCAGAACGAGCGTGGGGGTCGCCCTGCCTATCGGCATCGCCTTGCCCATCGGCATCGCCCTGCCGATTGGCGTTGCCCTGCCTATCGGGGTGTAGCCTGGCCTGCACGAACCCCTCGGCGGCGTGATAGCTGGAACGCACGAGCGGACCCGAAGCCACGAAGGCGAACCCAAGCTCATGACCCACGCGCTCATACTCCGCGAACTGCTCGGGCGTCACGAAGCGCGCGACGGGCGCGTGCTTTTCTGTCGGCCTCAAATACTGGCCCAGGGTAACGATATCCACTCCGACACTGCGAAGATCGGCCATGGTCTCGACCACCTCTTCATCACGCTCTCCGAGCCCCACCATGATCGAGCTTTTGACGAAACGCTGCGGCGCCGTCCGCTTGGCGTGACGAAGCACCTCGAGCGATTGGTCATAACTGCAGCGACGATCGCGAATTTTCGGCGTTAGTGCACGCGTGACCTCGATGTTGTGCGCAAAGACGTCGGGTTCGCTGTCCAGCATAGTGGTGACGTCGTGCAACCTACCGGCAAAGTCACCCACCAAGGTTTCTACCAGCAAGTCCGGCTGGCGCCGGTGAAGCGCTCGCACTGCCGCACCCATGTGAGCGGCGCCGCCATCCAGCAGATCGTCGCGGTCGACCATCGTCAGCACCACGTACTTCAGCGATAGCTCCGCGATGGCTCGCGCCACGTGCTCCGGTTCCCTGGGGTCGACATAGCCGCGGGGGTTGCCGGTGGTGACAGCGCAGAAGCGGCAGCCGCGGGTGCAGGTGTGCCCGAGCAGCATCACCGTGGCCGTCCCGGCGCTCCAGCATTCGCCAACGTTGGGGCATCGAGCTTCTTCGCACACCGTGTACAGGTCGAGCGAGCGCAGGGTGCGCTTGATGTGCTTGTACTTGTCGCCCCCCGGCGCTTTGACTTTCAGCCAGCTCGGCTTGGGTGAACGCGCGCTGGGCCGATCGGTACGAAGGTGGGAGGCAGTCACGCGCAAAACCTAGTCCACCACGTGTTGTCCGGCAATGCTTGTCGCGCATGCCTTGGCTGGTAGACGCGAGCTCGGACCTAGGCTGATGCATTCGCTTGGTGGTCCCGGTAACCCCGGCAGGTCGTGGCGGTCGGAAGCGCCCATTTCCAGCGCCAAGCCGCCACGAGCGCCAAGGCAGCCAAGGATTTTCATTTGGCGGTGACTATTCGCGACGCGGCGGATGCCATTGTTGAGGAGCTGATGAACGCTTGCGGCGGATTCTCGTGCGCTGGGAAAGCGTCGACACAAATGCTCGCTCTGCTCATCTTGCTTCGCGCTGATCACCTGACGAGCCTGCGTAGCATTCGCCGAACTCGAGCACACAAAGCTCACCTCGCACCCAAGCGCCCTCTTCTACATCCTTGGCGAACTTGGCGCTCTTCGCGTCTTGGCGGTTTTCTGGCATCCCTTCTCGTCCCGCTCCTGCGCATGATTTTTTGCGTGTTTTGCGGTTTTGCGGTTCATTGAAAAGCTCATCAGCGCTCAGCGCCTACTGGAACCACACAAAGGTCACCGCACCCAAGCGCGCTCTTCTGCATCCTTGGCGGGTGGCAGCGCTGACTTGGCGCGGGCTAGCCGCCAAGAAATATAGCGGCACGCCGCTCGGGCACCCGCCGGTTGCACCAACGAAATAGAACGCCTCAGGCTTTCCCGTTTGGTGGGTACTGGCGTTGCGCCAGCTCGGCTAGTCCGGCACCGTCGACTGGGCTCACCAGACCTCGCTCGGTGACGATGGCCGTCACCATCGCCGCAGGTGTGACATCGAACGCGGGGTTTCGCGCGCGAACCTGCTGGGGTGCCAGGCGCTTGCCGCCAAGGTCGGTGACTTCGCGACTGCTGCGCTCCTCGATGGGAATTTCGGCGCCGCTGGGTGTGGCTAGATCGACGGTGCTGAACGGAGCGGCCACCAAGAACGGACGCGCGTGATAGTGGCACAGGCAAGCCACGGCGTAGGTGCCGATCTTGTTTGCGACGTCGCCGTTGGCCGCGATGCGATCGGAGCCGACCACTGCCAGATCCACTTCGCCGCGAGCAATCAGCGCGCCGGCAGCTGAATCGGCGATCAGCGTGACGTCGATACCGTCTTGCGCCAGTTCCCATGCGGTGAGTCTCGAGCCTTGCAAGTAGGGGCGCGTTTCGTCGGCCAACACCCGCACCTTCTTGCCTGCCTCGCGGGCCGCTCGCACGACGCCCAGAGCCGTCCCATAACCCCCGGTCGCCAAGGCGCCGGCGTTACAATGCGTCAAGATGGTGGCGCCGTCGGGAACCTGCGTCGCACCAATCCTTCCCAAGGTGCGGTTCGCGGCGACGTCTTCTTCGTGCATGCGACGAGCGAGCTCCGCCATCTCCAGCGTGCGTGTGGCTTTTGACTGGTGCTCGTGCGCGAGTGCCAGTGCAAGGCACTTCTCGACGGCCCATGCCAAATTCACCGCGGTGGGTCGCGCCTGCTTCAGACCCGCTGCAGCCTCCATCAAGCGTGGCCCGTAAGCGTCGTTCGCCTCGTGGCTAGCCAGGACCATGGCGTACGCAGCCGCTATGCCGATAGCCGGCGCGCCTCTGACGACCATGTCCGAAATAGCCCGAGCGGCATCGCGCCAATTCTCTATCATTGTGTAGTGTTCTTCGTCGGGCAGGCGCCGCTGATCGAGCAAGATGAGCCGATCGTTATCTGGCATCAGCTCCGCGGCGGAGTAGCTGGCTCCGCTGATCGGATGCGGATGCGGGATCGCAGGCATGCGCTTCACTGCTCGGCGATCAGACGGCTGAGCAGCTCGGAAACGAGCTTCGGATCGGCCGATCCGTGAGTCGCTTTCATCACCTGACCCACGAAGAAGCCCGCCAGATTCTTCTTTCCGGCTCGCAGGGACTCTACCTGCTTCGGGTTCTGCTGGATGAGCTCGCGCAACAGCGCTTCCAAGGCGGACGCATCCGACACCACCGCCAAGCCCCGCTGTTCCACGATGGCGCTCGGCAACTCGGCGCTACCCTCCATGGCGGCAAACACCTCTTTGGCCTGTTTGCCCGATATGCGGCCCGAATCGATCAAGGCGAGCAACTCGGCGACCTGCGCCGGTGTGACGCTGAACTCGGCGCGCAGCCCGTGAAACTTGGCGCCGCGCAGCACCTCGGTCAGCACGAAATTGGCGGCTTTCACCGGGTCGCCACCGCTGGCAAGCACCGCCTCGAAAAAGCCGATCGTGCCGGGGTGTTGGCACAAGGTGACGGCCTGCGCTCGAGTCAGCCCGAGCTCGGCTTGGTAGCGCTCGCGCCGAGCCTGAGGCAGCTCGCCCACTTGCTGCCGCTCCTCTTCGATCAAGCGTGGCTGAATCTCCAGCGGTGGCAAATCAGGCTCAGGGAAGTAGCGATAGTCGTGCGCTTCTTCTTTCGATCGCAGGGTCGCCGTTTTGGAGGTGACGGGATCGAAGCTACGCGTTTCTTGCTGAACTTTGCCGCCGCTGTCCACAATCGCCGTTTGGCGCGCAACTTCTACGTCGATGGCGCGCTGCACGAACTTGAACGAGTTGAGGTTCTTCAGCTCGACTCGGGTGCCGAGCTCGCGGCTGCCGCGCGGGCGTATCGAGACGTTGGCGTCGCAGCGAAAGCTACCCTCCTCCATATTGCCGTCGTTGACGCCGATGGACATCAGGACCTCGCGGACGGCGCGCATGTACGCCGCGGCCTGGGCACTGGAATGCAGGTCCGGCTCGCCCACGATCTCGATCAGGGGCGTCCCGGCGCGATTCAGGTCGATGGCGGAAGCGCCCTGAACGCCATGAACGTTCTTGCCGGCATCTTCTTCCATGTGCACCCGCGTGATTCCGGCCTCGAACACGCTGCCGTCCAAGTCGACGCTGAGCTTGCCGTGTTGACTGAACGGCTCTTCGTACTGGCTGATTTGGTAGCCCTTGGGAAGGTCCGGGTAGAAGTAGTTTTTTCGCGCGAACAGGCTGGTGCCGTTGATGCTCGCTCCCAGCGCCAGCGCCGCGCGCACAGCCAAGCGGACCGCCTTTTCGTTCAGCACGGGCAGCGTGCCGGGCAGGCCCAAGCACACCGGGCAGACGTTCGTGTTCGGCTCGCCGCCAAATGCAGTCGAGCAACTACAGAACAGCTTGCTCGCCGTGGCCAGCTGAGCGTGGATCTCAAGACCTATGACGGGCTCGTACTCGGTCACTCGCCCGCCCCTATCCAGCCAATCGCTCTAGGCAGCATGACATTCACCGCTCACCGCCTCGAGGCAGTCAGTGCTGGTGGTCGCGATCGGGACCCGGGTGTCCGCTTTGGCCTTGCTCGACGGGATCGTAGGCAGAGAGCTTCGACCCATCGCGACCACGGAACTTCAGCAGCAGGTCCTTCTTGTAGATGAACTGATCGCGCGAATCGTAGGGCGCGGGGTGAATGCCGGTATCCATGCGGATGGCGTCGCAGGGACAAGCTTCGACGCAGAAGCCGCAAAAAATGCAGCGCAGCTCGTCGATCACGAACTGCTTGGGATAACGTTCTGCTCCGCGGCGTGGGTCGCCTTCTGGGTACTCGGCGGGCTCGATGTAAATGCATTGCGCCGGGCAAGCGGTCGAACAACACAAGCACGCCACGCAGCGAGGCGAGCCGTCGCGCCGCTGAGTCAGACGGTGAACCCCGCGAAAGCGCTCCGGGTACGGCCTTTTCTGTTCGGGGTACGAGATGCAGTTGATGCCCTCTTCGACCGCCTCGAGCACTGGATCGTTGCGCTGCCCGAGCACCATCTCCTTCGTGTTCTTGAAGAAGTGGCGCATGGAAATCCCGATGCCCCGGGTCACCTCGGGGATGTAGCTCTGCACCGCAGGGGTGCGATTGGGGCGCGCTACGGGCTTGCCCACGATCTTTCTCGGTCCTAGGCCCTGTTGGGCCGAAGCCTGCGTCGTCATTTCAAGCCTCCATCCTTGCCCAGCGCGTGCCTCCTTGCTTCTCGGCGAATCGAGCCGAGCTGGTCACCAGGAGTCTGCGCTTGCGTGCCGGTTGCAACATGAAAATGATCAGCCAAATCAAGGCGACGAGACCCAGCACGGCGAGCACCGCCATGGTCAGGTCGCCCGCGGTATTGAGCCCGCGCTTGACCAGCGGACTTGCGGACTGAAACGCCAGCACGATCATGCCCGTGGCCAAGATGTTCACGAGCGATGCGGGCAGCAGCTTGCGCCAGCCCAAACGCATCAGTTGGTCGTAGCGGAAACGCGGCAAGGTCCAACGGATGGTCAGCTGAATCAAGCACAGCACAATCACCTTGAACACGAAGCCGAGCGCTCCGATCAGCACCACGAACCCGTGGCTCAGCGCTTGCTCGAACAGCACCGTATCGCCGATGGCAACGAAGATCCCGTCGCGGTGCACGAATGGCAGGTGCCAGCCACCGAGAAACAGCGCAGCCATCAACACGCTCGAGGTGACCACGGCCACGTACTCGGCGAAGAAGAACATCGAAAACTTCATGCCCGAGTACTCGGTGAAGTAACCGGCCACGATTTCGCTCTCGCCTTCTGGCAAGTCGAAGGGAATGCGCTTCGACTCGGCCACAGCGGCGGTGAAAAACAGGACGAATGCCAGCGGCTGGACGAAGATGCCCCAGGCGTGCTCGGCCTGCCAGCGCACCATTTCATCGACGCGAACGGTGCCGTAGATCATCAGGGCTCCGATGATCGTCAGGCCCAGCGTCACTTCGTACGAGACCATCTGGCTGGCGGCCCTGAGGCCACCCAGCAAGCTGAACTTGTTGTCGCTGGCCCAACCCGCCAGCGCGGCACCGACGATGCCAGTGCCGGCCAACGCGAAGAAGTACAAGATACCCACGTTGAGATCGACGACTTGCAGATCGAGGGCGCCATCGGCGCAGACGCCGTCGCGCGGCACCTGATCGCGAAGGTTCGTCAGATCGAGCCCGCCCGTCTCGGTCAGCCCGAAGCACAAGGTGTCTCCGAACGGGACGACCGCGAGCACCACCAGCACCGGGAAGAACGAAATGAACGGCGCCAAGCTGTGCAGAAAGCGGTCCGCGTTGGGCGGAATGAAGTCTTCTTTGAA
Organism: uncultured Myxococcales bacterium; assembly: GCA_965651135.1. GTDB lineage: Bacteria > Myxococcota_A > Polyangia > Polyangiales > Polyangiaceae > JAICQQ01. Next base: position 13,948 of record CBFGRJ010000054.1, read on the forward strand.
GGCGGTTTTGAGGCCGTCGGCAGCGGGGTGCAACAGACCTGCCAGACGTATGCGAACGGTCTTTTCGTTCCGCAGCGAATAGGCTGCGTAGCCCGCTCCGAACAGAATCGCAAACGCCAGGAGCGCCGGCCCCGAGCGATAACCGAACTCCGTGAGGAAGGCTCCCTCTTCGGTTCCGCCCAGCGCCGCGAACGCCGCAACGGTTGCTACGTGGAGCGCCAACCCTGCGTAAAAGATTCGGCGCGGATCGCCCAAAGAGCCGATGAACACGTCGAAGCTGTTCTTGGCACCGCGCACGCGCACGCGCCCCGCAATCACCAGGGCGGTCAACCAGGTGAAGAAGATCGCGAGTTGGCTGAACAGCATGGCGCGATCGCTTCGAGCCTCTCCCTGGATGGGCTCCGTTCCGAGCACCAGGTACAACAGGCCCCCCACCACCAAGAGCGCCGGCCCGACCAGGATGACCTGCAGCGCCTTGGCCGGCACGGGAATCCCCGCTCGATTGGGCCCGACGCGATCTTGAATCATCGAGCCTTGGCGGCGATCGACCCAAGTCAGCACGACGCCCAAGTTCATCGCGAACATCACGACGACGAACGCCTTGAGCACGAACAAAAGCACCATGGTCAGAGTCATGCGGACGCTCCTACGGTTGCATCGGCTGGGCGAACACTAGTGGCGGTTTCGCCTCCGAGCATGGCCCGCTGCACGTCCCTGACGCGCTTGTAGCCGAGCGGATGACCGAGGGCTTCGCTCAACAGCGACACCAGCTTCCACGCGGGGCGTGAGTCGCCGAACGGCGCGATGGCTCGCTCGGAGATCTGTTGCAACCCCTGGCGGTTGATGAACGTTCCCTCGGACTCGGCCCAGCTACCAGCCGGGAGCACCACGTCGGCCTCCTCGGTGAGCGGGCCCGGGTGTGTGGCCAGCGCCACTCGCTTGATGCCGAGCGCTCTGAACGCCTCGACGCCCAGGTCGAAGGCGGCGCTGCCCAGCGACACGACATGCGTGAGCTTGCCGCTCTTCGCCGCCTTGGGCAGCTCCACGACCGACTGCACGCTCTGCCCGGCCAGCGCCAGCACGCCAGCACGGTTCGGGTTCTTGTCCTTGTCGCGAAGGATGTCGTCGCCCTCCCCGTCAGGGCGACCAGCGACGAAGATCTGACTGGCGCCGAGCACCTCTCGCACCAAGCGCAACAGCGCGAAGTTGTCCTCGCTCGAGTGCTCCGCGCTGAGCACTACGCCCAAGCCCTCGGGCTTGGCAGCCTTGAGCAGCTCCGCCGCTTTCGCGATCGCCTGCTCCCTCGGTTTTTCTTTGCCGGAGACGCGAGCATGCTCCACCCGGCCGTGATGGATGCGCTGGTAGTCGAGCATACCGTCGTCGCACATCCAGTACTTGTTGACCTCGAGGTTCTCGCGGGGCCGGTAGCGGTACACGGTTTGGTTTCGCGGATCGAAGTCGGTGAACGAATTGCAACCCGTGGCGCAACCCACGCACACCGAGCGCACCGACCGCAAAAACCAGACACGGGCCTTGAAGCGGAAATCTTGAGCGGTCAGCGCGCCGACAGGGCAAACGTATTCCGTCATCAGCGTGTAGGGATTGTCGAGCTGGCGCCCCGGCGACAGCACGATTTCGCTGAGGTTGCCGCGCTCCCGCTTGTCGAGGCAAGGGTCCATGGCCACCTCTTCGACGAAGCGAACACAGCGGGTGCACACGATGCACCGCTCGGCGTCGTACACGATGGTCGGGCCGAACACGACTGCCTTGGGCTTGTGAATACGCTCGTCGAGCATGCGCTTTTTGCGCGACCCGTGCTCGAGCCAGTAGTCCTGCAAACGACACTCACCCGCTTGATCGCAGATCGGGCAATCCACGGGATGGTTGAGCAAGAGCAGCTCTTGCACCGCGGCACGCGCACGCTTGGCGTGCTCACTGGTTTGGCTCAGCACCTCCATGCCTTCGACCGCAGCTTGCTGACAGGCGGGTTGCAGCTTCGGCTTCTTTTGGGGCACGTATTGCCCTTGCTCCTTGTCCCACTCGAGCACGTCGAGCAGCATGGGTCGGCGCCCCGGCGGCGGTGCAATCTCCACCAGGCACATCCGGCAATTGGCCGCCACGCTCAAACCTGGATGCCAGCAGTAGTGCGGAATGTCGATGCCCACCCTATGGGCAGCCCTGATAATCGTATCGCCGGGCTCGAAGGGGACATCGAGTCCATCTAGTTTAAACGTCGGCATGGTCGTTCAACTACTCCAGAGCAACGCTCAGCGGTCGCATTCGCCGCCGATCATGTTCAGTGAACCGAAACAGGGCACGACATCGGCCATCATTTGCCCTGTGATGACTCGTTCGAGGCCCCCGGTCACCAAGAAGCACGGTGGACGAATGCGTACGCGATAGGGCGTGCCGCTGCCGTCGCTCACCAGGTAGAAGCCGAGCTCACCGTTGCCGGCTTCCGTATACGAATACACCTCGCCGGCGGGCAGCTTCAGGCCCTCCATCACGATCTTGAAGTGCTGGATGGTGCCCTCGATGGTGCTGTACACCTCTTCTTTGGGCGGCAAGATGATGCGCGGATCGTCGACGTTGACTGGGCCCGAATCGGCCAGCCTTTCGGCGCACTGCTCGACGATCCTGGCGCTCTGCTTGATTTCTTCGATGCGCACCATGAAGCGATCGAAGCAGTCGCTGGCTTGACCCACGGGTACGTCGAAATCGACTTCACCGTACTTCATGTACGGGTGCGCCTTGCGGACGTCGTAGGCCACACCCGCGGCTCGCAAGCACGGCCCCGTCCAACCGAGGGAAATCGCGTCTTCGGCGCTGATGACCCCGACGCCCTCCAGGCGGTCGAGGAATATGCGGTTGCCCAGGAGCAATCGTTCGACTTCGTCGATGATCGACAAGATGTGCCTGACGACCGCCAGCGCATTTTCTTTGAACCCGTCCGTCGGTGGGTGCGCCATACCGCCGACTCGACCGAAGCTGTGCGTCAGCCTGGCTCCGCACTCCTCTTCGAACAGGTCCCACAACATCTCGCGCCCCTTGATCATCCAAAGGAACGGCGTGAATGCTCCGAGCTCCATGGCCATGGCGCCGTCGCACGTCAGGTGGTCGGACATGCGCGCCAGCTCGCCCAGCATCATCCGGTAGTACTGGCAACGCTCGGGCACCTCGATTCCCAGCATTTTTTCGCAGGCCAGCGCGTAGCCCACGTTGTTGAGCATGGGTGAGACGTAGTTACAGCGATCGATGTACGGGAACACTTGGGTCCAGGTCCCGCGCTCGCACATCTTTTCGAACCCGCGGTGGAGATAGCCGACTTGCACGTCCACCTTGTTGATGGATTCGCCGCTGAGCTCCATCACGCAGCGGACCGTGCCGTGCATGGCGGGGTGCGACGGGCCGACGTTCAGCAGCATGGGTTCCTGCGGGAACTCCACCTCCGCTTCGTCCAATTCGACGTCCAAAGGTTCCATCAATTCACCTGCGCATCTTCGTCAGCGTCGGGGTCCGGCACACCAAGGTGCGTCTGGCGCCCAAACGGCATGCCTTCTTCCTCCCCGAACGGCGGTAGCTTCTCGATGTTGTCCACCTCTCGATACGCTACGAGTGGCTGAATCTTGTCGGCCGGATAATCGCGCCGCAGCGGGTGCCCGATGAACTCCGGATACAACAGGATGCGGCGCAGATCGGGATGGCCTCGGAACCTGACCCCCATCATGTCCCAGCACTCTCGCTCCATCCAATTGGCGCTGGCCCAGATGTCGGTCACGCTGTCGATTTCTGCGTCGTCACCGTCGGGATCGCCAACGCGCGCTTTCAGGCGGATGCGGTGGCCTTTGTCCAGCGACAGCAAATGCGTCACCACCTCGAAGCGCGGATCGCGCTCGGGATAGTCGACCGCAGTGAGGTCCATCAGCATGTTCATCCGAGCGCGCGGATCGCTGAACAGAAACTGATGTACCGCCTTCCACTGGGCGGCTTCGAGGACCACTGTTTCGTCACCGTGCTGCGCGTGAGTTTCGATCACGGCCTGCGGAAACTTGGCTTGGATGAGCTCGACAAGTGCCTGCGACATCGCTGGTGCCTGGTGGGTTCAAGCCGTTCGCCGCGAACGGCGCAGCTCTACCAATCCCATTTTCTGGTTGGTTGCCGGGTCACGCCGCGGTTTGACGACGCCGGGCGTTCGATCGCCGCGCTGGATCTTGTCCTGCAGCAACATCAGACCGTCGAGCACGCCCTCTGGACGAGGTGGACAACCTGGCACGTACACGTCCGCCGGGATGATCTTGTCGATGCCGGCCACGCACGCGTAGTTGTCGTAAAAGCCGCCGCACGAGGCGCAGGTACCGAAAGCAAGCACCCACTTCGGCTCGGCCATTTGCTCGTAAATCCGCTTCAATACTGGGGCCTGCCGCTGGGTGATGGTGCCGACGACCCACAACAAGTCGCTTTGCCTGGGTGAAAACCGCGGGGCTTCGGAGCCGAAGCGCGAAAAGTCGTAGCGTGGGCTGGAGACTGCCATGAACTCCATGCCGCAGCAGGCGGTCACGAAGGGATACATGAACAGCGAGTACTTCTGTGCCCAGGAAAGTAGGGGGACCAGACGCGTGGTCACGAACCCTTCGCCAACCCCGGTTTCGAGCACTTCGTTCGAGTTTATTTCTCCCACTCCAGGGCTCCTTTCTTCCAGCAATAGACCAGCGCGACAATCAGGGCCGTGATGAACGCGAACATCGTCATGAAGCCCAACCATCCGAGCCCTTTGAATTGCACGGCCCAGGGGTACAGGAACACGACTTCGATATCGAACACCACGAACAGGATGGCCGTCAGATAGAACTTGACGTCCAACTTGATGCCACGGCCCCCCTCCGTGTCGTTGCCGCACTCGTAGGGCATCATCTTTTCCGGGGTCGGGTTCTTCTTGCCCACGAGCTGGCCGATGAAGAACATGGCCGCCGCCACGACGAGCGCGATGGCGAACATGATGAACATGGGGAGGTAGGTTTGCAGCATGCCGTTCGTTTACCTTTGCGGGTTCACACTCTGCCGAGCCCGCGTATCACATGTCATCGGTGAGCGGGGGCCGAGCGCACAAAAAAAGCTGCCCCCGACGTGAAGACCCTCGCAGGCCCGACCGGAGCATTGTGCCGGTCAGCCGAATCGCAAGTCCCCACGAAGCGCCACGACCGACGCGGCCGGTGGTGCAATTCTTGGGAGGAAACTACTAAATTCAACGGGTTGTGGCCGTTTAGCCCTCCGCGCGACGGCTGTCAATCCGTCCAGCACAGAACTTAGGCTTCGAGCGGTCGACCCACCAGCTCGCTCCACGCTGGCAGCGCAGGTGCGAGGCGCTCTTCGACGGACCGAAGCAATCCCGCAAGTGACTCGTCGGACACGCCGCATTCTCTGGCCTCCAGGATGGCGGCGAGACTGGCAAGGTAGCGCTCGCGAGCGAAAAAAGCGCGCGCCAGAGCCGGCCAGATCACCATGCCGTCGGCGCCGAGATTGGCCGCACGCCTGAGCGGTGAGATGGCTTCGCCGGGCCGACCGTCCTCAATCATGGCCTTGCCCAGCCTGGTGTAGATGTCCGCCGCTGCTGGCCCGTCACCGGCATACTGAACGGCCAGCCGCAGCACCTCTTCCCCCTTTTCGCCCTCGCCCAGCGCGATGCACGAGCTACCCAAAAGCCCTAGCGCGAGCGCGATCGTGGCGCGCGCGTCCGGCCCGAGCATTTGCCCCTCGGGGGTTCGCAGAAAAATAGCCAGAGGTGCGGGCCAGGCCCCGAGCAACTCGAGCACCTTGACGTGATCGCCCGCGTCGGCAGCCTGTTGCGCCTCGGGGACTCGACTCAGATCGATGGCCCCTCGCCCTCCCCCACGCTGCACGCGATCGAGCTCTTCGCGAACGTGAGTGCGCAGGCGCGCGCGAAACGCTGCCAGCTGGTACGACTCTTCGATGCCGTCGTGAAGCAAGTCGATGCGCGATTCGGAATCGGTAACGGTCAGCTGCCGCAAGCTGTACCCGTACAACGGTGCCAAGAGCAGGTAGCGCACGCCGACGTGCATCTGCAATGCTTCCATATCGGTCGCTCGCGTGGGAGGCAGTCCCATCGGTTCTTCTTGAACCAGCGCATTCACCAGGCGGCGGCGAAAGTCGGCAAGGGTCAGCCGTTGTGTATCGGCCGGTGAAATGTCGGCGTCGCCCGCCCCCACCACGAAATCGACCATGGTGTTTTCGGGGCTGCGTCGATCGACGGTCAGCGCGGTGATGCGGGCACCGGTGATCATGGCGAAGGCGAAGAAGCGTGGACCCACGATATCGCACAGCGCCTGAAAGCTGCCGATGCCTTCACCGATGCGCTCGAACCAACCGTCCGTGCGGATCGACTCGAGAGGGAAGACCCTCGGTTCGGACATGCCTCGACTCTAACGAGTTTCTGCCGTCCTTCGCCACCGCCATTTGCGCGTCCCGGTAGGACACACGGCTCGGTCCAAAAAACCTCGGGGCCGGCAAGCTCGAGGGCGGCCTTTGGCCCCTTGCCGGCGTGCTACGCTCGGCTCATGCAACAACCCGAATGGCTCGATGGCTCGTGTCACTGCGAGCGCGTGCGGTTCCGAGTCCGCCCCAGAGAACAGCGGGCTCTGGAATGCAACTGCTCCATCTGCTCGAAAAAGGGGTTCCTGCACCTGATTGTGGAGGCTTCGGATTTCGAGCTCTCGGCGGGTTCTGATTGCCTACAGACCTACACCTTCAATACAGGTGTGGCCAAACACCACTTCTGCCGACACTGCGGCATCCATCCGTTTTACCGGCCGCGGTCTCACCCCGACGGCTTCAGCGTCAACCTCAGGTGCCTCGCGCCAGAGGTGTTCGAGCGCTTCGCGATCGAACCCTTCAACGGGCGCGAGTGGGAAGAGCACGTTCATCGGATTCGCTGACGTGCAGGCCCGCATCCCTCCAAAACAGCTCACTACCAGCTTGCTCACCTGGTACCGCCGGCACCAGCGCCCGCTGCCCTGGCGTCGTACAAAAGACGCCTACGCGATTTGGGTCAGCGAAGTGATGCTGCAGCAGACTCAAGTCGCCACCGTGATCGACTACTACAACCGCTGGATGCACTCGTTCCCCAGCGTGGACGCCTTGGCTCGCGCCAGCGAGGACCAGGTGCTGCATGCCTGGCAGGGGCTCGGCTACTATTCACGCGCGCGCCGCTTGCGCCAAGGAGCGCGCTACCTCGCCGAACGCTACGGCAAGCACCTGCCCCGCGATCCATCGGCATGGCTCGAGGTTCCGGGCGTCGGCCGCTACACCGCCGGCGCCATCACCAGCATCGCGTTCGGCGCCATCGCCCCGGTGGTCGACGGCAACGTCACGCGCGTTTTGTGCCGCTTATATGCGCTCTCTGGCGATCCCCTCAAGGCGCCGCTCAAGAACCAGCTCTGGCACCTGGCCGAGGAGCTGTTGGTTCCCGATAGCCCGGGCGACGTCAATCAGGCGCTGATGGAGCTCGGAGCCACCGTGTGCACCCCCAAGCAGCCTCGCTGCAGCATTTGCCCGTGGCAGCGTGCCTGCTTGGCGCACGCCGACGGGCGCAGCCTGCAGTATCCCGCATTGCGCAAACGCCAGAAAGCCACCCCCGTCAGCATGGTGTGCGGGGTGGTCCGCCACCGCGGCCGCGTCCTGTTGGTGCAAGAGCCCGAGGACGCGCAACGCTGGGCGTCGATGTGGCTGTTCCCCACTACCGAGACCGCCGCCGGCGGGCGCCCCACACTCGCCTTGGGCAAGGCGCTCGGACGCTTGGGCCTGGCGGTTCGTATCGGCGACAAGCTGGCGCGCTTCACGCATGCCGTCACGCGCTTTCGAATCACGCTCGACGTGTACGACTGCGCGCTCACCGCCAAGGAAAAGGCCGGCGCCCGCATGGCCTGGTGCAAGCCACAACAGCTGGGAAGCTACGCGCTGCCGGCAGTGCATCGCAAGATCGCCGAGCACCTACTGCGCGAGGCGCGCTAGCAATCCGCCAGCCTAGACGTCGAGGGGATCCATCTTGTTTGGGTCGACGCCCAGGTCCGCTATCGCCTTGGCGAGCTCCGCCCCGGAGACCTTGCCCTCGAGGCGCAGTGCGTCCAGCGCGCCGAGCGCGATGCATTGTTCATCGATTTCGAAGTGCCGCCGAAGCTCTTCGCGAGTGTCGCTCATGCCGTACCCTTCGGTCCCGAGCGGTACCAGGCGCCCTGGGATCCAGCGACTCACTAGATCGGGAAGCGCTTTCATGTAGTCAGAAGCGGCGATGAAGGGACCTTCTACGCCGCTGAGCGCGCGCGTCAGGAAGGGCACGCGCGGTTCGGCGTCCGGGTGCAGGCGATTGTAGCGCTCGCAGCGGAGCGCGTCGTTGCGCAGCTGTTGGTAGCTGGTCACGCTCCACACATCCGAAGAGACATCGAAGCGCTCCGCCAAGATCTTCTGGGCTTCGAGCACGCGATTGAGAATGACACCGCTACCGAACAGCTGGACGTGGTGCTTGCGCCGCTGCTCGGCGGGGCGATACAGGTAGATGCCGCGCAAGATTCCTTCGCGCACGCCCTCGCGATCGGGCATGGGCGGCATGGAATAGTTCTCGTTGTACAGCGTGATGTAATAGAAGACATTCTCGTCTTCGGTGTACATGCGGCGCATGCCGTCTTCGATGATGATCGCTAGCTCGTAGGCGTAGGCCGGGTCATACGACTGCACCGCGGTGTAGGCCATGGAGTTCAGTAGACTGTGGCCGTCTTCGTGCTGCAGGCCTTCGCCGTTCAAGGTGGTCCTGCCCGCCGTGGCTCCCAGCATGAACCCTCGCGCCATGGTGTCGCCCGCGGCCCAGATCTGGTCGCCGACGCGCTGGAAACCGAACATCGAATAGAAGATGTAAAACGGAATCGTCGGCTCACCGTGCACGGAGTACGAGGTGGCTGCAGCGGTGAAGGAAGCCAAGGAGCCCGCTTCGGTGATCCCTTCCTCCAAAACCTGACCGTCTTTCGCCTCGCGGTAGTACAAGAGCTTGCCCTTGTCGATCGGTTCGTAGAGCTGCCCGTGCGCCGCATAGATGCCGACCTGACTGAACAGGGCATCTAGACCGAAGGTGCGTGCCTCGTCCGGAATGATCGGCACCACTCGCTTGCCGATCTTCTTGTCTCGCACGAGCTTCGCCAACAGCCGAGCGAACACCATGGTCGTCGACGCTTCGCCCTTGGCCATGCCCGCGTAGAATTCGTCGTAGAGCTTTTGCTCGGGCAGGTCGATGGCCACCTGAGCCATGCTACGCCGCGCTGGAATCAACCCGCCGAGCGCCTTGCGCCGTTCCAGCAGGTACTCGACCTCGGGGCTGTTCTTACCCGGGTGGTAGAAGGGTGCCTCTTTCAGCTTGTCGTCGGGAACCGGCAGCTCCAGCTTGTCGCGGAAGTGGCGCAGCTCGTCCAAATCTAGCTTCTTTTTCTGATGCGTGACGTTGCTGCCTTCGAAGTTCTCGCCCAAGGTCCAGCCCTTGACGGTATGCACCAAGATCACCGTGGGCCGGCCTCGATTCTGCGTAGCCCGATGGTAGGCGGCATACACTTTCTTGTGACAGTGCCCGCCGCGCCGCAGCTTCTGGATATCCTGATCGCTCAGATCTTTGACTAGCTCGAGCAGCCGCGGATCGCTGCCGAAGAAGTGGTTGCGAATATACTCGCCGGGGGCCGTGGTGTAGCGCTGCCATTCCCCATCGACGGTCTCGTTCATGTGCCGCACGAGCACGTTGTCGGTGTCTTTGGCCAGCAGATCGTCCCACTCCGGACCCCAGATGACCTTGATGACGGTCCAGCCGGCACCGCGAAAGACGCCTTCGAGCTCTTGGATGATCTTGCCGTTGCCACGCACCGGCCCGTCCAGGCGCTGCAGGTTGCAGTTGATCACGAAGATGAGGTTGTCCAGCTGCTCGCGCGCCGGCAACGTCAACGCACCCAAGGTTTCGGGCTCGTCGCACTCGCCGTCGCCCACGAAGCACCAAACCCGACAGTTGGAGGTGTCCGCGATGCCTCGCGCATGCAGGTAGCGGTTGAAGCGCGCCTGATAAATGGCCGAGATAGGCCCAATGCCCATGCTGACGGTGGGGAATTGCCAGTAGTTGGGCATGAGCCGCGGGTGCGGATAGCTCGACAGCCCGGCGCCTCGCTGCGCCTCGCGGCGAAAGCGCTCCATCGCCTCGGTGGAAAGCCGACCTTCTAGGAACGAGCGCGCGTAGATTCCAGGCGCGGCATGGCCTTGGTAATAGATCTGATCGCCCGCTCCGTCGCCGCTGGGGCCACGGAAAAAGTGATTGAAGCCGACCTCATACAGGTTGGCGCTCGAGGCATAGGTCGACAGGTGCCCACCGATGCCAGAAAAGTTCATGTTCGCGCGATGCACCATCGCCATCGCGTTCCAGCGAATGATGCGGCGGATGCGTTTTTCCATCCACGCGTCGCCGGGATAGGGTGGTTCCTCCTCGACTGGAATCGTGTTGACGTAATCCGTGGTCAGGGGCCCACCGGGCGCGACTCGGTGGCGCCGAGCCTGATCCAGCACACGTTTGAGCAGGTATCGAGCGCGGTCCCTTCCATGGTGTTGCACGACCGCATCCAAGGACTCGATCCATTCACGGGTCTCTTCGGAATCGCGGTCTGCGGCGTCGTGCATGTAGGTGTTCACGGGTGCTCCTTGGTTGGCACGGTGTGGGCCCCCCAGCCGGGCCTGTGAGGGGTCTTTAGCCCCTTGTCAGCCGTAAGTCGAGCATGAGCAGCATAAAAGCGTCGGCCCGCCACCGCCAGCCCCCCATCCACGGCCGGCGTGCCGCCGGGCGGAGCGACTGGCTGAACCAGCCCGACCTCGAACGACAAATAAGTAGCTACGGTTAAGAAACATTGAGTTGCGAGCGGGGGCGCTTGGCAGGCTGAAGATCCAGGGCCATACAACCGTGCTGTGGCGCGATTGACCTCTTTTCTTTTGTTCTTTTCGATCATGCTCGCCGTGCTCGGCTCGGCTCACTACTACGTCTGGGTACGACTGGTCCGCGATACTCATCTACCCCCGGGCATCCACCGCATCCTAACGTGGCTGATCATCGCGCTTTTCGTGCTTTTGCCGCTGACCTTCCTTTCTGTGCGCACGCTGAACGCCGCGTCGGCCAAGCCGCTGTTCCTCGCAGCGTTCAGTTGGCTGGGCCTGCTGCTGTTCTTGGTGTCGCTGCTGCTGCTGGGCGAGATAGCACGCGTGGCCGTTGAGCTCGTCCAGCGGTTGCAGGCTAGCGCGCCGGAAGATCCCCAGCGGCGCATGGTCTTGTCACGCCTGTTCGCGGGCGCAGTGGCGCTCGCCTCGGTCGGTTTGGGCGGACTGGCGCTTCGTTCGGGGTTGGCGCGCGTCGCGGTCAAGCGGGTCGAAGTGGCGCTCGAGCGCCTGCCTGAGGCCATGCACGGGACGACCATCGCGCAGCTGACCGATGTCCACATCGGCCCCACCATCCGCAAAGATTTCGTGGAGGAGGTGGTGCACCGAACGAACGCGCTCGCTCCCGACGTCATTGCGATCACGGGCGACCTGGTCGACGGGACGGTGGAAACCCTCAGGGAGCACGTGGCGCCGCTCGCGCAGCTCAAGGCACGCTATGGGGTCTATTTCGTCACCGGGAATCATGAATACTATTCGGGCCACATCGAATGGTGCGCCGAGCTCGAACGCCTCGGCATTCGAGTGCTGCGCAACGAGCGCGTCAGCATCGGCGAAGACGGGCATAGCTACGACCTGGCGGGCGTCGACGACTACAGCGCGGGAAGTTTTCAGGACCAGGGACCGAGCCTCGAGCGTGCGGTAGGCGGGCGAGATCCCAATCGGGAGCTCGTGCTCCTCGCCCATCAACCCAAGGCCATTTTCGAAGCAGAGCGGCTGGGCGTCGGGTTGCAGCTCTCCGGCCACACGCACGGCGGCCAACTCTGGCCGTGGAACTACTTGGTTCGCTTGCAGCAACCCGTCGTCTCGGGTCTCAAGCGCATCGGGCGCGCGCTGATCTACGTGAGCAACGGCACCGGGTACTGGGGCCCTCCGATGCGACTCGGCGCCCCCGCCGAAATCAGCCTCATCGTCTTGCAGAGTACCCGGTTGGGTTGAGCTCTAGGTATTGCGAATCGCTTAAGCATTGCGAGTCGCGGCGATCTTTTCGGCAATGCGCATACCATCGACCGCAGCGCTGACGATGCCTCCCG
>CBFGRJ010000055.1:0-26162 GCA_965651135.1 uncultured Myxococcales bacterium
GCCATTCCGCCACTTCGGCTTTCAGTCGTGATGTCGCTGGGTTGGTACCTCTTTTGGGGCTTCCGGACAACCCACTTGGGGCAATCGTTGCCCCAACTCCGGGACCAATCATCGAGGACAACGCCCCGAGAGGCCGAGCTCTGTAGCAGACCTCGCGGATCTTCGGTAGCGATTGATCACTTGTGCCCGGTCCGGTCGGCCACCCAAGTCTCAGCCCGATCGCAATGCCTCCGGCGCCGGTCGAGGTCAGCGACGGAGGTCGCCTTGCCGGTCTTCACGATCGCTTGCGCCGGGTTTCGCGTCGCAGCTCGCGCCTGGGCGATTCCCCAACCCCAGCACTGGCACGCGTGATTCGTTCTCCCACAACTTTGAGCGCAGGCTCGAGCGGCGTGGTGCAATCCACCAGCTCCCCAAGTCTGCGCACGGCGCTCTCGGCGCGCTCCCACGCTGCGGTGAACCCGAGGCTACCCCTTGGGTACATGCGTGCCATGTCTGTTGCTTTGCCGAGCTCGCGCCCTACTTGTTCAATCAGCGCGAGGCGTCGCTCGGCCCCAGCCTGCTTCCGGGTGCAAGCGTACATAGCACGCAAGATGCCAAGCAAGTCCCGAACGGTTTCGAAGGGAAACGGAGCTTCACGTAACGCGCGCATGAGAGATCGCTTTTCGAGGACAGCAAAAGCGTGCAAGCTATTACACGCTGTCGTTCTAGCGGAACCTGCGCCCCCGCACAATCCAACCCACACGAGACCCGACACGAGTGATGACCCGATCGAGCTATGACCCAATCTCGTTACCGCCCATTTCGCTATGAGTAGACCAAGCCAAGCACCAGCGACCACTCGGCCGTCAGCACGCCCGACGCCCCTATCGGACCTGCTCGAGCAGGCTCAAACCGAGGCTGCGCGTCGAAGCGGGGCCGCAATCACACCCAACGCTTGGCGGGCTGCGGTCGGGCCTCGTATCGCGGCTCGGACCAGCGTAGGGCGACTCGTCCGGGGTCGCTTGACCATCTATGCCTCGTCCGCCGCTTGGGCCAACGAGCTGACGTTCCTATCGGATGAAATCGTTGCTCGCCTGCGCACCATGGGTCTCGACGTCAACGGCATCCGCTTCCAAATAAAAGATCTCGGCTTTGCAGCTGGCTCCAGCACAGGCAAGGCGCCTCCGGCTGCGGCTTCGCCACCCAAAGCAGAGCTACCCGCATCGCTCCGAGAGCGCCTCGAGAAGGTGGACGATCCAGCGCTGCGGGCCGCCATCGCCGAAGCCGCGGCGCTATCGCTGGGCGCCAAAGCTAGCTCATCGAAGTAGCTAGAGCATGACGATGCGTTCGAGTCCTTCGATGCGTTGCACCAGGAACCGTTCCGTCGGCCCGAACGAATGCTGTAACGCCTGCAGCAGGGCTACGTAGTTCCTGAGCAGCGTCAGATCCACGCCGGATACGCTGCGCAACACCGAATATAGCTGATCGACGACGGGGCCCGGCAACGGTCGTCGCAGATTCCTGAACAACTCGAACACGTAGTCGGCCCAGCTGGCCTTCTTGGTTGCGGCCACCAGCCGCACCGCATAGGCGGCTGCTTTGTCAGCGAGCTCGCTGGGCACCCCACCCTTGGTGGATGCCTTGAGCAACGACTGAAGCGTACCCGAGAGCATGCGTTCGGCCTCCGCACCGCGCCCGAGCGCAAGCACCTTGTCTGCCACACTCCCCAGCACGGCAAACGCCTCCCTGTTGGTGGGCCCGAGTCCAGCGCGCTCTGCCGTGTCGCCTATGTCCCGAGTCTTGTTGAGTGTGACGTCACCGTGCAGTGTCTCCGCCCCGAACTTGACCGCCGCCTCGACCATGTTGATGCTGACCGATCGCAGGACCATTTCCTGCTTTCCCATTTTGATCACATCGCCGTCCCGCACCTCGCGTTCGTGGACAATCCGTTCCCCATTCACGAAAACGCCGTTGACGCTGCCGAAGTCTTCCAAGACAGCTTGCGTTTGCTCGACTCGGAACTGTGCATGACGGCGCGACACCAAACCATCGTCCAACACTATTTGGCAGGCAGCGCTGCGGCCGATGAGCGTAACCCCCGGGCGCAGCTCTATCTTGTGGCCGCGGTACTCCACCCAAAACTTCGTGATGACGCGTGTGGCAGTCTGAGCGGACACTGACCCTGAGCTTTGCCTGTCGGAGGTCACCGGCCTTTAGAATACTCGCCGAAAGCTCGGCATGTCGAGCGCGCTTTGGGCGTTCCAAGGTTGGCCTCCCGTCGCATCGCTAGCTTTCGACCGGCGTGCTCAGCCTACTGCGCTCATCACACACTATTGTCACACGCTATTGTTCTCCCGCGGCGAGGAGTCGCAGCTCGTCCAATGCGTCGCTCTCCAAGGCTCGTTCCCCGTCGAAGGTAGCGCTTTCGACTACCCTGCTCGCGACCGGCGCCAACGTATTTCGCTCCTCGGGCGGCAAACTCGACAAACCGCGACCCACCTCTTTGCCGGGGACCAGCCCGAGCGCCGCATACAGACCCAGCACCCAGCGTGCCCAATGCGCCTGGCCCAGCGACAACGACAAGGCCACCGCAGCATCACCCAAGACCTCGAGCTGCCTTCCATCGACGGGTTCCCCTGCCGCCAGCAGGTGCTCTATCGTCTCACTGGCTCGCCGCAACAGTCGTTCGACGTCCGCCCAGCGCCCGAGCTGTCGAGCCTTGCGCACGGTCTCCACCACCAGATCGAGCGTCCATGCCTCCCGCGAGGGTAGTGAACCGCTCAGCGTGTCCTCGTCGAAGCGCTCACTCGAACCGCAGTTGGGGCACTCGACCAACTTGTTCGGATAAGGCAGACCACACGCGGCGCAATGGCACAAAAACCCAGTGTCTTGGCCGGTCCGGCGGGTCGCGTGGGATTCCAGGATGCGGGCCAGCACGAACTCCTGGGTTCCGACGCGAATGCGCGAGCCATCACTGAGCTCGACCGGGCCGCGGATTCGCTCACCATTGACTAATAACCCGTTTCGCGACCCTAGATCCTCGGCTATGGCCGAATCTTCCCGCACGGTGATCTTGGCGTGAGTCCGCGACACCAGCGGGTCCTCCAGTGTGATATGGCATGCAGTGCTTCGACCAATCAGGGTCTCACCCTGAGGCAGGTCGATCTCTTGGAGCAAAAAGCGCAGTCGGTAGCGAACCAATCGAACCTCAGAAGCAGCGAAACGGCCCAGGTTACAATACGTTAGCGACCAGCCCGCCGGCCGTCAAAGGCCTTGGAGGGTTTGCGACCGGTGGGCATCCAAATTTGTCGGTGACGTGCCGATAGCGTGGTCTCGTGTATGCAACCAATCGCTAATAGCCGAACAACGTCGTTACCCTGCTCCAAGCAAACCCCAGGCCAACAGCCGCCTCTGCATCGCCGGACTCCGTGGAATGCCGGTTTTCATCGGCTACCCGTCACTTGTGCAGCCGCAAGCCTCCGAGATCCCAGCTGCCCGTCGACTTCGAGGCGGCTGCCGTGCACCGACTAAAGAACAGGCGCCTCAATTCGGACAGTCGGCTGCTTCAAACTGCGACGTCTGGATCAGGGACGAGCACGAAGCCGCGCCGGCCTTTGTGCCCCGAGCTTCGTGCGCGTCCCTTCGACCGCAACGCGCGGCTACTTCTTGAAGCTGCGCAAGAACGTCGCGAGAGCGTTTACGGATTCGACACTGCAGGCATTGTAGATCGAAGCACGCATGCCGCCGACACTGCGGTGGCCCTTGAGGCCGACCATGCCCCGCTTTTGAGCTTCGGCAATGCATTCGGCTTCGAGCTCGGGAGTGGGTAGATTGAACACGACGTTCATCTTCGAGCGGCTGTCCTTCTCCACGGGTGAGCTGTAGAAGTCCGAGCGTTCATCGATCACGTCGTACAAAATCGCCGCCTTCTCGTCGTTGCGCTTGGCAATCGCTGCAAGCCCACCTTCCGATTTGACCCAATCCAACACGTTGCGCAGGATGTAGATCGCAAACGTCGGAGGGGTGTTCAAAAGCGAATTGGTGGCCGCATGCTCTCGATACTGGAAGATGGTTGGGATGTTCTGATTCCCCGACTCGACTAGATCTTTACGCACGATGACCACGGTCAACCCGCTGGGGCCCAGATTTTTCTGCGCTCCCGCGTAGATCAAGCCAAAGCGGCTCACGTCGATGGGGCGCGAAAGAATGTCGCTGGACATGTCGGCGACCAGCGGTGCCTTCGTCTCCGGGAACTCGCTGAACTGTGTGCCGGCGATGGTGTTGTTGCTCGTGATGTGCACGTAAGCTGCGCTGTCATCCAAGTCGAGCTCCGTGGCTTTGGGAATGCGCAGGAACTTCCCTTCCACTTCGGTAGTGACGGCAACACGGGCCTTGCCGGTCACCTCGGCCTCTTTGAGGGCCTTCTTGGACCAGGCCCCGGTGATCACGTAGTCAGCGCTCCGCCCCTCTTTGCGTAGATTCATCGGAACCAGCGCAAACTGCTGGGTAGCCCCACCCTGCAGGAACAGAATATCGTAGTCAGAGGGAACACCCAATAGCTCGCGTAGGAGCGCGATGGCTTCGTTGTGCACGGCCTCATACGTCTTGCCGCGATGGCTGTGTTCCATGATGCTCATACCCGTGCCCTCGATGTCGAGCAGGTCTCTTTGAGCGCGCTCCAAGGCGGCAAGGGGCAAGCCGGCCGGTCCTGCGTTGAAATTGTGTACTCGAGCCATGGTTCTCCTGCGGGTATTAGCCGCGCGCTTCGCGTAGCGTCGAGCGTGTAACGAGTCAAGCTCGGCCCCCGTTACGAAGGCAAGGCTCGCCTTTTCAGTGCCGCGCTGAGCTCGGTCATCCCTATTGCGCCCGCCCGCAGTACAGTCCACTTCGAGCCTTCGAACTGAACCAGAGTGGACGGGGCGCCACCCGGCGCTCGACTCCCGGTCACCAGCAGCCGTCCATCGCGCAACGCTTCGGGAAACTGCTCCGCCACTTCTTCGGCGGTGAGGGCCGGCGGCGTGCCCGGTGAATTGGCACTAGTCGCCGTGAGCGCGCGTCCCGCGGCGCCTACGATTTGTGCGGCTTGGGAGGCACCAGGGATGCGTACCGCTAGAGTTCCGTTCAGCAAAACCCGGGCATCGAGCGCGGCTTTGGGTTGCGCGGGTAACACAAGAGTCAGCGGTCCGGGCCAGAACCGAGCCGCGAGGCGCTCTGCATTCGGCGGGACGCGCGCGACCAACGAACGCCACACACGTTCATCGGGGACGATCAATGGTTGCCCCTTGCTGGGTCCTCGGGGCTTTAGGGACAGCAGGTTGTCCAGCGCGAGTGGATTGCGGGCATCTGCCAAGAGACCATACGACGACTCGGTGGGCGCCGCGATGACGAGCCCAGCATCCAGCGCGACCACCAGGTTCGCGAGCTCACGGGAGCCGAACGCCGTCATGGGCGAGGGCGCCGCCACGACGCCGGTTCTAGGCCCCGATATCGTCCCGCCATTGTTTGCCCGCGAAGTGAATGCATTCCGCCGCGCGATAGGCCGATGCCCGCGCCTCGGCCAAGCTGGCTCCCCGAGCCGTGACGCCGAGCACGCGACCACCGGCGGTGGCGAGGCGCCCTCCGTCGCTGCGCGTGCCCGCATGGTAAACGCGCGCTCCGAGCGCCTCGGCCTCTTCTATGCCGGTGATCGCGTCACCTTGCCGCGGACGCTCCGGATAGCCGGCGGCCGCGAGGACCACGCAGACCGCGTGAGCCTGATTGATGCTCACCGCACTCGCATCGAGACGACCCTGGGCGGCCGAGGTCAAGAGCAACGCGAAGTCACCGTCGATGAGGCCCATGAGCACCTGCGTCTCGGGATCGCCGAAGCGCACATTGAACTCGAGCAGGGTGGCATCGCCGGACTCGTCGAGCATCAGCCCAGCGAATAGGGTGCCGCGGAATGGCGTGCCCTCTTTCGCCATGCCCTCGAGCGCACGCTGGAGCACATCGGCGCTGACGCGCTGTATCAGCTCGTCATTCAAACGCGGCGTGGGAGCGAAGGTGCCCATGCCGCCGGTGTTCGGGCCCTGGTCGCCCGCCTTCAAGCGCTTGTGGTCCTGAGCGGGCGGCAAGACGAGCATTCGCTCGCCATCGCACACCGCGTGAACGCTGGCCTCGAAACCGGTGACCCGCTCCTCGAGCACGACCACCTTGCCTGCCGCGCCGAAGCTCTTGCCCGTCAACATGTCCTCGGCAGCTCGGCGAGCTTCGTCCCACTCGCGAGCGACCACCACCCCCTTGCCCGCGCACAAGCCGTCGGCCTTGACCACCGGTACCGCAGAAAAGTCGGACAGCGCGGCATCTAGCTCCGCCACGCTCTCGACGACCCGGTGCCGGGCGGTCCTGATACCGTGGCGCTGCGCGAAGTTCTTCATGAACGCCTTGGAGCCTTCGAGCCGCGCCGCGCGCCCGTCGGGGCCAAAACAAAGGACTCCGAGCTCAGTCAATTGGTCTGACAAACCGGCGCAGAGCGGCGCCTCCGGCCCAATCACGGCGAGGTCCAGCCCACCGCCGGAGGACAGCTCGCGGGCTCGCTCGATGGGATCGCCCGCCAGGTTGAACAGCCGCTTACCCTGCCCGCTCAGGTCCGCAGGGGCACGGCTCGTGCCCGGATTGCCTGGGCAAACCATCACTTCTTGCACCGACGGAGACTCCAGGAGCCGAAGTGCGAGGGCATGCTCTCTGCCCCCAGAACCAATCACTAACACGCGTCCGGTCTTGCTCATGCTTCGTTACGCCTCGTCATCTGGGCGCCTGACTTACCCGAATTCCAACCGAGCCGAAAGGTGAGCCGCGCTTTGTTCGAAAAACAGCGTGGTTGTCCCGCCGGGCATCGCCAGAACGTGCAGCAGAGCTACCGAGCACCGAGCTCCTGCCGGGCGAACTGGCAAAGCATCGACACCAGCCTACCGTTGAAGAAACGCACAAATGCTGGTAGAAATGTCGATCACGGTAGGAGCGACTCATTGGACAAGCCTCGCATTCTTCGCATCACGCGCCCCTATGAATCGGTCGAGGACTACATCGCGAGCGAGGGGTGGACCATTTCGTCCAAGCGGATGATTCTGCTCGACCAACCGAGACTGGAGCGCGACACGCTCGTCAGGTTCGAGGTGAGTCTGACCAGCGGCGAAAAACTCATTCGCGCCGAGGCGCGAGTCGTCGGCTATCAGGCGCCTACGCCCGACAAGCCGGGTGGCCCCAAGGTGAGGTTCAAACGCTTCGGAGGCACCACCAAAGCCTTCATCCAAAGCGTGGTTTCCGAATTCGGGCCAGGACCGGGGCTAGATACCGTCCATCCGTCGTCGCCGCACGGCAGCGACCCGATGGTGAGCGATGCCCCCATGTCGCTGCCTATCGTGGAGTCCGCTGCGATGCCCAGTCTGCAGGTGCCGAGGTCGCAACCGCTGAACGTCGAAACGCTCTCGCTGGACAATCTCCCCACCGGAACACAGCTTGCGCCACTCGCGCCATCCAACACGTTGACCAGCAACGGCGGTGCGATGGCCATCGCCCCGGGTCCTGCTCGACAACGGTTGCTGCAGCGCGTGCAAGGGTTGCAGAACCTGCTCGTCACCGCGCCAGAAAATCGGGACGCCTTGCTCGAACGCTTGCGACTGCGCGCGCGCAGCCTGCCCAGGCAGCACGATAGCGGTGGCCCAGCGGCGCTGACCGAAACGACCCTCTGATCGACTCGGGCGCTAGCGAAGCTAGTCGGGCATTTCTAGCACTTTGGGCGTGCGCCGACCGGCCCGTGCAAGCGCCTTTTGCGCCAAGCGTGAACACAGTTCCTCGAAGCTCACCCCCGCAATCTGGGCGGCTTCCGGAAACAGGCTGGTCGGCGTCATCCCAGGTAACGTGTTCACCTCGAGTAGAGTAACGTCACCCGTTTGCTCCGAAACGATCAGATCGACGCGAGACAAGTCGCGGGCCTGGACGGCTCGGTGCGCGGCCACTGCCACGGTTTGCACGCGCTCGATCAGCTCCGGCGAAAAGGGCGCTGGGCATTGATGCTCACTGCCTCCTGTTCCATAGCGTGACTTGAAATCGTACCAGTCCGCGGCCTTGGCCAAGATACGAGTCGGCGGGAGCGCCACCGCCGTCCCATTCGCATCTTCCAGAACACCGCACGTCACTTCGTCACCAAGCCTGAAGGCTTCGATCACCACGCTGTGATCGACCTCGAAGGCAGCCCGTAAGGCATCTCGCAACTTCTGGTCGGGGTCATTGGCTCCCACGCGGCCCACGCCGATCGCCGAGCCGCCCGAGCAGGGCTTCACTATCACGGCCCCGCCAAGCTCGGCGCGCACTCGCTCGAGCGCCGCCGAGTCGTGTTGCGCCTCGTGGATCAAGCGACCTTTGGCAATGGGTAATCCGGCTTGCTCGAAGACGCGCCGCGCCATGCCTTTGTTAGCGGCAATCGCGCTCGCCAGCACCCCCGAGCCTGAATAAGGCACCTCCAGCACCTCCAGCAGCCCCTGCAGGCAACCGTCCTCTCCCAGCGGTCCATGCGTCGTTGGAACGACGGCTTCGATTGCATGCGCAGCTAGCTCTCGAGGAAGCTCCCGATTCAGCTCGAGCTGTGTGACTGCATAGCCCGCACTGGCGAGTGCGTTGGCCACGGCTCCAGCCGATACGCGGCTGACCGCCGCTTCCGCAGAAGGTCCTCCGAACACGACAGCAACGTGAGCGCTCATTGAGCACCCGCCGGCAAAGGATGATGCAGAAGCTCCAGACCCAGCGCTTTGCTGAATTCGAAGATCTTTTGGTCGCGATAGAATTCACCGAACACGATCTTTCGAATGCCAGCGTTGGCTATGAGCTTGAAGCACCCGAAGCAGGGCGAAGCCGTCACGTAGATCTGCGCCGCGTCGAGCTCGACCCCGTTGCGAGCGGCCTGCACGATGGCATTTGCCTCGGCGTGTACCGTTCGCACGCAATGCCCGTCTTCCATGAGGTGGCCCTCGTCGTCGCAATGGGCCAGCCCTCGAATCGACCCATTGTAGCCGGTGGCAAGAATCATCTTGTCGCGTACGATCACGGCACCGACGTGTTTTCGGTCGCAGGTCGAGCGACTCGACACTTCTCGCGCAATGGCCATGAAATAGTCATCCCAACTCGCTCGTGATCGCTCGGGCATGCGGTCTCCTGACACTGCTTAATCTCCACCGTACCGTGAAAGCGCGGTCGGCTCCGCTATACCCTGAATGGGGCGTACTGACGAGAACCTTGACCCGAGCGCAGTCACGTGGCTTGTTCCAGCCTGTGAGATCGAAAACCCGCCGCCTGCCCCTGATGTCCGGGCTCTTTCTATTTAGCGCGCTGTCGTACGCGGCCGTCGCCGGCCACCCGCGCGAGCAAGCCAAGCAACTGATCGACAGCCTCGGTCAAAACGCCGAGCACAAGCCCCTCATCGCAGAACCCATCGGTAATGCACAGGGCGCGCTGACGCGTGCAAAAGACGCGCGCGCCGCCGGCGACGAGCAGCACGCCCTCATGCTCGATCATCTGGCTTTGGAATGGGCCAACGCCGCCAACGACTTGGTGCGTACCGCCGATCTGGAAAAGCAGGCGGCCGCCGTAGAACGTGACGCCAGCGCCGTCGAAGCCAAGGCCGTAAGGGCAGTGGCCATCATCGAAGAAGCGGTAGCGCGCAAGGGTCGTGTTTTGGACCAGCTCGAAGAGCTGAAAGAAAGCGGGCGAACAGCGCCGGCAAGCCCTCCGGAGGCGAAGTGATGAAGCGCGCGGGTCTTGTCGTTTGTTTTCTGACTGCGGCGTGCAGCCTAGCCGTAGCGTGCGCCAGCCTGCCCAAACCCGAAGTGGTTGCCGAAGCGGACCGAGTCGCTCGTACACCGGCCGCCAAAGAGGCCGAGAGCTTGGCGCCCCAAGCCCACGCCCACGCCGACGCCCTGCGCCGACGGGCCGACGATCTCTACCGGGCCGGCGATTTGGCTGGGGCCCAGATAGTCGGCGAGCACGCGATCGCTGCCATGCAGCGTGCGTTCATCTTGGCGCGCCTGGTCAAAGCCCAAAAGCGGCTCGACGCCGCCAACGCCAAGCTCTCCGATGCCCAAGCCAAGCTGGCCGAGCTCGACGAGCAAGCCCAGCGGATCACCGCCGAGGCCGATAACCTGGAGCTGCGGCTCAAGGTGCTTCAAGACGCCGAGCCCCTGGCGCCGAACACGCCCGCCAGTCCCGAACGCGAGCGCGCTCGCAAGCAAGCTGCGAGAGCCTTGCTCACGCAGGCGCGCCTTTTGTGTCTGGCTACGCGCTTGCTCGAGCCCGGACGCGACAAGCTCGGCGAGCTCTTGGCCACCGTCGATCGGCAAGAGCAGGCCCTCGGCAGCCAGGCAACCGTCGACGTGAACCAAGCGACCAAGGCGCGCTCCGACTGCTTGCGCGAGCTGACCTTGGTCAGGCGACCCGAGCTCCTGGCAGCCCCGGCCCAAGGCGTGAGCGATGCCTTGCTCGAGCAGCTGACGAAAACCGAGCGCTTTTTCGCCTTTCGCGACGACCGCGGCGTCGTCGTCGTGCTGCGCAACGTGATGGGCAAGGGCAATAGCCTCACGCCTGAAAGCAGCCAGCAGCTCGACGCGCTAGCCCGGGTGGCCAAGGCCCATCCCAAGTTCCCCGTTCTCGTGGTGCTGCACAGCTCCCGCGATGTGCCCGGCGCGGCCGCCAACGAAAACACGAAACTCGCGGCGTTGGTCGCGCACCTCAAGCAAGCCGGGGCGGCGTCCGTCGAAGGCTACGCTGCGGGGGCCGCCCAGCCCATCGCGCACCCCAAACAGACTGGGGCCGCAGAGCGCAACGAACGCGTCGAAATCGTATTCGTCTCGCCCGCGCCCTGAGGCAATCTGCCTTTCGCCGCCGGCAGAAACGCGCCTCGCGCACCGGTGCGCTCCATCTTGGGAACTCCCTGCGATTTCAGTTGTCCGCGATCAGACCGATGCTGGCCAGCTGTTCCACCAGCTGCGCTCCAGTGTCACTTCAAGTGCAGGCCAAAGGCTGGACGCCGGCGCGGTCAGGGCGCAAGTTATTCAACTATGGGACGTTCTTCGGTTTAGAGGCGAAAAGGACAATGGAACGCGAATCCCTGTTTGGCGAAAGGATTATCTGGACCGGCGGACCGCAGGTCATCAAGACGCCACCCATCTTCCGCTCCATTGCCCACTTGCTGTTCGTGTTCGCCGCCATCTCCACCTCCTATGCGGTGGTGCTCGGGCTGGCCCTCCAAGTCACACCTACCGAGTCGCTCCTATTCGCGGCGTGGAGCGTCAGCCTTGGTTTGGCGGCGCTGCAACTCCCGCAGCTCTGGCTGAAGAAGGCCCAGTACATCATCACTGAAAACCACGTGATCTGGCGGCGCGGACCCTTTCACCGCAGCATCGAGCGCAAAGCGATCAGCTATGCGAGGATCTATTGGGATGCGAAAATTCCGGGAGTCGGGGATCTCGAGTTGGTTCGAGCGGTGCCCACGGGTGCCCTGCGCCGCCGGCTCATGTTGCGTCTGAACTTGGTGGCGGCGCCCGATCGAGTATGGGCCATCGTCCGCGGGGCGGAGGCCATCGCTCCTCGGGGTGACGCGGAGCGACCGCTGACGCAGCGGCTCGATTCTGGTGAGCGCGTGGTGTGGTCTGCGCGACCGCACTCGCGCTGGCGAGCTTATTTGCCGCACGGCCAGCGCGAGTGGTTCCTGCTCGCCATCGCGCTCGGCCTGATTGGCGTCAGTGTCAGCGTGGCCTGGCGTGGAGCCACAGCGCTCGACAAGGTGCTGCAAAGCGGCTTGCCCATCGGCTCGTTCGCTTTCGTGGCGCTCGTGTTCGGACTGGTGGCGAGCGTGCTCTTGGTGCTCACCGTCGCCATGTTCCTGGTCTACTCGGCATCGATTCGCCCAGGGTACCTGGTGAAGCACACGCGCTATTTGGTGACCGAATCTCGCGTATTGATCCAGCGCGGTTCCGAAGAGCTGCACCTCGATCGCAGCAAGATTGTCGAAGTCATCGATACGCCCACCGGTGAGGGGCTGAGCAATGTGTTCATCGTGCTCGACGGCCCCCGCGCGAGAGCTCTGGCCGCCAGCGGGGCTTTCGGCGAGATCACGCGCGGACCAAACCTGCGTCCCGTGTTCGAATCGGTGCAGGACGCCGAGAGTCTGAGCCGCATCTTGCTCGGCCCCGGCGATCTGCCGCGCGCGGCCTGAGCTTCTACTCGGCGACAGCTGCTTCTTTTTGCTGTAACTGTTTGATGCGAGTCAGACAAAGCTTGCTGAGGCGTTGCGCGTTCGCCACATAAAGATGCTGCGCGCGCTGCGCTTCTTTGAGGTAGCGTTCGAAGTAGGCGAGCGCACTCTGAAAATCGAGGATGCCCTGGGCTGGAACATCCGCGTGTTCGGCCTCGGCCATGGCCGCGAGACCCTTGTAATAGTCCTTGTCGTATTCAGGAACGAAGAACACATCCGGAAGGTCGAGGACGGTCCGAGCCACGAACGCCGTAGAGCGCACGGGGATGCTGGTCGCGATGCGAAGCTCGACCAAGGCCGCGTTCAAGTATCCACTTCGCTCCAGAGCCACACCGAGCCCCCAATGAGCCAGTGCGCGCGATTTGGCCGAGCGTGCGACGCGAATCGCGGCTCTGTAATCGTTCAGTGCTTCCCGTGGCCGGCCGCTTTCCATCGTGACCTTGGCGCGCCCGTAGTACGCGCTAGCGCGGAGCTCGGGCTCCCAGAGCTTCTCGAGAGACAGACCAAAGTAGAGCCGCGCATCGTCCAGATCGCCTTGCAGCGCTGCAATTCGCGCAACCTCCAACAGGCCACGTGGGGCGAGCGCCGAATCCGGGAAGCGCTCGAGGGTTTCGAGCAACCGCTCCCTGACACCCTGTTCGCCGCGCAGCGTTGCCTCCACACGTAGACCGCCGAGCAAAAACTCCAGTCTTGGGTCGAGGTAGCGGTCGCCCCTGAGGTAGTCGATGGTCCCCTTGTGCACGTTCATCTCGTCCCATGCGGTCGCATGCCCGAGCAGGAACGCTTCGACCGATCTCAGCATCTGATACTCGGCAGCCAGCGCCGGCTCACGAGCCGTATCCCAGATCGAAGGCTGTGCGAGCGCCCCGGTGGGGCACTGAGTGAGGCCGCCGAAGCTGGCAACGATGAGCGCGGTCCGCCCGCGCATTACTGCACCTTTGAGGACAACTTGGCGCGAGCGTGCGCCAACCAAGGGTGATCGGAAGGGGCGCCTTCCACGAATTCTCGGAAATAATCCTGTGAAAGCTCCCGGCTTTCGGCGGCGGCGAGCATCGCCATCATCGCGAGCAGCTCATGGCTATCGATAGCGGGAAGCATCACACTGCTCGCAGCAGGCTGAGTGGCCCCACCCATGGCACCCGCTCCTCCTCGAGCTTCCGCCGCTACGCCCCTGGCCTCTTCCGTGCGCCCCTGACGATCGAGAGCTAGCGACAGCGCGGCCACGATGTAAGGACGAAGAACGGGCACGGCGTTCCGGCGGCGCGCTTCGTTCAGGTAAGCCACCGCTTCTTGGAGCTCCTTGGGCGTGGTCAGCATGACCAAAGCGGCCGCTTCGACGAGCACGCTCTCGCTCGCACCTGGGCTCGTCAGAAGACTCGCCATCGGCACTAGTCTGCGATAGGCCCCCAGTGCTTCGCCGCGGTGACCCGTCGAGGCGGCCGCGCGCGCATACCCATGCAAGGCCTCGGGCGAAAGTCTGAGGTCAGGAGCTTTGGCCAGAGCCTGACGATAGCTCTCGAAGGACTCCTTGAAGCGGCCCATGCTGACGAGCGCGAGCGCTTTCAGGACTTGGGGGGCTGCTTGCCCCGGCTCAGCGCGAGCGGCGATCGCCGCCGCCTGCACGGCTTGCTCGGGCGCTTCGCGCAGCCGGGCGTAGCCCTTGGCTAGCGCATTGCAATACCTGAGCAGGCGCGGCTCGCGGGCTGCGTCCCATACCGTGTAGCCGCTCCCCACGGCGGCGTTGGAGTCCGGTTTGCACTCGAGGGGCCGCGGGCTGGAACCCGCCGCGGCCCTGACACGATCGGTGCGAGCCCGACTCACGTCGGCCCACGCCAACGAGGTGTACGCCGCGCCGGCTACGCCGAGGAGCGCCCAGACTTTCGACCGCATGCCGCTAGAGGGTACACCACCCGGACGCTGCGGTCGAAGCGGCGAGCAACAGGTCAGGGCGTTTCGGCCCGGCCCACGAATGGATTATGCAGCACGATGGTTTCCGAGCGGCGCGGACCCACCGACACCAGATACACCGGTGCGCCGGCGCGATCTTCGAGAAAGCGCACGTAGGCCCTGGCCGCACTCGGCAGCTGATCGAGCACTCTGGCATCCCCGAGCGGCTCGCTCCACCCCTCGAGCTCCTCGTAAACCGGAGTCACCCCCGGAGACGTGAGCTGGTCGATGGGCAAGTCGAGCGTGCGACCGCTGGGCGTTTCGTACGCGACGCACACACGAATGCGTTCTAACCCTGTCAACACATCGAGCTTGGTCAGGGCCAGACCATCGATTCCATTGACCCGTGCTGCGTAGCGCAGCGCCGGCAAATCTAGCCAACCGGTCCGGCGAGGACGACCGGTGACGGAGCCGAACTCCACGCCGACATCACGCAGGTGGGCTCCGGACTCGTCCTCCAGCTCGGTGGGGAAAGGCCCGGCGCCGACGCGCGTGGCATAAGCCTTCGTGATTCCTATCACCGTGTCGATGCGGTTGGGACCAATGCCTGCCCCAATCGCCGCGCCGCCAGCCACGGCCGAGCTGCTGGTCACATAGGGGTATGTCCCGTGATCGATATCGAGCAACGTGCCCTGCGCTCCCTCGAACATGACCCGTTTGCGATCTTTCAGCGCTCGTTCGGTGATGGCCGACGTATCGGCAAGCCTGGGCACCAGGCGCTGCGCCAGCGGCGCCAATTGATCCACGATGTCGTTCGCCTTCGGCACCGAGCCACCCAAGTGTTCGATCACCGGGGCCCAGGCTTCCAAGGCTGCTTCGATACGCGGACGCAGCAGTGCCAAGTCTTTCAGCTCCCCCGCCCGAACGCCGGTACGCCGCACCTTGTCTTCGTAGGCGGGACCAATGCCTTTCTTCGTCGTGCCGAGCGCCCGCTCCTTGGGCAGCGAGCTCTCGCGCAGGCCGTCGATCTGCACATGGTAGGGCAGCACCAGGTGCGCTCGATCGCTGATGTGCAGCCGGTCTTCGATGTCGCTGTGGCCACGCCGCTTCAACTCGTCGATCTCCCCGACCAAGACCAGCGGGTCAATCACCATGCCTTGCCCGAGCACGCACAGCGTGCCCGGTCGCAAAATGCCGCTCGGAAGCAAGCGCACTACCAGCTTTTCGTCGCCGATCACCAACGTGTGGCCGGCATTCGGTCCCCCCGCGTAGCGCACGACGACGTCGGCGAACTCCGTATAGATATCGACGATTTTACCCTTGCCTTCGTCGCCCCACTGGGCGCCCACAATCACTACGCTGGACATTTCGAATTCATCATCCTCGTTCGGCTATGCTTCGCGCTTCAGCGGCAGCTGACGTGCGATTTCGCTTGCGACCGCCGCTACCGGCAGGGTCAAACCATTTGATACGCAAGTGAGCGATGCTCCCTTGCCGGATACTTCCAGCACATGGCTGAACCCCCAGGCGCGAGCATACTCGAGGGGCTCGTGCTCCGGTGCGCGAGCTGCGATCACGCCTAGGGCACGCAGGTCGTTCAGAACCTGCCTCGCTCCACTCGCCGACGCGGACACCAGCACTCGAACCGGCTGGTGTTGCTCGGCGCCGCTGTGGCGACAAGCCCATTCCAAGTTGTCCAAGTCGAGAGCGCAACCCGCGGCGGGATGTTGCACGCCAAACCTGGCGTACAAAGCATCGTAACGACCCCCAGAGCCAATCGGCAATCCTGGCCCCTCCGCCAAGAGCTGGAACATGGGTCCCGTGTAGTAGTCGAAACGCCAGGTTTCGCCGAGATCGACGCTGAGACTCACGTCCAAACCATCGTCACCGGCTGCTTGCCACAGCGCCTTCAATTCTCTCATGGGCGCCAGTGCGGTCGTATCTGCCAGCACGCGTTCGGCGCGCGCCCAAAGCTCTGCCCCTCCGTGCATTTCCGGTAGCGCTACCAACGCCGCCAGGTCGCGCCCGGTGATGCCCGCTGCTTCGGCGCGCCGGGCGAGACACGGCTGATCTTTGAGCGCCAGCGCCTCCAAGATTTCGGGCCACCTTTCGCGAGCGACCGTGTGCAGCAACTGGGGCGCGATGTCGGCGTGACCGAGATCGACGATGAAGCGCGTGAGCCCCGAAGCACGCACGGCCGCAATCGTTGCCTCTAGAACCTCCAGGTCACCTTCACGACCGGCCACCCCGACCAACTCGATCCCCGCTTGTGGGATCTGCTGGTTGTTGCGTGCTCGCTCGCGGCGGCGCCGCAGCACCGAGCCTTGGTAGCACAAGCGCGCCGGCATGGGCGCCTGCGCCAACCGCGTCGTAACGAGCCGCGCCACCTGAGGCGTCATGTCGGGCCTCAGCGCGACCACCTCCCCGGTTTCGGGTTCGACGAAGCGCAGTACCGAGTGTGGGTCGAGGTTTCTGCTGCCGACTTCCAGCACCTCGGAGTACTCCAGAGCTGGCAACAGCACTCGCTCGTAGCCGCTCAGCTCGAAAGCGTTCATGACGACGCGAGTCAATTCCGCCTGCGTGCGGGCCTCGCTGGGCAACCCGTCGCGCATCCCGGCCGGAATGGGGTGCGTCAGTGCGTGAAGCCTTGCGCTGCGCCCGCCGCCGGTGAAGGCGTCGGAATTCGGTGGAGTCGATTTTGCGGAACCGTTCAATGCGAGCGGAGCTTAACAGAGAATGCTCGGCCGCCCAGGGTTAGCCGGTGCAACATCCCAGAATCGTCAAACGGAGATATTTTCCCGTGAAAGCCGATACTTACGGCGATGGGACCAGTTCCCGCTCGGAGCGGACCGGCCGGGTCGAGAATCTCCCGAAAAGTGTTATTTCATCAGCACGATGAACCAGCACCCTTCCGACGAAAGCCCGATCGATGTCCTGGAGCATGGCGCAGCCAAGCAGGGCGAGCCCCAGAGCATGAACCGCCGTTTGTTCATGCAGCTCTTGGTCTTCGACCACCAAGGCGATCTTCCGCTCGACGAAGTCGCACGGCACCTGACCGGTGCGCTCGAGGCGCGCAACGCTCAAGCCGTTCTTTACGAAGACGTCAACCATCCGCGCGGACTTGGGTTGCTGTCATGGAGTGAAGACCCCGCGGACTTCGTGAACAAGGTCAGGCCCGTGTTCGCCAGTCGAGAACTGCGCGGACTGAAATTGCGACCTGAATTCACGATGCTAGGGCGCAGCTATTCGAGTGGATACGAGGACGATCTGAAGTTTTGGCTCTTGGATCGGCCGGTGCGCACGGTCACCAACGAGGCTTGGCCTTGGGCCGTGTGGTATCCGCTCAGGCGCACCGGGGCCTTCCAAAAATTGGAAGGTCGCGAAAAGGCCTCGATTTTGCGAGAGCACGCGGTGATTGGCAAACGCTACGGCAATGCCGATCTGGCTCACGATGTGCGGCTTGCGTGCCATGGCTTGGATGCCAACGACAACGAGTTCGTCATCGGGCTCGTGGGCAAAGAGCTGCATCCACTCTCACACGTGATCCAGACCATGCGCGCCACTCGACAGACCTCCGAATACATTGGCCAAATGGGGCCGTTCTTCGTCGGACGCGCCTTTTGGCGCCGGGCTTGACGTATATCTGATTGGGCAACGGCAATTCCGTGGCCGTGGCCGTGGCGGGTGCCGTGGCCGTGGCGGGTGCCGTGGCCGTGGCGGGTGCCGTGGCCGTGGCGTGTTTGATCCGTGCCCGCTCGGCTCAGCTGATCCGGCAAAAGGAGCGGCCAGGCACACCGCCGCCGCAGCCTTCGGAAACCCGTTACCGTCACCGAATCGGCCACGGCCACGGGAAGCGCTCGCGAGAAAGCGGCTACCTGATTGGGCGACGGCAATTCCGTGGCCGTGGCGGGAGTTTCCGTGGCCGTGGCGTGTTTGATCCGTGCCCGCTCGGCTCAGCTGGCAAAGTCGCGGCCACCCAACACCGCCACCGCCACGGTTTTCGGAAACCCGTCACCGCCACCGAATCGGCCACGGCCACGGCCACGGAAGCGCTGGTGACAAGGTGCTATCTGATTGGCCACGGCAATTCCGTTTCCGTTTCCGTGCCGGACTTCGCTTCCGTTTCCGTGGCTGGACTTCCGTTTCCGTTTCCGTGGCCGTGACCGGAGTTTTCGTGGCCGTGACGGGGGTCTCGTGGCCGGGCGTGTGCTGTCCGATCCGGGTGCCCGCTCGGGTCAGCTCGGCTCAGCTGGCCCGCAGAAGGAGCGGTCACGGTCACACTGCCCACCGCGCTTTGGTGGCTCGGTTCAGCCCGAGAGCTTGTGATAGGCCGCGCTAATTTCCGCAAAGCGTAGCATCAGCGCGCGCCGCTCCGACGCCGAGGCGTTGGGAAAGCGGTCCGGGTGGTTCGAGAGCGCCAGCTGTCGAAACGCTCGCCGGATCTCGTCGGCTGAGGCTTCAGCGGTAAGGCCCAACACACGCAGGGCATGCCGACGCGCCGGGTCGCGCTCCTCCGCCTTGCGGAAGCCGGTTTGCCTGACGCGAAAACGCGGACGCCCATGTAAAAACTCGCGCGGGGACAAGGGGATTGCCGCGTCGTCAGCCCCGGGTCGCGGCACGCGAAAGCGGACCATGACGTCGTCGAGCGAGAACAGCGAGTCGAGCTTTCGGCGCATTTGCATGCGCAGCACCGCCGCCAATGCCGCGCGTGTGACGACGCGCTCGCGCAGCAGCAACTGCCCGAAGCGGGACTCGGGGCGGCGCTGGTGCTCGCGCCCGATTCGCTCCAGAAGCGTGCGGCTCGCGAAGCCCTGCGCCAACAGGATATCGCCGAGCCGAGGAACGGGCAGCGGTGTCTCCACACGATCGACCAACCCGCTCGACAAGCTAATTCGGTGACTGCGCCCTCGTGAGCTCCCCTTGCCTTCGATCAGCTCGAGCGTGCCGCTGCACCCAGAACGATGAAGCAAACCCAAGAGGTCGCCCAGCGTCATCGATTTCAGATTTCCCGGAAGCCGCATCGCCTTCTTCAAGTATCAGCGGTGGCCATTTCTGCCAAATTCCGGAGCTTTTCACGGCCGCTTGCATAAGCGCCTATCGCAGCGTGGGGAGCTCACCGACCGCACACGACCTCTACCGGTCAGCGTCCGACCTTCATGTCGGCCGTGAGCTCTCGCAGGTGGCTCGTGCAACTGCCGGGCACTCCTTGAGCTCGTTCGCGCGCGGAGTCCGCTGTGGCGCCCGCTCGGAAACACGTGACGGCACGCGCGCGTACCGTGAGCTCGGCCTGCCCCAGCTCACGGGACACGAACGCAATCGGCAGCTTCGCGGAGGCGGTGCCTTGGTCGGGCAGCTCGGTCGTGACCCTCGACCTCAAAGGCTGCACGAATGCTGGCGTTCGGACCACCAGTGCGTCGACCCAGACCAGCGGGCGGTTGGCAGACTGGGTCGACAGGCTCAAGTCGCAGACGACCCGACCTGGGTCGTCCCGTTGCGGGCACACCAGAGCGGCGCGAAAGCTGTCGTCCCGCGCGGAAGCGTCGCGGCTCCCGAGCAGGCCCCAAGCCAGAACGCCCGCCGCCCAGCGGCGCCATCGCTGGATAGCAGAGCAGGGCGTGATCGAGGTGGTGTTCATTGGCGCCAATGCGACGTGCGCCCGGGGAGCGCGTGCTCGAGCCTGATTCGACCATCCTACCGGACCGGCAAAAAAGCCGCCAAGGCTCCGGCGCAGTCGCCTGGCCCGCGCTGAGGTTTCGGGCTAAGGGGGCTCGCGATGCGGTTCATCGATGAATGCACCTTGCGAGTCGAAGCAGGCGACGGCGGAGATGGCTGCGTTGCCTTCCGGCGCGAAAAGTACGTGCCTTTCGGAGGGCCGGCCGGCGGAGATGGGGGCAAAGGCGGAGACGTGGTATTCCAAGCGGATTCCGGGCTGGGCACTCTGCTCGACGTCAAGCACCTGCGCGTAGTGCGCGCCGCCAATGGCGCTCCTGGCGAAAGCAAAGACCGTTACGGCAAGGGCGGCGCTGACCGAATCGTCAAGGTGCCGCTGGGCACGATCGTGTTCGACGAAGCAACGGGCGCGAGGCTCTGCGAGTTCGTCACCCACGAGCAGAGCCATGTGGTGGCGAGCGGGGGACGCGGCGGACGCGGCAACAAACATTTCGCTACGCCGGTCGATCGCGCTCCCCGCCGGGCTGAGCCGGGGTCGCCCGGCGAGAAGCGCAGTCTGCGCCTCGAGCTGAAGGTGCTCGCCGACGTGGGCCTCTTGGGCTTTCCCAATGTGGGCAAGAGCACCCTGATCAGCGCCGTAAGCCGCGCTCGTCCTAAAATCGCGGACTACCCCTTTACGACACTGGTCCCCCACCTCGGCGTGGTGCAGGTCGGCGATACCTCGCGCGGGCTCGGACGAAGCTTCGTGCTGGCCGACATTCCAGGGTTGATTCCGGGAGCCAGCGAAGGTGCGGGCTTGGGCATTCGCTTCTTGAAGCATCTCGAGCGCACGCGCGTGCTGTTGCATTTGGTGACGCTCGAGTCCGCCCCCGGCCGTTCGCCCCTGGCGGACTATCGGGTGGTCCGCGAGGAGCTGGCCAAGTTCGATCGTGAGCTTTTGGGTCGTCCCGAAATCGTGGCGCTCAGCAAATGCGATCTTCCGGACGTGCGGGCGGCCTACCCAGAGCTGAAGGCCGAGTTCGCCGAAATCGGGATCGAGCTGCGAATGATCAGCGCCGCCACCCACGAAGGACTGAAAGATCTGATGTACGAGCTGGCCGAGCACCTTTGGTAGCTAGAGCGCCAAAGCTCGGCTGTCACGGGGCGCCTAACCCTCCGGCATACTCGTCGTACTCACCGAATTCGTAGTCGTCGTCGGCCAGGTTGTCGAAGCGCGTGTATGCGGCCGTGAACTTGCTGCGCACCACGCCGGTGGGGCCGTTGCGTTGCTTGGCGACGATGACCTCGGCAACGCCGCGATCCGGGCTGTCTCTGAAGTAGTATTCGTCTCGATAGATGAACAAGATCGTATCGGCGTCCTGCTCGATGGCCCCAGACTCGCGCAGATCGCTGAGTTGCGGCCGTTTGTCCTTGGTTCCCCGAGTCTCGACCGAACGGTTCAGCTGACTGAGCGCCAGTACGGGAACGCCCATTTCTTTCGCCAGCTGCTTCAAGCCTCGCGAAATCTCGCTGATTTCTTGTTCGCGACTGGCTGCATCGCGCCGCCCTTTCATGAGCTGCAGGTAGTCGACCGCTACCAGCCCGAGCTGTTGGGGAGCCCCGCGATCGGAGCCACGCTTGAGCTCCGCCTGCAGCCGGCGAATCTTCGCTCGGAGCTCGAGAATGCCCAGCGCTGGCGTGTCATCCAACCAGATCGGCAGCCGGCCGAGCCGCGCTGCTGCTTCGGTCAGCTTGTTCCAGTCGTCCGGCGCCACGTTGCCGCTGCGAATGCTCTTCATGTCCACTTTGGCTTCGCTGGCCAGTAGGCGAGCCGCCAGCTGCTCTTTGGGCATTTCTAGAGAGAAGAACGCCACGCCATAGCCGGGGCGCTCGACGGGCGCCTCTTGATACGGATCGTCGACAAGGGCTTCGCCTTTCGGGCTCGCGACATTGACGGCCATGTTCAGAACGAACGCCGTTTTGCCCATGCCGGGTCGCCCAGCAACGATATACAGATCTCCTTTGTGTAGGCCCGAAGTCAGCTTATCGAGCTCCACGAACCCGCTCTCGTAGCCTGTGATCGCGCCGCCCCGTTGGCGCGCCTCGGTCAGGATTCTGAAGGCGTCGTGAATCGCCTCGTTGACGGGAACGATGCTGCTCTGCTGCTTGACCCTGGCAATGTCGAAGACGGCCTGCTCCGCAGCGTCGATGAAGCTCTGCACCTCCCCCGTATCACCGTAGCCTTCCGCGCTGAATCGTTGGCAGGTGGCTATCAAGCGCCGCAGTCGCCATTTTTCTACGATGATGCGCGCGTGGGCCGCAACGTGTGCCACGGCTGGGGTGGCATTGGCCAGCTGATGCAAATACGGCGTTCCCCCCACCTGATCGAGGCGCCCGCGATCTTTGAGCCGGCTGGCAACCGAGACTAGATCGACCGGGGTGCCTTGCTGATTCAGCTCTACCGTCGTTTCGTAAATCCTACGATTGGCGTCCGAGTAGAAATGCGCCGCCTCGAGAATTTCTTGCACCTCATCGAACGCATCCGCAGACAGCAAGATGGCGCTGAGCACGGCAGCCTCGGCATCCAGATCGTTCGGGGGCACGCGACCCTCGAGCGGCCTGAGCTCTCGCTCCGGATAGCGCCTTGCGTCGGCATGACGGTTGCTATCGAACTTGCGCTCCCTGTCCATATCAACGGCTGGCATTCACCCTCCTGACCTCTGCCTGCTCCCGGCTGGGCTCCCAACGAGGCCAAATGCGAGTGATCGCGCCGGGTACTACACTTACGTTCAATAGCGGGTGATAGCGATAAAGCCAGCCACCTACTAGGACAGCAGCTGTCATATCTCGGTGTCCCCTTGTTCTTCCCAGTCGCTCCACTTTGTGCTCACCGGTTATCCCCAGCTGCCTAAATGCAGCACACCCCAGCAGCCGTGGGAGCTGCTGGGGTGTGCTGGCGTATTCATTACGGGGTGGGCGCGCGTTTGTCAACGGGCTTGCGCGCCACCGCCGCATCGATTGCGCCCGTGCTTGCTCCGGGCGCTGGCTTGACTACGACCGGTCAGCTACGACGCTTTGACGACTTCTACACGCAGCGTCGCCGTGACGTCTTTGTGCAGCTTGACCTTGACCTCGCTCAACCCAAGCTGGCGAATCGGCTCGTCTAGCTCGAGCTTCTTGCGATCGAACTCGAGCCCCTGAGCCGCGTAGGCCTCCTCGATGTCCTTGGCGGTGACGGAGCCATACATCTTGCCTTCCTCGCCAGCCGCTCGCGTGATCTTTACACTGACTGCTTCGAGGCGTTGTTTGAGGGCGTTCGCGTCGTCGAGCTTCTGCTGGCTGTGTCGCGCAGCGATGCGCTTGAGCTCGTCGATGCGCGCCAGATTCCCTTTGGTGGCAGGAACTGCCAGCCCGCGCGGGATCAAGAAGTTCCGAGCGAACCCGGGGCGTACCCGGACGGCCTGCCCGCCGGAGCCAAGGCTCTCGACGTCCTGTTGGAGGATTACCGTTACTGTGCTGGCCACGTCGACTCCTACTCGTTGGAGGTGAAAGGCAAGAGCGCAATGTTGCGCGCACGTTTGATTGCCAGTGTGATCTGCCTTTGATGCTTGGCGCAGTTACCCGAGACACGGCGAGGAACGATTTTGCCGCGTTCGGTCACGAAGTACTTCAGCGCTTGAGGATCCTTGTAGTCAATGGCCACGGCCTCATCCCCACAAAAGCCACAACCTCGGCGGCGGGTGCCTCGACGCAACGCGCTCGCCGCGTCTTTGTCGTGTTTGTTGGCTGGTGTGTTCATAGCTCTTCCTCCTCTTCTTCCTCAGAACCGCTGGACGCGCTCTCGCTGTCGGGCGACTCATCCTCATCGTCATCGGACTCAGCGTCTCGGCTCGCGCGGGAGCTCAGGCCACCATGCAGGGGCTCGGCCAAGCCGAGCTGCTGCTCCAAGGTTTCCTCGACCTCTTCTTCGTGCGGCGGCTCGAAGCTTTCGAACTTCACCGCTTCTTGATCGACTTGCACCGTACGGGGATCGACGTCGTCCCGGACTTTCACGGTTTGGAATTTGAGCACTTCGTCGAGCATCCGGAAATTCCGTTCCAGCTCGTCGACCACCGCACCTCCCCCCGTGTACTTCAGGTAGACGTAGACACCGCGTCGCTGCTTTGCCACTGGGTAAGCGAGCTGTCGCCTGCCCCAATTCTCGACCAAGGTCAGAGTGCCACCCTCTCGACCCATGACCTCTTCGACACGCGCGGCCACTCTATCGGCAGCTTCCTTCGGTGTGCTGGGGTTCAGGACGTAGATGGTTTCGTACTCGCGGACTTTCGGGACTTCTGTCGTTTCTGCTGTCGCCACAGGGTCTCCTTTCGGACTAGGCCCCCTTTTGGGAGCAAGGAGTCAATCAAGACTGGGTTGTCGTTGTTGTCGTTGCTCGCGCTCGCTGATTCACCTGGTTCATTGCTTGCGCGAGCCCAAGCCGAATCACGAGTTTTACGGCCTCCGCTCCCCGACCCAAGAGGTCAGGTAGGAGCACCAGCTCCTCGGAGGCGAAGCCTCTTAGCACATAATCGGCCACCGTTCCCGAAAAGTCGGGCGTGGGCCTGCCAATTCCCAGGCGCAGCCGGGCGTACCCTGCCGTGCCCAGCTCGGCACTCACCGATTTCAAGCCGTTGTGTCCGGCGTCACCGCCCCCGAGCTTCAGCCGGATTTGCCCGAAGGGCAGATCGAGCTCGTCGTGGACCACCAAGATTTGGGGGGGCTCGGTCTGATAGAAGCGCGCCGCCTCGACGACACTGCGGCCCGAGTCGTTCATGAAGGTTTGGGGCTTCAAGAGCGGTACCGTGACGCCTTCGATGGTGACCTCGGTGACCAAACCGCCGAGCCCGCGACGCCAACCCGCCCGGGCGCGTTCGGCCACGAAGTCTACTACTTTGAACCCCACATTGTGCCGCGTGTCGCGGTACTTCTCTCCTGGGTTGCCCAACCCTACGACGAGGGTCACTTCTTTTCTGCGGGCTTGTCCTTGTCACCACCCTCGCCGGCCGCAGCCTCTTCTTCGGCCTCCTTGCCTCGCTTCTTCTCGGTGATGACACCGGCAACCGTGCGCTTGGGAGCCAGCTCGATGACGACCCCCTCGGGCAATTTCAGATCTTCTACGTGCACGTGTTGATCGATGTCGAGCTCCGTCACGTCGTGCGTGATCTTCACGGGGATTCGTTCGGGCAGGCAGCGCACGGGCAGTAGACGGAACACCTGGCGCAATGTACCGCCCATCACTACGCCCTTGGACCGACCGACCAGCTCGAAGGGCACTTCGACGCGAACCTGGTCCTTCAGATCGATCTGGTAAAAGTCCGCGTGCAGCAAGCGACGGCTGACCGGGTGATACTGATATTGGTTCAAGAGCACGGTCAGCTTGTCTTGCCCATCGACATCGAGCTCGATCACGGTATTGCGACCGCGATCGCTGAGCAGAATGTCCTCCAAGTCTTTGGGGGAAACACTGATTGACCGGGGCGCAAGGCGTTTGCCATAGGCGATGGCAGGAATTCGCCCATTCGCGCGCAAGCGCCGAGCAGCACCTTTCTTGGTTTCCTGGCGGGCGTTCGCGGTGACTTTTCTCAGTTCCATCTGTCTTGCTCTCTTTGTGGGCTGCTCTATGCGGCAGCATAGTCTGAAAGCCGAATGTTCACGACACGAGTGGGTCCGAAGGCCACGACTACGCGAACAAGGAGCTCACGGAGTCGCCATTGTGGATGCGTCGGATTGCCTCGGCCAGAAGCTTCGCAATACTCACCTGTTTGATCTTCGCGCAAGCTCGTGTTTCGTCCGAGGCCCTGATGGAATTCGTGACGACCACTTCCTGCAACGGAGACTTCTCGATTCTCTGAACGGCCGGCCCACTTAGCACACCGTGGGTAGCCACCGCAACCACGGAGCGCGCTCCATGGTCCATCACCGCACGAGCGGCGTTACACAGGGTGCCGGCCGTGTCGATCATGTCGTCGACGATGATGCAGTCTCGATCCTGAACGTCGCCGATCAGGTGCATCACCTCGCTGACGTTGG
The DNA here is from genome assembly GCA_965651135.1 of uncultured Myxococcales bacterium. Classification (GTDB taxonomy): domain Bacteria; phylum Myxococcota_A; class Polyangia; order Polyangiales; family Polyangiaceae; genus JAICQQ01. The sequence goes on from CBFGRJ010000055.1 coordinate 25,868, forward strand.
CCCGCTCGCGCCGCTTGTCGATGATGGCAAACTTGGCGCCCAAGCGCTTGGAGTATGCCCGGGTTCTCTCCACACCGCCGGCGTCCGGAGCGATGAAGACTGCGGAATCGTCATAGCGAGCCTTCAAGTAGTCCTCGAGGAACACCGGCATGGCATACAGATGATCGAAGGGAATATTGAAAAACCCCTGGATCTGGCCCGCGTGCAGGTCGACACACACCACGCGGCTCACGCCGGCAGCGACCAGCAAGTCGGCGACGAGTTTCGATGTGATGGGCGTACGGGGCGCCACCTT
>CBFGRJ010000056.1:0-26136 GCA_965651135.1 uncultured Myxococcales bacterium
CGGTCAACCCCGGGCGCCATACTCTGCACGGTAGGCGAGCGCGCTTCGATATTGCTCTTCGTCGAGCACGACATGGCCATCGACGGCACGCCCCCTCAGGTGCTCCAAGATTTCGTCGATGTTGACAATGGCAAATGTCGGCATGCCATGGGCGGCTTCGATTTCCGCAAGCGCCGATTGTTCACCGGTCCCGCGTTCCATGCGGTCGACCGAAACGATCAATCCGGCCAACTGAACCTCGGCGCTAGCTTTCAGCAAAGGTACGGTCTCGCGAATCGACGTGCCCGCCGTCGTGACGTCTTCGATGATCAGCACCCGCGCTCCGTGCGTCGGCTTGGCTCCAACCAAAGCTCCACCTTCTCCGTGGTCTTTGGCTTCTTTGCGGTTGAAGCAAATGCCTACGTTTTTTCCTCGCTGGCTGAGCTTGATCGCCGTGGCTACCGCCAAGGGAATGCCCTTGTAGGCTGGGCCGAATAGCAGATCGAAATGGTTTCCCAAGCGGCTTTCGATGGCGGTCGCGTAGTATTCTGCGAGTTGGTCGAGCTTGGCTCCCGTGTCATAGCGGCCGGTGTCGATGAAGTAGGGCGTGCTTCGCCCACTCTTGGTGGTGAACGTGCCAAAGCGCAGCGCTTGGCAACGGACCATGAACTCGATGAACTCTTGCTTGTAGGCTTCCATAGGGCAGGCGCGGTAGCTTGGTTAGTTCACGGGAGCGGGTGGCTCACCCCAAATGAGCTCACCGTCGTGATAGAGCGGGGTTCGCGCATAGTTGACCTGGCTAGTCTTGTTGAATGAGTAGTCGTCGCTCTGATCCATGGTCGCCATGAACGGCAGATTGACCCGCACGAATACCTCTGCTTGTTCTCCCGGTTCCAGCGGAGGCAGCTTCGAGAACAACCGGACTTCTACGTAATGGGTGGCGTCGGGGTTGTCGATGCCCGATGCCACCAGTCTCGGATCGCTCCCGCAGCTGACCTCGCCACGAAAGGTACACTCGAAAGTCAGCCCGGACATGGTTTCAGGGCTCAGGTAGTAGCGCAAAGACAGCCCCGCCAGGCTGACTTCGTTTTCGGTTAGGTTCTTCAACACCAGGGTATAGCTGATGAAGTCGCCCACCGTCTGCTCCCCGCATTGACCGCAAGCGTAGTCTACCGCGACACCCGGTACGCACTCTTCGTCTTCGCACGAGAAGCTGGCGCAACCGGCATCATCGCTGCAATGCTGGCCCAACGAGCAAAACGGGCAGTCGCCGCCCCCACAGTCACGACCTAGCTCTTTGCCATTTTGAACGCCGTCATCACACGTGGGAGCCGTGCACCGGCGCTCGCCCTCCTCCTCGTCCACATCGACACAAATGCGAGACGCGCAGTCTTCGTCGACCAGGCAGAGGCGGTCCGGACCGCACGGCTCGCAGTCGTCACCTCCGCAATCGGTGTCGGTCTCCAATGCATTCAACGTATCGTCTTCGCAGGTGGCGGCTTGGCACACGTCGTCCAGGCACACTCCGTCGATGCAGTCGTCATCTTCGGTGCAACGGTCATCTGCCTGGCAGCGATCGCAATCGGTCGGGCCGCCGCAGTCCCCATCGCTCTCCCGCCCATTGTGAACCCCGTCGTCGCAAGTTGGGGCTTGGCAAACCTTGTCGGTGCAGACTCCCTCTTTGCAATCGGTGCCCTTGAGGCAACGGTCTCCGACCTCACATCTAGGACAAAGTGACGATGCTCCGCCACAATCCGTGTCGGTCTCGCCATTGTCTTCGTCCAACATGCCGTTGGCGCATTCAGGGGGAGCACACGAGCCATCCGCGCACACGTCTGAAATGCAGTCCGCATCCACGTTGCAGGGGGATTCGTTGGGGCATTGCTTGGGACATTCAGCGCCGCAATCGACGCTCGGCTCGTCACCGTTCTGTACCTTGTCGGAGCAGGTCGGTGCCTGGCAGGTCTCGTCGCAGACGTGATCCTCGCAGTCTTCGTCGTCACGGCATGCATCGCCAGTGGAGCATTTGGTGGGGCACGTCCCGCCACAATCTACTGCAGTCTCATCGCCGTTTAGCGCTCCGTCGTCGCATGTAGGCGCACAGAGACCATCCACGCAGCCAAGATCCGTGCAGTCGTCGTCCGTGAGGCACGTCTTACACGCGGGGCACTCGCCACCGCAGTCGACTTGCGTTTCATCCTCGTCGAGCTTCCCGTTCGAGCACGTGTCGGGAACTGTCGGCACGAAGACGTAATCCGGAAATGTGCAAGCGAAGCCAGCTCCACCGAGCAACGCGAAGGCTCGAGCCATCAGTTTTCTCAAGGCGCCAGTTTTCCGGCCGCACGGGAAGCGCATGCGGCAGGTAGCCTACCAACTTTCCGGGTTTTCTGCCTTGAATGATTTCGAACGACTGTTGGGCCGCAAACCCACGTGTCGTGTATCCGTTTTGTCTACACGGGGGCGCATGGCCGGGGCTGGTTCAGTCAGATTTCGTCCCATCGTGCCCGCATGCGTTTCCACGGGAGACGGGTCGCAAGTTTGTCCCCCAAGTTTGTCCCACGACTTTGGAGAGTCCTGGCCGTGATACGCTAGCTTGCCCATGTTCAACTCCATTTCAGCGCCACAGCAGGATCGCACGGGTGAGCTGGTGGCGGGGCGATACGAGTTGGAGAAGCTGATCGATTCAGGTGGGCAGGGCCACGTTTATCGAGCGCGCGACACGCGCGATGACCGAATCGTCGCAGTCAAGATCCTGAAAAACGAGTTGACCAAAGATGCCCAGTGGCGCGAACGCATGATTCGCGAAGCGCGGGCTCTGACATTGCTCGCCGGTGCTGCGGCGGTGAAGATTCACGATCAGGCGACGACTTCGGACGGCGCATTGTGCTTGGTGATGGAGTTCTTGAAAGGAGCCGATCTCGAAGATACCTTGCGCGAGCTCGAATCAGGCGCGCGGCAGTTGAGCGTGGTAGAGCTCGAGCGCATTATCGCGCCCGTTGTCGAGACCCTCGAGCTCGCCCACCGTCACAACATCGTGCACCGCGATGTCAAGCCAGGCAATATCTTCGTGCTCGACGACGGATCGGTGCGACTGCTCGATTTCGGCTTCGCCAAGTTCTTGGAGCTCTCCGGCATGACGCAGTCAGGTTACATCGCTGGCTCACCCAGCTACTTGGCGCCCGAGATTTGGCTCGGCAGCACGGAGCTCGATCAGCGCGTCGACATTTATGGGCTTGGTGCCGTGGTTTTCCGGGCACTGGCGGGTCGCCCGCCTTTCGTCGGCGCTTTACCCAATTTGTTGGCGCAGGCGACCAGTGGTCGCCGACCGAGCTTGCGTGCGCACCGCCCGGACCTTCCTGGGGCCGTGGATGACTGGGTGGAGCGGGCGCTGGCCATCGACCCCAGCGAGCGCTTCGAGAGCGTCGGCGGCCTGTGGGAAGGGTTCAAGCGGGCGGTAGCCTAGCTTCGTTGGTGAAGGCTCCTCGAAGTTAGGACCGCGCCGGGAACTTCCGTGCGGGGGCCAGTGTCGTATCGCTCCAAACCGGCAGCAAGAGCATTCGGTCTCGAACGGCATTGCACCGGTCAACGAACAACGGGTGCGATCCGCCCGAGGAGGATGCAATCCATGCAAAGCTTCGACAGTGGTTCATTCGAGCAAGAGCGCGAGGGAACCTGGATGCGCGAGCGAACGCGCCCAGCCACGAGCGAATTCGCACAGAGCATCGAAACCTATGCACTCGTGAAAAGCGGGCCGGCCGTGCTAGCCGAGGAGGTGGAGGCTACCAATGCGCTTGCCGTGGAGGTGATGGTGCTTTGGGGCAGCAACGTCCTGAGCGTCGAGCATCTGTCGCCCCCACGATCGTTCTACGTCGGTGACTCGAAAGACGCAGGGCGAAAGTGCGACTACTTGGTGCCGAGCGAGCTGCTTGGCAGCGACCGAGCACCGCTGCTGCTCGAAGGTCAAGAATGCCCAAGGCTGGTGATTTGGCCGGGTGTGACTGGACACGTGGAGCTGCCGGGCCAGCCGCGGCTCTCGCTCGAGGAGGCGCGGCAGCAGAGCTCGCCCAGCGCCGAGCTGGCAGGAGCGCACGAGCTGCCGTTGATGCGCGGCACACGGGCTCGGCTAGAGCTCGACGATTTGGTGTTTCATGTGGCGATTGTGAACGCGGGCCGCAAGGTGAAGAAGGGGGCGCTGGCGACGGCCGATTGGAACGCGCTCGGTTATTTCGGGGCTTCGTTCATGGCTGCCGGCGCCATGCTGGCGGCCTTGGCCTTCTTCGTCCCCAACTTGAACACCTTGGACGACGAAATGCTCGACCGCGAGCGGCTCTACCTGATCAACGCGTACCTCGCGGCTCGAGCGGAGCGCGAGCGCGACAAACAGGACGCGCCCGAGCAAACCGAGGCGCCGTCCGACTCTGGAGGCACGGGAGAGCGCGCGGTCGGCGAAGAAGGTGCGATGGGCAAACCGACCAGTCGCGACACGGGCAAGCGCTACGCCATTCGTGGCACGCCGGACAACGCGGACCCGCACCTGGCGCGGACGGTGGGTCGCGAGGAGGTGACTACTTTCGGGATGCTCGCCGTGCTTGGCGGCGATCCCGACGCTCCCACGGCCCCCTGGGGACGCGATACGTCGCTGGGCCTCGATGCGGTCAGCGCCCAAGGCAACATGTGGGGCGACGAGATCGGCGAAAGCTACGGCGCTGCGGGGCTCGGTCTGAGCGGGCTTGGAGAGACTGGCGGCGGGCGGGGGTTCGGCATTGGGCTTGGCGACATCGGTCCGTTGGGGCATGGCGCCGGATTGGGACTACGAGACGGTTTCGGCATTGGCGCAGGGCGCTCCAGCGGTACACGCACGCCAAAGCCGCCGTTCACGATGCGTCCGGGCCAGACAGTCGTTTCCGGCCGCCTGCCCCCCGAGGTCATCCAGCGCATCGTTCGCCAAAATTACGGGCGCTTCCGCATGTGTTACGAGCAGGGCTTGCTCAAGAATCCGAATCTATCCGGACGCGTCTCGGTGCGTTTCGCGATCAGTCGAGAGGGTGCCGTACAGACAGCGCAAAACGGTGGCTCCGATCTGCCGGACAGTTCGGTGGTAGGCTGTGTCGTTTCGGCTTTCTATGGCTTGACGTTCCCGGAACCCGACAACGGAATCGTCACGGTTAGCTATCCCATCATGTTCAGCCCCGGCTGATGAGTCCACCCATGCCGCCCCGAAAAGGGCGGTGTGCCGCCGCGTCGGATGGGCAGCCCGGCGCGGCGGTTCCTTTTTGTCTGGCGGGCTCGCGAAAGTTGTCGCTTCTCGGCAAAACGCAGCTAGCTTTCGCTTCCGCTGGGCCTGCGGGCCAAGGACGGCATGACCTCGTGATTGTTGCGCTCATCATCGCCGTTGCATCCGTCGTCGGCGGGAGCGCGTTAGCGCTGTTGCCCATGCGGCACCCTCGGGTCCTTGGACCCATCCGCACCTTTGGGTTGACCGCTTCCGCAGCGGTCGTCTTGTTGCACCTCTTGCCCGAAGCCTACCATTCGCACGGTAGCGCAACGCTATTGGCGTTCATGGCTGCGCTCGTTTTACCCAGCGCGCTCAATCCTCTGCTGCGAACGTTCACTTCGGTGAGCGGCGACAACGGGGCGGAGTGGGTGACGCTGCGCGTGACCTACGCAGGGCTCGTGGTTCACAGCGTGGCAGACGGTATCGCACTCGGCGCCTACTCGGGGCACATGCCGGGCGGGGCGACCCACCACGATGTGCTCATTGCCCTATCGGCGCACACGATTCCGGTAGTGGCGGTCACTGTGCTCACGTTTCGTGATTTCCGTGGTCTCGGTTTTGCTTTGCTCGGCGCGTTCGGCCTGATGATCGCTACGTGCAGTGGCGTCATCGGTGCCGGTCTGATCCCGGACGAGATCGTCCACGAAGCGTCCGGCTGGATCGGCGCTATCGTTGCCGGCTTGCTACTACACGTCGTGACCCACGACCTCGGCGGCCAGCGTCCCGTCGGTCACTCCGAGCGGCTGCTCGATCTGCTTGCGGCATCCGCCGGCATCGGTGTCGGGCTGCTCGGTGGCGAAGCACACTCACATGTCGGTGATCCCCATGGCAGCCATCGTTCCCTCGATTCCGTGTTGGCTGACATCGCGGTCGAGGTCGCGCCCGTCTTGCTCGTGGGCCTGCTTTTGGCGGCGTTGCTTCAGAGCGTGGCTGCGCGCATTCCAGGCAGCTGGCTCAGCCCCCGCGGGCGGCTGGGCAGTGCGGCCACGGGGACTCTAATAGCCCTGTCCTTTCCGCTCAGTTCTTGCAGCGTGCTGCCGATTTCTAGGGCGTTCGCGGAGCGTCGCGCGGCCCCGCCGCTGGTCGTCGCGTTCTTGTTGGCGGCCCCCGCGCTCGGCGTCGAAACACTGGCGATGAGCATTCATTTTTTCGGTTGGGAATTCGCGGGTCTGCGCTTGGGCGGTGCTCTGCTCGTCGCGATGCTTCCGGCGGTCGTGGTGGGGATGCTGTCGCCCGTGTCTCCCTCGCCATCGTCAACCACGGTTCTGCCCTTGGAGCTTGGGGTGATCAGGAATGCTCGCATGGGCAGGCGGCTATTGAGCGCGTTCGACGAGCTGCTGGATCACATCGGGGCCTGGGTTGTGCTGGGAATCCTAGCGGCGGCCCTGGTGGGCGTGCTCGTCCCTGCTGGAACACCCAGCGCGCCGGGCTCGCTGCTGCTCGAGCTCGTGCTGGTCAGTGTGGTTGCGATTCCCGCTTACTTCTGCGCGCCCGCGATCATGCCTGTGGCTGCGGTGTTGATCGCCAAGGGAATGCCCGCGAGCGTGGTACTCGCCGGCCTTTTGCTGGGGCCCGTCGCGAACCTCGCGGTGCTCGGCTTTCTGCGTGGCGCCTACGGCATACGCGCGCTTTTGCTTGGCCTGCTCGCGATGATTGCTGCAACTTGGGGGGTGGCGTTCACGACCCACGATCTCGTCGTAGCACGCGGGATGCACGTCGCTCGAGCCGCTTCTCAGGAGCAGCATTGGTTCGGTCAGTTTGCCGCGCTGCTGCTGCTCGCGCTTTTGCTGCGTAGCATGTGGCGCTCGGGCATACGCGCGTGGCTCGCACCCATGCTGAGCGGCAAGGTGCAGCACAGGTACGGGCATACTCACAATCACCCCCATTGGGAAGAACACGCGCACGGCCCCGCCGAAAATCCCATCAGAGCCAGCTCTCAAGAAGCGTCGAATTGATAACGCGCAGGTTGCTCGCCGGCTACGCTGACCAACACCCGCTTTTCCGTGACTTCTACCAGCGCGTGCGCGGCTGCGGCACGCCCGGGGGCGTCGTCGTCCAGATTTTCGATCAGACTTTGTAGCGTGACGTAGGGCGTGCCTGAGATCACGTCGACGTGATTCCAGTGGGCGTGGCCGTTGAACACGGCGCGCACGTTGCCGGCCCTATGCAGCACTTCACGTACCGCACGTCGGTTGGCTACACGACAAATATGTGGCGCTTTTTCGAACCAGCGATTGCCGGTCAAGTCCATGTCGCCGAGTGGGTGATGGACGAACACGACGCCGGGCAACGAGGTGCGGCGCAGGTCTTCTGCCAACCAGCTGAGCTGGTCTTCGGGTATGCGAACGTCTCGATCTTTGCGCTCGACGCTGCGGAGTACGACCAGATGCAGCCCAGCCACGTCCGTGCTGTAGTAGAGCTCGCCGCTTCGCCCCCAGAGCGCCAACAGGTCGCTGTCCGCGAGGTTGACGCTGTCGTGATTGCCGGCAACGTGCAGCGTCGGGCACTTCAGATCACCGAGGATACGAACGAAGTCCTCGTAACGCTGGCGATCGAGCGTCGAGCTCTCGTCTTCGACCACGTCCCCCAAATTGACGACGAGATCCAGGGCTTCGGTATCGTTCATGTGCGCCACGAATTCGCGGCACAGTCGTTCCGCTTGGTCGGACAACTTTCGCAGCTTGCCGCCGAAGCTCGCTCTGGGGCCGAAATGCTCGTCCGTGATCAATGCGAAGCGCATCTCACGCCTTCCGCGTACGCGAACGAGGCGGCTTCGCCCTTTCATTCGCATAGCGCTCCGTCAGCAGCGCGGCCAAAGCTCTCAGACTCATGGCTTCGCCCCCAACCGGTCTGCCCGGAGCAGCGTGCTGATTGTAGGCCATGGTGTCGATGTGAATCCACGGCGTACGCTTACTGACGAAGTGCTGCAAAAAGAGCGCGGCCGTAATGGCGCCGCCATATGGACCAGAGGGCAGATTGGTCAGGTCCGCTACGGTGGAGTGCAGTAGCTTTTTGTAAGGCTGGTGCAGCGGTAGGCGCCAGAGGGGGTCCGCTTCGCGCTCACCGGCCTCGAGCACCGCATCGGCGAGCTTGTCCGAGTTGCAGAACAGCGCAGGCAGCTTCGTTCCCAGGGCAACCCGAGCTGCGCCGGTCAAGGTGGCTACATCGATGACGAGGTCCGGCTTTTCGAAATCCGCTTCTGCCAGCGCATCTGCCAGAACCAGGCGACCTTCGGCATCGGTATTGCCCACTTCGACGGTCAGGCCTTTGCGCGTCGACAGCACATCCAAAGGCCGAAACGCATTGCCGGAGACACTGTTCTCGACGGCGGGAATCAGCACGCGTAGCCGCACGGGTAGCTTTTCGCTCATGACGCAATGGGCGAGCCCGAGCACGGTGGCGGCGCCCCCCATGTCCTTTTTCATGAGCAGCATGTTCGATGCGGGCTTCAGGTCCAGCCCGCCGCTGTCGAAACAAACGCCCTTGCCCACCAGGGTCAGCTTGGGATGCCTCGCGCTGCCCCAGCGGAGGTCGACCAAGCGCGGCGCACGGTTGGAGGCTCTGCCCACTGCATGAATCGCGGGATAGTTTCGCTTCAAGAGCTCCTGCCCGACGATCGTGGTGCACTTGGCGCCGTGTTGAGCTGCCAACTTGGCGGCGGCAGCAGCCAGCTCCTGAGGGCCCATGTCGCTTGCGGGCGTATTGATCAAGTCACGGCACAGGGCCACGCCTTCTGCCAGCCGACTCACCCGAGCTTTGTCGGCGGCGGGCGGCCAGAACAATGTGGCGAACGTCTGATCCGATTTCTTGTAGCGTGTGAAGATGTAGGTCCCCAGCGCCCACCCCAGCGCGATATCGTTGGCTTGCTCCGGCGCAGTGTCGGTGTCGATCGAGAAGGTGCGCGCCGGGAGCGCTCGCGGCAAGCGCGCATAGTCCCACAGATTGGGATGGTTGTTGATCACGGCTACGACCTTGGCCAGTTCACCCGAGCTCGACGGCAACAAGGCGTGTCGCCCGCTTCCGGGTGTGAACCCAGTTTGCTTCAGCCAGCGCTGCACGATGGCAGACTGCCCGGAGTGCCACTCGCCGAAGTCACGAAGTCGGACTAGTTCGAGGGGCACGGCTCGTTGGCCACGGGAGGTGAAGTTCTTCAAAACCACGGCGCAGACGTTACCCTGAACCCAAGCCGCCTAAAATAGCGCTCGAGCAGGTTTTCGCGTGGCGAGTTGCCTGAGCGGCAGCACCAGGCAATCCTAACTGCGTAGTGCCCCTTCACGCGCCCGGACCCGCACGAGACCCGCGCTCGATGCTGTCGATGCGCAATACTCCTGCGTCCGAGCAGCCCCCTACCCAGGCCCGAGTGGGCGAGTGGGGAAGAAAAAGAGGCGCGGCGGCTGGCCTGAGCATCGTCGTTTGGGTCTCTCTGGGTGCGTTCGTGGTGCTCATGGCGCTGGCCATGGCGCATTATCCTGGCGGAAATATCTGGGCTCGAGGCGAACCAGGCTACGACTTTTGGCACAATTTCTGGTGCGACCTGTTGCGTGAACGGGCATACAACGGGCAACCGAATCTGCTGGCACCGAGTCTTGCGCAGGCTGCCATGCTCACGCTTGCCGTGGCGATTGCCGCGCTGTTCTTGGTCGCTCCGGGCCTGTTTCCGACGAGGCGTCGGCTTGGCGTGCTCGTCTCCTCGCTCGGCGTTGCCTCCGCATTGGGTTTGGCATTCGTATCCGTCGTATCCAACGGTCTATTTCCACGACTGCATGGCACGACGGTGCTCGTCGCTGGGCCCGCAGGGCTCTTGGCGGTGATCGGCACCCTGATCGGCGTGCTGCGAGAGCAGGTGCGCTCGCAGCGCTCGCTGGCGCTTGGGATCGCGCTGCTGGTTGCTGCGTTGATTTCCCTGATTCAGTACGCCCGCGAGTACGTGTGGAGTGCGCCTTCGTCGGAGTGGCTTCCGCGTTCCCAAAAAGTCGCGACACTGCTGGCTCTGGTCTGGATGTGTGTGGTCAGTTTCGAAGCGGCTCGCCGGACCCGTCGCCAGCCAGAAGATCGGCCGGAAAATGCAGCAGGAGGGGACGGCCGACTGGGAGTGTGAGCGCAAGTGGCAGAGAATGAGCATGCGGGTAGTCGTCCAAGCCTGCGTATATGGCAAGCTCCGCGCACAAAAGCATGCGAGACTCAGACGAGCGTTGTAGCATGGTGACCCGCCTCGAAAACCTCCAACGGAATGCTTGCCCATGTCCCTGACGCCAGGACAAATCATCGACAACAAGTACCGCATCGTCCGCTTGATTGGAGAAGGCGGCATGGGGTCCGTATACGAGGGCGAAAACACCCTCATCGCCAGGCGCGTGGCCATCAAAGTCATGCATGCTGCTGCCACTCAGAACGAGCAGGCCTTGCTGAGGTTCGAGCGTGAGGCACAAGCGGCGGGTCGTATCGGGAGCGACCACATTCTAGAAGTCCTCGATTTGGGTCGGCTCGAAAACGGCGATCGCTACATGGTCATGGAGTACCTCGACGGCGAACCTCTGTCGCAGCGGATCGAGCGGCTAGGGCGGCTCAGCCCCGAGCAAATAGCCAAACTCATGTGCCAGGCTCTCAAGGGCCTGCAAGCGGCTCACAACGCGGGCATCATCCACCGTGATCTGAAGCCGGACAATATCTTCATCTTGCGCGAAAAGGCCGGACGCCCCGACTTCGTCAAGATCATCGACTTCGGCATCTCCAAGTTCAGCGCGTTGGGTAGCGATATGAACATGACTCGCACCGGAGCGGTGATGGGAACGCCGTACTACATGTCGCCGGAGCAAGCGAAAGGCTCCAGCCAGGTCGATCCTCGCAGCGACGTGTATGCCATCGGTGTCATCATGTACGAAGCCGTCACCGGCCGAGTGCCCTTCGACGGCAACACCTTCAACGAGCTTATGTTCAAGATCGTGCTGAGCGAACCACCCAAGCTGACGGAGGTCGTTCCTGACTTGGATCCAAGGTTCGTGGCCATCGTCAACCGAGCAATGGCCCGTGAGTTGGATGACCGGTTCGCCAGTGCAGCTGTCTTGATGCAAGCGCTGGATGGGTACCTCTGGGGTGCAACATCGGTCTACGGCGCCGACGCTGGTCGCGCGCCCGCGCCCGGTTCAGTGGCCGGAGTCGGGTCGGTCGATACAGCCGCGAACTGGGCCAACACAAGCGCCGACGTGACGGTTCCCAAGAAATCGGCGGCACCTATGATTGCGGCGCTCGCGCTGGGAGGCGTGTTGCTCGGCGGCGCGCTATTGGCTGCTTTCCATTGGATGGGCTCGACGAACGAGGCAGACGCGGCGGCGGAGGTCGACTCCACGGGGAAGAAGACTGCGGCAGAGACCAAAGACTCCACGACGTCGGAAGCTCCGGCCGTAGCCCGCGAACCCGTGACGGCGAAGCCGGAGGGGGCGCGCGCCGTCGCGCCTTCGACGGCACCGGTCGAGACCGCCACCCCCGAGTCCACGAGTGACAGCCAACCCGCCGCCTCGGCAGCTGCCGCGCCCAAACGAGCGCCCATCGCCAAAGCTACTGCTGCCAAGCCGAAGGCCACACCGAAGCCAGCGGCTACGCCGAAGCCGGATACAAAAACGCCGTCGAAGCCGAAATCTACGCCGACGGATTTTGGTTACTAAGCTAGCGAAGGGCTGCCGGACACAAATAGTTTGAACGCACCGGGCCCGCTGGGGCACGTAGGCACATCATGCTCGACGTGCGCATCGTGGCCATTGGCGTGGCTCTGGGGCTTTTTGCCGTACCCCTCACCGCCAGCGCGCTCGAAAGTCCGGACCAAGGAACAGACCAAGGAGCACTGGCTGCGGAGCCCGACGCCCCACCGGGCTTGCTGGTGGTCGTCGACGCCCAGGCGGCGCAACTCGATGCCCACCAGGTCCGGCGCTCCATCGAGCAAGAACTAGCAGTTCCCGTGTATGGCGAACCCAATCCGAGGGCGGTCGGGACCCTGCGGGTGAGCGCGGTGGGTAACGATGACCTGATCATGGTCTACGAGGGAACCGACGGTCGGCGACATGAGCGAACCGTGAGCTTGCCGCAAGAGCTCGACAAACGCCTGGAAACGGTGGCCCTCGTGGCGGGAAATTTGGTGCGCGACGAAACGGGAGAGCTGATCGAAGCTCTGCGCCCGCGAGCGGAGCAACAAGCCCCACCACCCGAGGCAGAAGAGCGCGAACCTGCGGCCGCTTCAGAACCTGCTCCGAAAGCCGCGGCCGCGCCGCCAGTGAGTGTGCGAGCTGCAAATCCTCCCGCGTTTCGCCGCGAGCTGGTCAACCTAGCGCTGTTTCACCCTTACTCGCTCTACTCGAACAGTCATGAGCTGGAATTGGTGATCGACCTCGGTCTTGCTTATTCGCACGTGGCCCGCGTGAACGGGGCGGCGCTCTCGTGTTTCGTGAGCAGGGTGAGTCACGGCTTTTCGGGCGCGCAGGTTGCCGGCGTCTCGACACTCAGTCTGGGTGACACTCACGGACTCGCGTTGGCCGGCATTTTCGCCCAGCAGCTTGGCGAGATGCACGGTGCGCTCGTCGGCGGAGCCGTCGCGCATTCGAGCGGTTCGCTCGATGGGATGGCCCTTTCTGGGGCAGTCGGGGTGCATCAAGGGCCGGTGCGCGGTGCCCAAGTAGCTGGAGCCGTCGCTGTGGCCGGCGAGGTTTCGGGGGTACAGCTAGGGGGTGCAGTCAATCTAGCCCAATCGCTCGAAGGCGTGATGGTTGCGGGAGCGGGCAACCTGACATTGGGAGCAGCAGAGGGGGTACAGCTTGCCGCGTTCAACCTTGCCGAATCGATCGCGGGGCTACAAGTGGGTGTCGTGAATATCGGGGGCCGAGTGGACGGTATGCAGCTCGGGGTGGTCAACGTGGCCGAGGAGGTGGATGGAGTATCGCTCGGCGTCGTCTCCATCGCGGGCAACGGTCGCCAGCACTTGCTGTTCTGGACATCGCCTGGACATGCGATCGCGAACCTTGGTGCGAAGTTCCGCGTTGGGCCGGTGTACAGCCTGCTCGCCATGGGCTACCAAGGCGCTGAGCAAGAGGGCGACTCGCGCACCGAAGCGAGGATCTTGCCCGGCGCGGCTGTCGGCGTGCATCTCGACATCGAGCGTGCCTTCGTCGAGCTCGACGCCATGGTTCAAACCGAACAAGTCATCGAAAACCTCGATGAGCAGCGCGAGTTGATTGCCCTGCGTCCCCAGCTCGGGTTCGCCGTGGTGCCCTGGTTGGCTGTGTTCGGTGGCCTAGCGGCCGAGGCTTCGCTCCTGGACCACGACTGGAGCCAAGGGGTGCGCTTTCGAGGGTTCGGCGGCGTGCAGTTGTTCTGAGGTCAATGATATCCGTAGGTTAGCTGGATTGGTGTTGGAGGGTGGTAAATCTTTTGAACAACCGTGCTCGCGCCGGGCACTCAGCCCGTGAATGCTACAGGCTGTGCGTAGCGCCGCCCGAGACGATGTCCCCATGACAGCCGCCGGATTAGATCTCTCAGTGACGTACCCGGGCATAGTCGGGTCGGCTGATCAGGATGAACAGCTGCTCCGAGGGCTCGAGCGCGCCGATGCTGCAGCGGTCGGAGAGGTCTACGACGCGCACCACGAGGCGATTCGCGCGTTTGCGCTCCGCCTCGTCGGTGATCCATCGGCTGCCGAGGACTTGGTGCACGAGGTGTTCTTGACCTTGCCCAAGGCGATTCGGCGCTATGAACGGCGCTCGGCGTTGCGCACCTTTTTGATTTCGATTGCAGTGAACCATGCGCGTCACTTCGTGCGCAGCGCGGCTCGCCGCCGCGCCGCCATGGATCGCCTGGCCAGCGTGCCCGAGCGGCAAGGCCCAAGTGACCCCGAATGCTCGTTGGAGCGCTATCAATTGGCTCAGCTGTTGAGTGCGGCGCTCGACACACTGTCGCTCGAACAGCGGGTGGCATTCGTCCTGTGCGAGGTGGAAGAAAGAAGCTCGCGAGAGGTGGCCAACATCGTGGCCGCGCCCGAGGCCACGGTGCGGACTCGGCTGCACCATGCGAAACGCAAGTTGCGCGCCTACCTAGAGAAACGAGGGGTACGATGACTCGCGATCTGCTGAAAGACGCTACCAAGGCGCTGAGTGAATCGGGGCACGAGCAACGCGGGGCACAGTTCACGCGCGAGCGTCTGATGGCCTCCTTGCACGAACGCAAGCGACGTCACAGGAGCCGTTTCACGGTCATGTTGCCACTGGCCGCCGTGTTCGTGGGTTCGACCGCGTTCGCCACCGTGACGGGTAAGCTCGAAGCCGTCGTGGTTTCTGCCTTGAACGTCGTGGGCATCCAGCTCGACTCTACCGGCCAGGCTGCGGCCCCCGATGGCGAGGAGACTGGGACAAGCAAGGCGGCTTTTGGCGGGCATCGCGACCGAGCGCCGGCGCGCGATGCGGACGACCAGAGCCAGGGAGTGGACTCAGCGGAGCCGGAGGCAGTTGCTGCGCCGGAGCCTGAACAGGTGGCTGAGCGCGCGGCCGTCGCGCCGTCTCCGCCTCGGGCTTCGCGGGCGTTATCAGCGCCCAGCGTAGCGGAGATTGCTGGTGATCACGCGGCGCCCTCCGATAGTCGTGCGCAGTCGGATGATGCCCACGCGGTCTACCGGCGTGCCCACCATGCTCAATTCAGGGACGACGAGCCGGCAAGAGCGTTGGCTGGCTACGAGAAGTACTTGGCGCAACAGCCGGGCGGCCGCTTCGCGGTCGATGCGCGTTACAACCGAGCGTTGTGTCTCGTGCGCATGGGGCGGATGGCGGATGCTCGCCCCGTTCTCGATGCTTTTGCGAGGGGTGATTTCGGTGGATACCGCCAAAAGGACGCTGCACGATTGTTGCTTGCGCTGGGCGAGGCCGAGCAGGGCTCACGGGGTGAGGCGGACGAGTCGTCGCGCTAGACACCGGGGCAAGGCGGCTGCGGAAATCCACTAGTTGTCGTTCGTCCCTTGAGTTTGGGCGCGCACCGTAGTCTTCTTGGTGCGGATATGCGCACAGAACTGCAGGTCACGTTTCGAGGAATCCCGCACTCCGACGCCGTCGAGGCAAAAATTCGCGAAAGAGCCAGCAGGCTCGACAGATTCTACCAAAACATCACCGGATGCCACGTGGTGGTGGAATCTCCGCATAATCATCATAAAAAAGGCAAACTGTATCGCGTGAGCGTCCATGTCGACGTGCCCGGCGACGAGCTCATCGTCAACCGAGAGCACTCTGCAGACCATGCGCACGAAGATCTCTACGTCGCCGTTCGCGATGCCTTCGACGCCATGGTTCGCCAACTCGAGCACTACTTGGGTAGGCGCGACGTGAAGTGAGAGCTACCTGCTTCGCGTTTGCCCTACGGCCTTCGGGGCACGGCGTCGTTCTGGTTGTCTCGAGAGCTTTCCTACGGGAGCCAGGCGATAATTCCCGAGCACCACGAACTCGCGCTCTTGCACCACGCGCTGACTCTGGCTGATGCCTTGCATGAGGTATCCCATGACCGACAACGCTCGATGCCGCGGCCAAGATTGCCGTTGCACCAGGAGTGTGCCGGCCTCGAGCACGAGGTGAGTGCGCCTTAGCCAAATAGTGCCGGCCGGACAGGGCTCCGAGGAGGCATCGGGACCTTGAGCTTCGAGCTCTTGTTCGACACCCGTTTCGAGCTCCACGCGTGCCGCCGGATGCTCATTGGCTCGAACCCACGTATCGCCCAAACGGACCAACCACACTTCGAGGTGCTCGCCGCGCTCCACGATACTGCAGCGCTCCGTTAGGCACACTCGATAGCTCGGCCTTTTTGAAAGGCGGAACGAACCGCTCGAAGCTGTCGCCCTGGCGTGCACAGCGCAAGTATACTGAACAGGTGCTCGCCTGTGCAGCCCCTGTGGCCTATCTGAGCATTTCGGTGGGCAGGGCTGCCTAGGGCCGGATCGGGAGTCCACGCCCGCTCTGTCGCGCCGGCCCGTTGCTCGGTTTCGGGTCGAGCTGGTGGGCCCTCGCCCCCCAAGGGCCTCGTGGGCCAAACGGGGCACGTGCTTGCAGCAGCGCGACAATTTTCAGGATTCAAGAGAGGCCGCCCCCTACTGGTGCTTGCTTAGACGTGGCCGGTCGTGGCTTTGTCCTGACCGAGTTTTCTTATGCGCTACGGATACTTCGATGACCAAGGCCGCGAATACGTGATCGAGCGACCGGATACTCCGGCCTCATGGGTCAACTACCTCGGCACTGCGACCTATTGCGCGATCATTTCGAACAACGCCAGCGGATACGGTTTTCACGAGTCTCCGAAGTCGGGCAGGCTGCTGCGCTTTCGGTTCAACAGCGTACCTACCGATCGACCCGGTCGCTACGTGTACCTAAGAGACGCTGACGACGGCGACTATTGGTCCGTCTCCTGGCAGCCGGTGGCCAAGCCAATTGACGAATTCACGAGCACCTGTGCCCATGGCCTCGGCTACACGCGCATAGAGTCCGAATACAAGGGGATCCGAGCCCGCGCGCGGTTTCTCGTTCCCCTCGATGAGCCGATCGAAATTTGGGAAGTCGAGCTCTGCAACGAGTCCAACGTGAGGCGGCGGCTGGACGTGTTCGGCTACGCCGAGTGGTGCTTCTGGGAAATCCAGCAGGACGCCTTCAATTTCCAGTACATCTTGTACACGTGTCGGATGGGATATCGAGATTCCATCGTCGACTACTCGATTCGGCTCTGGCCGTTTCGGGAGCCAAAGGGTTTTTTCGCCAGCACCTTGCCCGTAGCGAGCTTCGATACGGATCGCGATCGGTTCATCGGGTTGTATCGTCACGAGGGAAATCCGCGCAGCGTCGAAGCGGGGCGCTGTGACGATTCGATCGCAATTGGAGGCACGCCGTGCGGCGCGTTGCACAGCGAGGTTGTGCTCGAGCCGGGTCAAACCCTACGCTTCGCCTACATTTTGGGTATTGGTGATGCCGAGGGCTTTGGGCGTGAATGCCGCGCCAAATACTCGGACCTGGGCAACGTGGAGCGCGAATTGTCGCGCCTCAGGGACTATTGGGAAGCGCGGCTCGCCGCTTATCGAGTCAACACGCCCGACTCACAGCTCAATAGTATGGTGAACCTGTGGAATCAGGTGCAATGTCACACGACGTTCAATTGGTCACGATCGGCGTCCTTCAACGAGGCAGGTGGTCGCGATGGGATGGGTTTTCGCGACTCCAACCAAGATACGCTGGGCGTGGTGCATTGTCTCGCCGGACCGGTGAAGGACAAGCTGGTGGATCTACTGAAAGCGCAGTTCTCCTCGGGGGCTGCGATGCACGGCGTGCAGCCGCTGGGGTTCAAGCAAGGTCCTCACAATCGACAGGGGGAGGTGTTCTCGGATGATCATCTTTGGCTGCTGATTTCGATTCCGGCATACTTGAAAGAAACTGCCGATTTCGAGTTCTTGCGGCAAGTGGTGCCGTATGCAGACGCGGGGGAGGCCAGCGTCTACGAGCACCTGAAGCGCGCGTTGGATTTCTCCTGGAGCCAACGCGGCCCCCATGGCTTGTGCCTTGGGTTGGCCGCCGATTGGAATGACTGCTTGAACTTGAAGGGGTCAGGCGAGACAAGTTTCAGCACCTTCCTGTTCCTCAAAGGTTTGAACGAGTTTCTCGTTCTCGCCGAGCGGCTCGGTGAGCGAGCCGACCATCAGCACTATTCCGGCTTGAAGCAAGAGCTCCGAGCGGCGATTGACCGGCACGTTTGGGACGGGCGTTGGTTCTTGAGGGGCTTTTTGGACAGCGGGCGAAAGCTGGGCGCGGCAAGCAGCGACCAGAGCAAGATTTTCCTGAATAGCCAGACCTGGGCGGTTCTTGCGGGAGCAGCAGAACGCGACAAGCTGCTGTTGGCTATGGACAGCGTTCATGAGTACCTCGTGACCGAGCACGGCGCGGTGCTCAACTATCCAGCGTACACCGATCACGATGCCGAGGTGGGCGCCATCACCTGCTTTCCCAAGGGTCTCAAAGAAAATGCCGGCATTTTCTGTCACGCCAATACGTGGGCCGTCGTGGCTGAAGCCATGTTGGGTCGCGGCGATCATGCGTACAAGCTGTACCGATCGTTCCTGCCCGCGGCCAAGAACGAAAGCGCGGAGCACTACGGCATGGAGCCTTACGTGTACTCCCAGTTCATCGTCGGCAAAGAGCATCCCTCCCAGTTCGGAAAGGCGAAAAACTCCTGGCTTACGGGCACCGCGACGTGGAGCTTCGTCGCTGTCTCGCAATACATGCTCGGCGTACGGGCAGACTACGACGGCTTGATCGTCGATCCCAGCATTCCTGCCGATTGGCCTGGCTTCGAGGTCGTACGCACATTTCGCGGAGCGACGTACCGCATCAAGGTCGAAAACCCCGAGCGAGTCTGCTCAGGGGTAAAGGAGCTCAGGGTCAACGGCTCTCCTACCGCGGGCAACTCGATTCCAGCGCACCCCGCGGGCTCGGAGGTGGCCGTTCACGTGGTGTTGGGTCGTGCGGGCTAGTCTACATCGCCGATGCGCGGACAATTCTCCAGCTTGTCGGCATTTTCTTGTTGGTCGTAGAAGTTGGCGAGCCAGCTGATCGACTCCGAATCGTCCTGGCGGTCCTCCTTGACGAAGCCGTCCGTGACTTCGTCGTTGAAGCTGCTCTCGTGAGCGAGGATGGCAACGAGCCGGTAGCAGCCTGGCACTCGTACCGAGCTCGGGTCCCACGAAAGGTTTGCGGTCCGCAGCGTGTTGAAGTCCGAGGGTGGCACGCGGGTTCCCTGCAATCGGCCGACGTAACCGTTTTCACCGTAAAGATGCGGCTCCACGACCACACGCTCGCCCAGATCTTCGCTCTGGAACGGAATCGAAAAATTGACACGCGAGGGCTTGGGTCCCGTGCTCGTAAACTCGATCAGGATGGGCTCCACCGTAGGAGGTTGGACCCGCAGCATATAGATGAAGGGGCGTGTCTGCCGAGGATCTTCGAGATCCGGAGGGGAGGCGACGAGGCAGCTGCTGCAGAAGAGTGGCGCGACGAGGGTTCCCCAGCCTGGAAGGCGTCCGAGCGTCGCCGCAAGAAAATCGCGCTTCGGCATATTGCCGAACCTTAGAACTCCCTGGCCTCTCGGGCAATCTCGGCTTTCGACGCCGGGCAACCACCGCGCGCGGGCGACATTTTTGCTTCCGCTCTCGAGATTCGGGCTACATAGTGCCGTGTCATGCCCGAGCGCCGAATGCCAGTCAGTCGTTTGGGAAGGTTGGTCCGTATGGCGGGGGTGGGCGCACGCACGGGTGCAGCGGTGCTCTTGTCCACCCGCTCCACGTCGACTGCGGAGCGGGCCGCCGAGGTGTTGGGTACGCTGCGCGGCTTGGCCACCAAGGTCGGACAGATGATGAGTTACGTCGACGGCTTTCTGCCCGAGGGGCAGCGCGAGGTGTTCGAGAAAGCCATGCGGCCGTTGCAGCAAAATGCCGCCACCAGCAGCAAAGAAGCCGTGATTGGCATGATCGAGCGGGAGCTGGGTGCTCCGATCGGCGAGCTGTTCGCGGAGTTCGGCGAATCACCCATTGCCAGCGCTTCCATCGGACAGGTGCACTGGGCACGGCTTTTGGACGGACGCGAGGTAGCGGTCAAGGTCCAGCATCCCCGCATCGACGAAGCCATCGAAAGCGACTTGAACAACGCTGGCATCATCGAGGCGCTGGTGTCTGCGCTTGGGCCCCGGGTCATGAACGCCCGCGCCGTGTTCGATGTGGTGCGACAGCGTTTTCGGGAGGAGCTGGATTACACGTTGGAAGCCGAGCGCCAGCGTTATTTCGGCAACGTGCACGCCGGCGATCCCATGATTCGGGTTCCGCTGGTGATCGACGACCGCTCCAGCCGCAGGGTGCTCACCTCCGAGTTCGTGCGTGGAGCGGATCTGGAGCAGGCGGCGGAGCTCGATGCAGACCTCAGAAAGAGCTACGCCGAGACCCTGTGGCGGTTCGTCTTCAAGGGTTACCTGGTAGGGGGCTTTTTCAATGCCGATCCCCACCCGGGGAACTACCTGTTCCACCCGGACGGTTCCGTGACTTTCCTCGATTTCGGTTGCGTTCAGCCGATCGGCGAAGTGCAACTGTTGCGGTCACGCCGCGTCCATCATGCAGCGCTCAAGCGCGACGAAAAGGAATTCGAGCAACGCATCATCGAGCTTTTGGGTCTCAAGGGAGGCAGCTATCAGCGGCTCGCGCTCGCGTATACGCGCCGCTGCTTCGACCCTTTGTTCCATTCGCCGTTTCATATCACTCGCCCTTACGTGACCGAGCTCGTGCAGCAGATTCAAGAGCTGAAGAAGGCCATGTTCGCCAAGGACAACAGTTTCATTCCGCTGCCGCCGAGCATGGTGTTCATGAATCGGCTGCAATTCGGCTTTTATTCGGTGCTCGCCAGGCTCGACGTGACTGCCGACTATAGGAGCATCGAAGAAGCGTTCTTGGAGCGAATTTGAGCTAGCTCAACGGGAGCTCGACCAAGAAAGCCGGTTCCGTGACCGTGCGGCCCGTCACGCGCACGCGCCCGCCATGGTGCTCGACGATGGAGCGCGCCAGGCGTAGCCCCAATGCCAAGCCGCGGTGCTGGCCTGGTTGACGTTCGGGGTTCAGCATGGCCTCCAGCTCTTGCGCGGTGAAGCGCGGACTGGGAACCTCGATATCGATACGTAGCTTTTGTTTGTACAAAGTCGGTTGGGGCCGCTGCGTGGGTAAGCGCACGCCCGCTCGCACACGCATGCTCGGCCTTACCGCCGATCGACGCGCATGGCCGATGAAGGTGGCCAGTGCTTGAGCCAAACGTGTCCGGTCGCAATACAGCCTCGGGATGCCGTCGGATATCTCGCTGAGCACGATGACGTCGCTGTCGGCGCTCAGATCTTTGCCTTTTTCGATAGCAAAGGCGATCAGATCTTCGATGCGTTCTTGTTCTTTGACGAGCGTCAGCTGCCCGGCTTCCACGCGTGCCGCATCCAAAATCGTCTCGATCAACGCCAGTAGCTCACGACCGCGCCTCACGATCAGATCCAAGCTTTCGAGCTGCCCGTGCGTGAGCTGTTCGCTGCGTCGGACCAGCTCTGCGAACCCCAAGATCGCATTCAGCGGGCTCTTCAAATCGTGGCTGACGCTGGCAAAGAACAAGCCGCGCATGCGAGTCGCCGACTCTTTGGCCTCGATGGACCGCTCCTGGGCGCGCGCGAACTGTCGGAAGCGCTGAGCCAAAAGCTCGATGGCACGCCCCAGCTCCGCGACGGCCCAGAACTGGGCGGGCTTCATCACTTTGGTCCCTTCGAGCGCGGCGTCCGTGCCGAGCGTGCGCACGCCCAGGTTCGCGGTTCTGAGATCGTTGCTCAGCATGCGCGCCAGAACGATGCCGATGGACGCCGCCGCGGCGATGGCCAGGATGGCGATGATGAAAGGTTCCGTTCCCAACACGCTGACGGTCGAGCCGTGAAACCGGACTTCCGCGCTGCCGGCGTCCAGAGGGGCGACCAGGCTGACTCTGCCTTCGGTTTGCCGTGACACCAGGTAGTCGGCCTTTTGATGGTGAACGCGGGCATTGAAACCCAAGCGTTCGGCCTGTTGCAGGGCCTGGCCGAGACCCGCGTCCGCAATGGGGCCTGGAACGCGTTCCAGCACCGCCCGGGCCAGAGCCCGTGCCGACTCCTCGCGGTTGCGTTCGTCCGCTTCTCGCAGGTGCGCGTTGGCGATGAGGGCCGAGCCAATGGAAAGAAAGAGTACCGGAGTGGCCAGCGCGGCGAGCAGTCGCCGCGAGATGCGACCCCGCAAGCGCCCCATACGCTCGTTTGTCTCGATGATTTCGCGCATGATTTCCGGGGGCGCCGTCTCGAGCGCGCTCAAGAACGCGCCCCGCACCAAGACCAGCAGGGGCAGCGCGGCCGTGGCAACGATCACCGAGCCCAAAAGACCCAGGGTCAGACCGGTCGTGGGGGCAATGATGATCGGCCGCCATACCGTCGTGAACAGCACCAACGAAACCAGGGTCACCGCGGTCCACGCGTTGACGATGCGCCAGGGGTCGTCGTTCAGCTTGGGCAGCTCGAACTGGTCGATATCACGCGAACCCACCGAGAGCGCGCGCAGCAAGTAGCGGCGCCGCCAGGCGAGCCACCAGCTGTGCGCCGCCGCTAGGGTTCCCCCCACCAGTACGGCTGCGGAGACGGCTATCGCGCTCTGGATGGCGGCCGCTCCAGATAGCAGCAGCAGAAACGAGGAAAGCATGGCGAGCACGCCGGCGGTGGCCGCGGAAAACGTCAGCTGCCAGCCGATGACCCGTGTCGCGAGCTTTGCGGCGGATGCGCTCATTTCTAGCCGGATTGTAGCAGGGTGGTGGTGGATAGGCTGTCCCCTTCGGGCCCCCAAGGCGCGGCTGGCTGCTCCTCGGCCCGAGGGCTCGCGGCACGCGTCAGCTGCCGAATTCTCGTAGATTCGATGACCTTTTGTTATATTGCCAGAATGCGAGGCATCAGCATCGCCACATTGATTGCGGTTTTGGGTTTCTCAGCGTGCAGCGGGAGTCAACCCAAGACCGACCCCTCCGCACTGACGCTCGAAGAGTACGAGAAGAATGCGGACGCGGCCGAAGGGCCTCCACCGGACCCGACCGACAACCCCAGCGATAACGCGGTAGACGAGTGCGCCACCGAGTGCATGTCGGACGACGACTGCTGCGAGGGGTACTTCTGCGGTAAAGATCCGGAACGCAGTCAGCGCAAAACCTATTGCATGCCCGGTGGCTGAGCGCGCTCGGCAAAGCTGAGGCGCGAGTCAGCAGCGGCCCCATCCATCTCGGGCAGCGCGAGCACACGTGACACGGAAGTCAACGCGTGCTGGCTCTTTTCCATGAGTTGCTCGGTGAGCTCTCGCACGAGCTTCTGTTGTGTGTCGGCCCGCAAGCGAATCGTAATGGGTGCTTCGTTGACGTCGTTGATGCTCGTCACCTCGACCTGGCACAAGAGCTCGCTCGTATCGATCGCGTAGATCCCTAGCCATGTCATCAAAACACCGCGCGTCCACTCCCTCGAGCGCTTGTTCTTCTTACGGATCAAATGAGGCTTCTTGAACAGCGTGATATGAAAGACGCCCTTGTATTGACGCCGCTCGAGCGCTGCTATCTCCCGCTCCGCGGCGTTCGCATCTGCTTCCGACTTGAACAGGCGTTCGAGCGGGTCTCCGAGTGCCGACGGCTCCGGTTCGTAAAAACGCAGCAAGCGCGCGCCGTCGTGGCTCTGAAGCCGCTCGGTTACGGCGAGCGGCAGTAGACTCTCCGCCTGGTAGCGAGCGTCGTGTACCGCCAGGCTCAACGTTCGCTCCTCCTGCTCGGGCGACCGAGCCAGAATGTCCTGGTCGGGACAACCTCTGGGCTTGAAGCGGGTGAGGGGCGGCATGGGCTCCTCGAGGCGCGCGATCGCTGCGCGGGCTCGCAGCGAGAGCTGTCGCGACCGGTAGGTCAAGGCGTCGTCGTCGGCGACCGTCGCCGCTGGTTCGGTTGGCTCTTGTGGTGGTTGCCCTGGGTCGCAACCATGGGTCCCGAGCGTCAGCAATACAGCCCAGCCTATCCGCGGTCGCATCGAAGGCTGGGTTACTGCGCGCTCGACCCGGTGGCCCAGTTTGTGGCTACTGGCCAGTGGGCCGCTGTCGGCGGGGTGCCGTTCGACAAGCCCGAATGGTCGTTGTGCCGAGCGCTGGGCCCGCGCTACACGGAGAGCCATGAAGCGGCAGAAACGCCTCACGCGTCGGGAGCGCAAAGCAGCAGCGGGTAACGCAGCAGCGGCCCATTCGCACGCGCACATTCATTGTGTTGCCTGCGGTCGACACATCGATCCCGACGAGTTCACGCGCAGTCCAATCTCGGCGCGCTACCTGCGGTGCCAACACGGGTCCCGTTATGCTTCCTGCAGCCCGTGCGTCGCGCGCGCCATGGAGCTCTTGCGGGAGCACGATCGCACGGGTGCGCCCGTCCGCGTCGCTCAGGCCTGGCACTGAGCCCGCAACACCGGGTCACCCCTTTGCCGCCACCTTGGCCCAGGTATCTCGTAGCTCGAGCGTTCGATTGAACACGAGCTTGTTGGCGCTGCTGTCGGTGTCCACGGTGAAGTAGCCCAGGCGTTCGAACTGGTAGCGGTCTCCCACCGTGGCGTTGCCCAAGCTCGGCTCCAGCATGGCGCCGGTGACGATTTTGAGCGACTCGTCGTTGACTTGCTCCAGAAAACCGCCGTGTTCTTCGTCTTCGGGGAATTCGGAGCGGAACAAGCGATCGTACAACCTGACCTCGGCGGGCAAAGCATGTTTGGCCGAGACCCAGTGCAAGGTGCCCTTCACTTTGCGCCCATCCTTCGGCATGCCACCGCGTGACTCCGGGTCCCATTCACAGCGTAACTCGGTGATGTTGCCCTGCGCATCTTTGATGACGGTCTTGCAGGTCACGAGACAGGCGTACCGGAGGCGGACTTCGCTGCCCGGGGCCAACCGAAACCACTTCTTGGGGGGCACTTCCGCGAAGTCGTCGCGCTCGATATAGATCTCGCGCGAGAAGGGGACGAGTCTGGTCCCGCGCTCCGGATATTCGGGGTGATTGATGGCCTCGAAACTATCGGAGTAGTCCTCCGGCAAGTTCTCGATCACCAATTTCAAAGGGTTGAGTACGGCCATCACGCGCGGGCAGCGCGCGTTGAGATCCTCTCGTTGGGTGTGCTCCAAGAGCGCAATATCCACCACGCCATCGCGTTTGGCGACTCCGATGCGGTCGCAGAAGGCGCGGATTGCTTCCGGAGTAAAGCCGCGCCGGCGCATGCCCGATAGCGTGGGCATGCGTGGATCGTCCCAGCCCGAAACCTTGCCCAGGTCTACCAGCTTGATGATCTTCCGCTTGCTGAGCACGGTGTAGGTCAGGTTCAGGCGGGCGAACTCGATTTGGCGTGGCCCGGGATCGAACCCGAGCTCACGGATGAACCAATCATATAGCGGGCGATGATCCTCGAACTCGAGGCTGCACAATGAATGAGTGATGCCCTCGATCGCATCCGAAACCGGATGCGCGTAGTCGTACATGGGATAAATGCACCACTTGTCGCCCGTGCGGTGATGCGGGACCCTACGAATACGGTACATGAGCGGGTCGCGCATGTTCAAGTTGCCCGATTGCATGTCGATCTTGGCCCTGAGCACCCGGCTTCCGTCCGCGAACTCGCCGGCGCGCATGCGCCGGAAAAGATCGAGGCTCTCTTCGCGCGGCCGCTCTCTATACGGGCTTTCGATACCCTTTTTGTAGAAGCTGCCGCGTTGTTCGCGAATCGCTTCGAGCGGCTGATCGTCGACGTAGGCCTTGCCTTTCTCGATCAGCTGGACGGCATAGTCGTAGAGTTGCTCGAAATAGTCCGAGGCGAAAAACAGGCGATCTCCCCAGTCGAAGCCGAGCCAGCGCACGTCCTCCTGGATGGCCTGAACGAACTCTTCGTCTTCTGCCACGGGATTCGTATCGTCGAATCGCAGATTGCAGGTGCCCTTCGGTGACTTGGCCGCTATTTCGAAATTGATGCACACGGCCTTGGCGTGCCCGATGTGCAGACGCCCGTTCGGCTCCGGCGGAAAGCGCGTGGCAATTCGGCCCTGGTGCTTGCCGGTCCTGAGGTCCTCGTCGACGATGTCTGCGATGAAGTTGGGCGCCGCGGCGTCGTCTCTGGGTTTGGCGGTGGCTGTGGGCTCGGTCATAGGTCAGGCGAGGATGCGTCGAAATCCGAGCGGTCGCAAGTCGGCCCGAGCGGCAAAGCTTCACTCGAGCAGCGCCAGGAGATCTTCGCGAGTGATGGCTGTGGCGCC
Source organism: uncultured Myxococcales bacterium (assembly GCA_965651135.1). Lineage (GTDB taxonomy): Bacteria > Myxococcota_A > Polyangia > Polyangiales > Polyangiaceae > JAICQQ01. The sequence continues at coordinate 26,133 of CBFGRJ010000056.1, forward strand.
TTCG
>CBFGRJ010000057.1:0-26018 GCA_965651135.1 uncultured Myxococcales bacterium
GGCCAAGCGCAAATGCAGGCCAAGCGCAAATGCAGGCCAAGCGCAAATGCAGGCCGAGCGCGACCAGTCCCGGGAACGGGTCAGGTCGCGCTCGGAACCAGTCTACTTTTCGTAGACCTGGGCTGCGGCGACGCCGCTGCCTCCCGACACCGACAGAATCAGATTCATCGGTCCCGGTGCCGGCAGTGCCCACTTGAAGCAATTCGGCTTCTTGCCGATGACGGCGGTGGCGCCGGTGTCTTGATCCGCGGCAGCCGTAATATTCACGCCAGGGATGGCGGGTGTGAGCTGGATATTCACCTCAGTCACCGGCGGCGCCCCAGCGGCGACGATCGTGTAGCACTTTCCGGGCTGCATCTGGATCTGCTGCTGCAGTGATTGCCCTTGCTGGAACTGCCCCGCTACCGCCGAGCCGACGGCTTTGGAGCCCGCCACCATGTGCTGCTGTGCCAGCGGCGTCAGAAGCGCGGTGGCTGCCGCTGCCGCATTGGGATCGAGCGGCGTGGCATTGGGACCGGCTTTGCTCTCGTGAACGCCACCCACTGGCGTGTTGGTCGTGCCCGATGTCGCCTCCGTCGGCGCTGGTGCTGGCGCTGGCGCTGGCGCGGGAGCGGGACCCGGCGGGGGTTGGTTCTGGTACTGACAGTATTGCCCGTCGAAGTACTGACCGGGTGGGCACTGCACCGGTTGCGGCGCCATGTTGGCTTGCTTTTCGTCGCCACCACATCCCAGGCTCAGCGCAGCGACGCCGGTCGAGGTGAGTGCCAGTAGCAGATGCGTGCGTAGATACATTCCTTCGCTCCCTTCAAGAGACTCAAGAGACGGGTGGCGACCATGGTGGCCGCAGTGGCCCGTGAGTGTAGACGAACAGGAAACGGGTTTTCACCCTCGTGCTTACGCTCCTCGGCGTTTTATCGAATTATCGAACCATTGCCCGCCAAGGGCGTGGCGTTTTCGCCCCTCTTGGCGCGGCCGTCCGGCCAGACCGGGGTCAGCCACCCCGAAACCGCATGCCGGCCGCACTCGAACTGCAGCGGTCGACTCCCGCGCAGAGCACCATCAGCGACCACTAGCTCGCCTGTCTCCTGAGCCACGAACCTAGAGTCATGGCACGATCGAATATGCCGCGGCTCGCATTTCACAGGTTATACGACACCGTCTCACTGTTCGATCTCGCACCGTCCAGCCTGCGACATCTATGCCTCGTAGCCCTCTTGCTCCTACCACTCGCCTGCTCATCCAACGATGACGACGGCAATGCTGGCGGTGGCGGCAGCAACGGAGGCATCCCGCCGGCCATGGCGGCAGGCAACGGGATCAGTATCGGAAGCGGAAGCGGCAACGGAAGCGGCAACGGAAGCACCGTGACAAGCACCGGCCACGCCAGCGGCTCCGGAGGCGGACCGTACATGTTGCCTGAAGGCTTCACCGCCACCGAATTCGGTGGCTACAAGCTTGGCGAGCCCAGCGACGGTTCCACCGGCGGCTCGGGGGGCACGAACGCGACGGGCGGGTGCGGCACGACCATCGTCGGAGTGGTTCGCGACTTCAAGCGCGGGGACGAAGACGGTGGACACCCGGACTTCGAGACCTTCACCGGTCAAGGCGAAGAAGGCATTGTAGAAGCCGAGCTAGGCAGCGACCGAAAGCCGGTATACGTGGACGAAGAGCACGTGTACACCACGACGCGGCGTAACTTCGATCAGTGGTATCGCAATACCGACGGTGTCAATCAGGCCTACGCCGTCTCGTTCAGCTTCGAGCCCAACGGCGACGTCTTGACCTTCCACAGCGGCGAGTTTTTCCCCATCGACGACGTCGGTTTCGGCAACGAAGGCGAACGTCACAACTTCCACTTCACCACCGAAGTCCACACGGCCTTCGTGTACAAGGGCGGAGAGACCTTCACGTTCACGGGCGACGATGACTTGTGGGTATTCATCAACGGCAAACTCGCCATCGACCTGGGCGGACTGCATTCCGAGCTGTCCAGGACCATCGACATCGACGACGAAGCCGAGCACCTGAACATCGAAGTCGGGGGCATGTACCCGCTGGACCTGTTCCACGCCGAGCGCCACACCGATGAATCGAACTTTCGCATCGAAACGAATCTAGCCTTCACCAACTGCGGCGAAATCATCGACGACATCATCCGCTGACCCATTCACCTCCGCTCTGTTCCTTGCCTGGCACGTGGAGCTTCGCCCCCATGGGGGCGCCCTGGCCGGGCACCCTGGCCAGGCTGCGGAGGGGCTCGGGCAACGTCGGGGCGGCCGGGGCTATGCGCGATCTGACCTAAATCAGCACCACTGATCCAGCTTTCACGCTGCGATACCCCCGCTCGGGCGGCGGCGCGGGCAGCGGCGCTTGTGACAGCCCCCCCCGAGCCCTTCGAGGCATTCCCGCTCAGCCCGCGCAGAAGCCTTCGTAGTCGATGTACTCGGTAATGGTGGGATTCTCGCCGCAGGCTGGGCAGTGCTTGTCGCGCCGCAGCTTCAGCGTGCGAAACTTCATCCCCAGCGAGTCGTAAGTGAGCAGCCTGCCGACCAGGGGTTCGCCCTGCCCCAGAATCAGCTTGATGGCTTCGGTCGCTTGCAGAATTCCGACCAAGCCCGGCAAGATGCCCAGCACACCGGCCTCCGCGCACGACGGGGCCAGATGCGGCGGCGGTGGTTCTGGATACAGGCAGCGGTAGCACGGCCCTTCGAAGGGCATGAACGTCGTGACCTGGCCTTCGAAGCGAAAAATCGAGCCATGCACGACGGGGATCTTGTGAAAGATCGAGGCATCGTTGACCAGGTAGCGCGTCGGGAAGTTGTCGCAGCCGTCGACGATCACGTCCCATTTGTCGCTGAGAATGCGCTCCACGTTGTCGCTCAACAGGCGCTCGCGATACTTGATCACTTTGACGTCTGGGTTGAGGTCCACCAACATGGTTTCGGCGCTGTCGACCTTGGGTACACCGAGCCGTGAGGTGGCGTGTATGATTTGGCGCTGCAGGTTCGACGCGTCGACCACGTCGGCATCGACCAAGCCCAAGGTGCCGACGCCCGCTGCAGCCAGGTAAAGCGCCGCAGGCGCACCCAGGCCACCGGCTCCGAGCAAGAGCACGCGTGAGTTCAAAAGCTTGGCCTGGCCCTTCTCGCCGACCTCGCTCAACATCAGGTGCCTCGAATAGCGATCGAGCTGGGCGGGGGTGAAGCTCGGTGGGGTCTCGACGGGGTATTTCAGGTCTTTCCAGCGCACGAAGCCTGGGTTGGCGCTCTCGACGCGTGTGTAGCCGAGCTCCTGCAGGCTCTTCGCGGCGAAGGCGCTGCGCGTGCCGCCGGCGCAGTACACGACGATGTTCGCGTTCTTGTCTGGCAGCTTCTGCTCGGCCTGCATCTCCAAAAACCCCCGAGGCAGGTGAATCGCGCCCGGGATGAAGCCACCCCGGAACTCGTCTTTCTCGCGCACGTCGACCAGCGTAAGCCCTGGCTCTTTGCGTTCCAGGCGCTGCTTCAGATCTTCGAGGGACACGAGCTTGACGCTGCCCTTCACTTCACCGAACAGGTCCGTATACGTCTTGGCCATTCTGCAGCACCTTTTGCACGTTGAATTAAACTTGAGTTATCCGATGTAAGAATTACGACACAGTATGGGTCCCGGCCGCCGTGCGTCAAGCAAGCCGAGGGGCGCCACTGCGAACCCCGGGTTCTTAGCCTTTGGCCGGCAACAGGGCCAGTACTTGTCTCGCTGCTACCGGCCTGTCTGGGGAAAGCAGCTGCTGGGCGACCGGAGCCCAGATTTGCTGCTGGGCGGGCTCGCGTTCGAGCACCTGCTCGAGAAGGCATCCCAGGGCGTAGACGTCGTCGCTTGGAGCGGCGCTGGCGCCGGCGGCCCGCTCGGGTGAGACGTAACCGGGGCTAGCGCCGTGGTGCTCCGCCCCTATGGGTACCGCGAGGCCGAAGTCGCTCAACACGACGGAACCGTCCGCTCGAAACAAGACATTGGCCGGCTTGAGATCGGCGTGCACGTGTCCACTGTCGTGGATCCGCGCCAGGGTCTCGACCAGCGGGAAGAGCCAGGCCAGCATCGGTGAGGCTCCGCCCTCGTCGCTCGTGAGCCGCTCTTTGAGGGTCCCGCGCGAAGCCAGCTCCATGGCAATCCACCCGCGCTCGGGGTCCGCATCGAACAGCCGAATCACGTGCGGCCCGGCGAGGCGCACGGCCATGCGGGCCTCGCGCAGCAGGTGCTGTCGCATCTGCTGGGGGTGATGGTAGAGCTTGAGCGCCACCGAACGCTGCAAGACCCCGTCGAAGGCTTCGTACACGGTCGCCGCGCCGCCGCGGCCGATCTCGCGCACGATGCTGAGGGTGGTGTTGGGCGCATGCTCGCTCAACAGCGTGATCTGGTCGACGAGTGGGCGCTCCCGCTCTTGATGGCTGAGCTCGCGAAGCTTGTCGAGAGCGCCGGGGGCGTCGATGTCGCGCGCTACGACCCGCTCGAGCCATGGCTTGGCCAGAGCCCCCTGCCCGCTCTCTGCGTAAAACTCGGCCAGCATCGACCAAGCCTCTGGCTCGGGCAACCCCTCGAGCAACGACACCGCTTCGGCGGACTCGCCGCGCTGGAACAACAGCTTGGCAGCCGCGATCGAGAGCGAGCTCGGTGCGGCCTTCCTGGCGTGAGCCGTGAGACACGCCGAAAGCGCGGACCGCTCGAGCTCGGTTCCGGCAGCTCGCTCGAGCGCGGCCAGCGCACGCCGACTGCTTTCCGCGTCGGTGGCGGTGACTGTGTGAATGTCCGCGAGCGGGTCGGCTCCCCCCGGCAACGACGCGCTGGCGTTTGGCTCGGCCGCTGACATTGCCGAGTTGCGAGCCAGCCAGCGCTCGAGCCACACCGGACGCTTCACTCGACCACCCGCAGCACGACGTCGCCCTCGCGAGCGAGCCGAAATTCGTCTCCACGGCACAACTGCACCCGCCCGCTGATCGGCCATTTTCCCAAGAACAGCTGGCTTGGGCCAGGCTCGAGCTCCACCCATGGCTCCGGCCCCACCGAGATGGCACCCGCCTTCAAGCTCAGCGCCCCCAGCGGCACCACCACCGTCTGGTCCAGCAAAGAAACCCGCAGCGTGAAGCGCGGATCGGGTTCGAAGCGGACGAACACCTCGCCCCCCAAGCAGAGCTCGAGCGGTTCCCGCACCGGCAACGCAGCGCCCAGCGGAACCCCACCCAGCGTGGTGCCGTTCGTCGAGACGTCGACGATGGTGGGCTCGCCGTCGCGCCGTTCCATGACCAGGTGAACCCGGCTGACGGCCGGTGAAGGGACGATCAGGTTGCTCCCACTACGGCCCAGCGTGACGCGCTCCCCGAAAGCGAAACGTACGATGCTGCCTTCGAACTCCAGGCTCACCGGTTCGCGACCCACGCGCTCGGCTCGGATGCGACGACCCAGTTCCGAAAGGCGCGGGTCGGACCGCGCCAGCCTGTCGTCACACAGGTTCAGAGCAGCCCGCCGTTGACCCAGCTGATACAAGTCGCGCGCGCGTTCCACGATTCGCTGGCGCGCGCGCTGCAAGTGCTCGCGCTGCTGGTGCTCATCGAAGACGTGTTCCAACTGCTCGATGGCGCCGGCTTCGACGAGCTCGTCCGTCTGCGCCTCCAGATCACCGGATAGGCCATACGCGTCGGCCGCCATGCGGTGTTCCCCCGAGCTCGCGAGCTCGCGCCCAAGCTCGGCTAGCTCCGGTTTGGTCAACAGCAGCATGCGACGCTTGACGAGGTCCAACTTCAGCAGTGCGTGGCGGCGCACCAGCGCGGCCTGAGCAGCACCCGAGCTCAGCTGCCTGGCCAGACTCAACAGCTCGAGGCGCTCGTGGGCATCCGGGGCACTGTCGGCACGTGCCCGCAGCACCCGTGCAGCCTCCTCACCGGCGCCGGCTTGCAAATACAAACGCGTCGCCTCGACCAGATCTCCGGCGGCTTCGGCGCGCCTGGCCCGCCGTGCGCGAGACGCGGCTCGCGGCCTCCAGAAACGAGCGAGCTTGTCGAGCCAACGGGGCACCGCATGCAGCGCTAACGCACCGGGGCCGAGAGGTCAAAAGCACATGCCGGCCCACAGGCGAGCGAGCCGGGCAGCATCAGCCGACCGCGAGAAGCCACGCGCATGCGTCGCCCGCCCTTTACGGCTGGCTGCGCAGAAAGTTACGCTGCGCGATGGCGAAAACGAGGCGCACCCGGGAAATCGTCGCGCGCAAACCTAGCATGCTCCGATTGGTCGGTCGTCTACGTCGGAGAAAGTCGGAGAAAGGAGGCCTAGCGCAGCGATGGACTCTGGGAGAGCACTTTCCGTCCTGCTAGACTGTGCGTTCGACCGTATACGTATTTACGGAGCGTTGCAGGCACACGGAGCATTTGAAAAAGCGGAGTATGGCTACGTCGAATCGATTGGGTGAACTGCTCGTCAGGGAAAAGCTCATCAGCCTCCAGCAACTTCGCCAAGCTCAAGAAGAGCAGAGGAAGTCGGGGCAAAACCTGGGCTATACCCTGGCCAAGCTCGGCTACATCAGCGACGGGGAGATCACCAACTTCTTGAGCAGCCAGTATCGCTTACCGGCGATCAATTTGGACGAATACGAGATCGACCAAGACGTCATCAAGCTCGTCAGCAAAGACGTCTGCGAAAAACACAAGATCGTTCCCGTGTCCCGCTCGGGGTCCTCGCTCATCGTAGCGATGAGTGACCCCACCAACTTGCACGCCATCGACGACATCAAGTTCTTGAGCGGATACAACGTGGAGCCGGTGGTTGCCAGCGAGTCGGCAATCCAAGCCGCCATCGAAATGTATTACAACGCCGGGCCCTCTTACGAAGAGGTGATGGCCGACTTCGACATCGACGACGACGATATCGATTTCACCGGCGAACAAGAAGACATCAACGCGCTAGAGCTAGAACGCCAGAGCGAAGATGCCCCAGTCGTGCGACTGGTCAACGTGTTCTTGCTCAACGCGATTCGCAAAGGCGCCAGCGACATTCACCTCGAACCCTACGAAAAACGGCTACGTGTGCGCTACCGCATCGACGGCGTGCTGCACGAAGAAATGACGCCGCCGCTCAAGCTCAAGAATGCGCTGGTCAGCCGCATCAAGATCATGAGCCAGCTCGACATCGCCGAGCGCCGCCTACCTCAAGACGGGCGCATCAAGTTGAAGCTGGGCAAAGGCCGCGAGATGGACTTTCGCGTCTCGGCCATGCCCACGATTTGGGGTGAAAAGATCGTATTACGCCTGTTAGACAAGGGCAACCTCCAGCTAGACATGACCAAGCTGGGCTTCGAAGAAAAGCCACTGGAGGACTTCAAGTGGGCCATCCATCAACCATGGGGCATGGTGCTGGTCACTGGTCCCACCGGCTCGGGCAAGACCACCACGCTGTACTCCGCGCTGAGCGAGCTCAACAAGGCCGAGGTGAACATCAGCACTGCCGAAGATCCGGTCGAGTACAACTTGCACGGCATCAACCAAGTGCAGATGCACGACGACATCGGGTTGAATTTCGCGATGGCGCTCCGCTCGTTCTTGCGCCAGGACCCGGACATCATCATGGTCGGCGAGATCCGCGATTTCGAAACGGCCGAAATCGCGGTCAAAGCGGCGCTCACCGGGCACTTGGTGCTCTCGACGCTGCACACCAACGACGCTCCTGCCACCATTTCTCGTTTGCTCAACATGGGCGTGGAACCCTTTTTGATCACGGCCAGCGTCAACTTGGTGCTGGCGCAGCGCCTGGCTCGCCGGATTTGCAGCGACTGTCGACAAGAGGTGGAGGTAGACCCCGAGTCTTTGATCGAGCTCGGAGTACCGCAAGACCAGCTGAAGACCGCCAAGGTGTATCAAGGCGTAGGTTGCCCCACCTGCAACAACACGGGCTACAAAGGCCGCGTGGCGCTCTACGAAGTCATGAAGTTTACGGACGATCTCAAAGAAGCGGTACTGCAGGGCGCCTCCACCGCAGAGCTCAAGCAGAGCGCGATCAAAGCGGGCATGAAGACGCTGCGCGCCGCCGGCATCGGCAAGATGCTGGAAGGGGTCACCACCCCCGCTGAAGTGCTGCGGGTCACGATGTCGGACTGAGATGTCGGACCGAGGAACTCGACTATGAACGGTTCGGCAGAAGGCATCAAAGTCAACCTCCACCAGCTGTTGCGCGCCATGATCGAGAAGGGCGCCAGCGACATGCATATCACCACCGGCTCGCCGCCGCTGCTCCGCATCGACGGGCAGGTGGTTCCACTCAAGCTTCCCGGCCTCTCCCCCGTAGAGACGAAGCAGCTGTGCTACTCGGTCTTGACCGAAGACCAAAAGATCGCCTTCGAAAAGAACAAGGAGCTCGATCTTTCTTTCGGCGTGAAGAGCCTATCGCGCTTCCGCGCCAATATCTTCATGCAGCGCGGGGCCGTCTCCGGGGCATTCAGAACGATTCCGTTCAAGATCCTGAGCTTCGAAGAGCTGGGTCTGCCGCCGAGCGTGGCCGAGCTCGCCGACAAGCCTCGGGGGCTCGTGCTGGTCACCGGTCCCACCGGGTCCGGCAAGAGCACCACGCTCGCTTCGATCATCGACAAGATCAACAGCGAGCGGCGCCAGCACATCATGACCATCGAAGATCCGATCGAGTACCTGCACCCGCACAAGCGCTCGATCGTCAACCAACGCGAGGTGGGCAGCGACACGGCCGCGTTCAAGGTGGCGCTCAAGTACGTGCTGCGCCAAGACCCCGACGTAGTGCTGGTCGGAGAAATGCGAGACCTCGAAACCATCGAGGCAGCCCTGACCATTGCCGAAACGGGGCATCTGGTGTTCGCGACGCTGCACACCAATTCGGCGATTCAGAGCATCAACCGCATCATCGACGTATTTCCTCCGCATCAGCAGTCCCAGGTGCGGGCTCAGTTGTCGTTCGTGCTCGAAGGGGTAGTGAGCCAGCTGCTGCTGCCTCGTGCCGGTGCCCCGGGACGCGTCTTGGCCCTGGAGGTGTTGATCCCCAACGCCGCCATCCGCAACCTGATCCGAGAAGACAAGCTGCACCAGATCTACACGCAGATGCAGGTGGGGCAGCTCAAACACGGCATGCAGACCCTGAATCAATCCTTGTACTCACTTTACGCGCGCCGCCTGATCACGCTGGACGAAGCGCTCGGGCGCTCGAACGACCCGGACGAGCTGCAAACGATGATCGAGGGGCGAACGGCCGGTGGACCTGGCTTCGCGGCCAACCCGCCGCGCTGAGCTTGCACGCTGACAGAGTCGTGAGTCGGCGCCCCGCTCGGGGGTGAATCGGAAACATTGGGGAGCGACTGGGGCGGGCTCGCGGGCTGGACCACGTTGGTCAACCTGAACTATTACGCACAGTTACGAGGCCTGTGTGACGGTTTTCGAGCGCGGCTGGGAACGAAACGGTTTCGAAATAAATCCGCAACCTGGGCCCGGGTACTCCACAGGCTGCGCGACGCCCAACGAACTCCCAAGCGTTCATTCAGGCCTCGCCGGTTCGCCTTTCCCCCATCCTCGGAGATATTCGACATGCGTAAACGTTCACTTTTGACACAGCTGGTAGCAGCCGGAACCCTTTGTTTGCCAACCGCTGCTTGGGCTCAGGGTGCAGACGACGCCGCAGCCGCACCGCCGGCCGAGACGCCCGCTCAAGCTCCTGCAGAAACCGCGCAGATGGAGGAAGCTCCACCCGCCGAAGCCCCTCCGCCACCTCCGCCCCCCGCGGAAGAACCCATGGCGGCTTCGGCCGAAATGGCAGCCCCGGCTGAGCCAGTCGCGGCTCCTCCCCCAGCCGAAGTGCTGCCCGCCGAAGAAGAGGAAGATGGCGGTGTACCAGGGTGGTTCCGCATGGACACCGATCTGCTGAGCCTCCAACTCTGGTTCGGTGCAACCCATGACGTGGGCGGGGTAGGGATTGCGACAGACATCTACGTCGATTCAAACTACCTGGCCGAGTTCGATATCGGCGTCGAACTCCCTATCGGAGATCCCGTACTTCTGATTCCGATGGTGGGCGTGGCCTTCGACTGGTCGCAAATGCGACCGACGACCTTGGTAGCGCCACAGCTCTTCGGCTACTTCGACTTCAGCCCGGTATACATCGAGTGGTGGTCGCAGTTCTTCTTGAACAGCGTATTCGGCAACGAAGACTTGGCTCTCAGCGGGACTGTGGATGACGACGGCAACCTCGTTGCTGATCCAGACACCGCCCAAGCCACAGGCAATACTTGGTACAATCGCCTCTTCGTTCTGTTCAACGTGACCGAGAACTTCTCGATCGGTCCGCAAATCGAAGCCACCATCGGCTTGAACGACGCCGGCAAGATCGAGGACGAAGACGGCGAGCTCAAGGCGCTCACTAGTATGCCGGTCGGTGGACAGGTGAGCCTCGGCTACGGAGAGAACAACACGCTGGGCCTCTTCCTTGGCTACGAAACGGTCAAGGAAGCACGCACTGTGTACTATGACTTCGGAGCGGAAGATCCTTTGTCGGAGGAAAAGGAGCAGGGCATCGTCGGGCGCTTCACCTTCGTCCGCACTTGGTGAGGAGCGAACACCCTCATCGTTCGATCGATTCGGGCGTGGCCCATGTCACGCCCGAGCCTTGACTTAGCCGGCTTTTCGGAGGCGGCTCGTAAGCCCGCGGTTCTCGTTGGACCGCGGGTTTGCTGCTTTTTGAAGTGAATCGGCGGTGCGCTTGCTGAACCTCGCCCATGTCGAGTAAACGTGGGCGCCATGCGTCGCACCGAGTATTTTCGGTCTACTGGCTTGACCATGGCTGTCTCGTTCGCCGCCGCGCTGACGGCACGCCCGGCCCAAGCTCAGTATTATCCGGCTGAACCGCCTCCCGCGGAGCTGCCTTGGTACGAGGCGCTCGACGTACGCTGGTTCGTGGACGCTTACGCGGGTGTGAACCTGAACCTCCCCAAGCCTCAAAGCGAATCGAATGCTTTTCGAGCGTACGATACCGACAGCGGGTTTGCGCTGTCTTGGGTGGGCCTCGACGCGGTCTACGAGCCCGAGCCGGTCGGCGCGACCCTGAGCTTGAGATTCGGGCCCACCGCGGAAGTCTACGCCGACTCGTGTCTGTCGGCGGACCGCGAGCGCTCACCCTGCGATGGAGACCTCGGGCTCAGCTTTCTCAAGCAGGCATTCGTCTCGTACCGCCCCGGCGGGCCCGGCAGCGGCGTGAGGTTGGATCTGGGCAAGTTCAACACGCTGTACGGCGCCGAGGTGGCGGAATCTCAGGACAACTTCAACTATTCGCGCGGCCTCTTGTATTGGCTCGGTCAGCCGCTGTTTCACACCGGCCTGCGTGCGAGCTGGGAGATCGTTCCAGAGCTCGAGCTCGCGGCCATGGTCGTCAATGGCATCAACAACAGCGTCGACAACAACCAAGGCAAAACGTTGGGAGCTCAGCTCATACTCAGGCCAGTCCAGGAGCTGAGTATCTCAGCAGGCTGGCTCGGCGGTCCCGAGCAAGACGATACCGCAACCATCGTGTGTGACGCCGGCGAGTCCTACGATCCGGACGTTGGGCGCTGCGTCGTCGATCAGACCGCGACGGAGTCCAGAGTGGAGCTTGTCGATCGCGGGGGAGCCAACAAACCCGACGCCTGGAGGCACCTGCTCGATTTAGTGGTCAGCTACCAGCCGATACCTACGCTTTCGCTCTTGCTCAACGCCGACTACGGCAGCGAAGGCGTGCGCACCAGCCTCGAAAACGACGAAACCGAGACGCGGGTGTGGTACGGCGCCATGTTGGCTGCCGAGCTCGACCTTAGCGAAGCGTTCAGCATCGCCGTGCGCGGCGAGTACTACGTGGATCCCGACGGACACACCACCGGCATCGAAGACGCCGAGCTCGCCAGCGGAACGCTGACGCTGGGTGTGAACTTGGCGCAGTACCTGCTCTTGCGGCTGGAAGGTCGAGGGGACTTCGCGCTCGCTCCGGACGACAGTGAACCGTTTCCGAAAAGCGTCCGCGACACGGCGGCGGCCCAGTACACGGCCACGCTGGGCGCCGTCCTCACGAGCTTCTGACCGAGATCCGCATGGCAACACCAGAGGAAATCCTGCAATACTGGTTCGGCAATCTGACTGGGCCCACGGACTGCGACCACAGCAAGGGCGCCATGTGGTGGGCGGGCGGTGCCGAAGTCGATCGCGAGATTCGTGAGCGCTTCGGTTCGGATTGGCAGCGTGCGAAGGCCGGTGAGCTCGACTCATGGCTGAATGCACCTAGAAGCGCGCTCGCTTTGATCATCTTGCTCGATCAGTTCAGCCGCAACCTCGGGCGCGGCACCCCCGAGGCCTTTGCAGCTGACGAAGCGGCGCTCGCCGCATGCCGCCACGCGCTCGCGGCCGGCTACGATCGAGCGCTGCGTCCCATCGAGCGCGCCTTTTTGTACATGCCTTTGATGCACGCCGAAGACCGTGAAGCCGCCCGCGAGTGCGTCAGCCGATTCGAAGAGCTATCCCGCGAAATCCGCGAGACTTGCCCGCCGGCTCACCCCGATTTCATCGAGCACGCCCGCGAGCACGCGAATACGGTGCAACGTTTCGGTCGCTACCCACATCGCAATGCGATCTTGGGCCGTCAGTCGACGGACGAAGAACGCGCCTTCCTGCGCGGCGGCGGTCCGAACTACGGGCAAACGAAGAGCTAGCTTAAAGGAATTTTGCAGCAACAGCGGACAATCGCCCCCCAATTTGCCGGTGGATGTTGCGCGCTCTCGATCGTCTGATCGTTCGGTGCGAGTGTCGGTCACAATCAAGTGAGATGGCCTTGTCTTCACCCGACACGCAGCGGATGCCCAAGCCTGCCCCCATAGACCTGGCCATGCGTGCAGCGCTGGGTGATCTGGAGGCGACTCAGTCGCTCCTAACCTACCTGTCCCCCGTCGTCCGGCGGGTAGTGGCTGGCGTCATCGGCACCTCGCACGCCGATTTCGACGACGTGGCCCAGCAGTCGCTGATCGCCGTGCTGGGTGCTCTGCCAACCTTTCGAGGAGAGTGCTCGCCCGCCGGCTATGCGTCACGCATTGCATTTCGCGTGGCACTGCGTGCCCGTAAGCGACAGAGTCGCGATCGCACGCGGCTCGATATCCTGGCGCGCACCAACACCGGCGAGGTCGTCGCCCCCTCGCCGATCGAGATCAGCGGGGCTCAGCGCAGGCGAGAGCTGTTGCGGGAGCTTTTGGCTCAGCTGCCCGAAGAACAGGCCGAGACCCTGGCGTTGCGCGTCGTCCTCGGGTGGTCGCTCGAAGAAATTGCGTCGGCCACGGGGGCCCCCACCAACACCGTACGCAGTCGTATGCGCCTGGCAAAAGAGGCGCTGCGCAAAAGCATCGAGCGCACGCCCGACTTGGCCGATGAGCTCGAGGTGCGGCCGTGAGCCTCGACATCCCGGGTATCCACCCGGAGACTTTGATCGACAAGCTCGCAGCCGGCAGTTTGACCGAAGCGGAGCGCGAGCTGCTCGAGAGGCATCTGCAGGGCTGCACTGTCTGCCGTTTCGAAGTCATGGTACGCGCCGACTTCGCCGACGAGGCCAGCGAGCTAGAAGCCGGTTTCGAAGAGCTACCCATCACGCCCCCGGCTCCGGGCGCTCGACACACCCCCACGCCACAGCCCGTGACACAGCGCGCTTCGCGTTCGCGCAGGGCTGTGACCCTGGCGGCCGCTGCCATTGCGCTGGCCTCGGGCGCCGCCGCGCTGGTCGGCGTCGTGCCCGCTGCGACGGATGGCCAAAGCAACCAACCCCAGCGCACGCAAAGCGTGACTGCGCAGCGACCGGCCTTGAAAGCGCCGCCCGAGCCAACCCAGGAGCCCACCGCCGGCGGCGAGCTCGATGCAGCCAAACGCGAGCGTTCGCTCAGCGCGCGGCCCTCTCATACGGCCACGGTCGCGCCGCACCGAAAGCGCGCGAGCAAGCCTGTCAAGCTCGAGCCAGCCGCTCGCGTCGAAGAACCGAGCGCCGTGCTCAGCGCTAGCGAGCTCTTTTCGGAGGCCAATCGCGCTCGGCGAAGCTCCGAGTTGTCGCGCGCGACCGAGCTGTACCGTAAGCTTCAGCGGGAATACCCAGGCTCCGAAGAGGCGCTGCTGTCGCAGGTCACGTTGGGCAGCCTGCAGCTCGATACCGGCAACGCGCGCGGCGCGCTGCATGCGTTCAATCGCTACCTCCGTCACTCTGGGCCGCTGGAGGCGGAGGCGCTCTACGGGCGCGCCAGAGCGCTCGGCCAGCTGGGGCAACAAGCCGAAGAAATCCGCGCCTGGCAGACGCTGTTGGCCCGCCATCCACGCTCGGGCTATGCCAAGCAAGCGCGTGAAAGGCTCCGAGCATTGGGTGATCCGTGAAGTGTCTCGGCACACGCTCGTGCTGGCCTTCACCCTGCTGGCCTTCAGCCAACTGACCGCTCCTCGGACAGCCTGGGCGGCGCCTTCCGACTCAGCCCCGCTCGCAGCGGAGACACTCAACGCCCGCGTCGAGCTCCACGTTACGGGCAGCGAGCGCGCGCTGGGGCTGATGCGCGCGACCTCCCGAGAGCTCTTCGATCGCCTGGGCGTAGAAGTCGAAGTGATCGCCGCGGGCGCGCCCGCGCCGCCGGCTCAGAGCCCGCCTCTGGCGATCGTCCACGTCCAGCTCACGCCCCCCCAGACGAACATCGTGATCCTGGATGGGACCACGGGCGAACCCATCGACCGCCGCAGCGTGCCCGACGCGACGACGATCGAGGCCGCCGTGGAGGCCACGACGCACATTGCCTACTTCGTCGTCGAGACGCTGCTGCTCCGGGCAGCTGCCGAGCCGGTCGAGCCAAAACCAGTAGAGTCAGAACCAAAACCCGAGCCGGAGCTCGCGCCCAGCGTGGCCGCAGCCCCGCCCGCTTCGCCCTCCGAACCAGACCTCGTAGACACCCCTTCAAGGCAGGCGCCACGAGCCGACGGGCTCGGCTTCGAAGCGGGAGTCGGCTTGGGTATCACGAGCTTGGGAGACTCGCGAATCTTGTCGGGCTTAGGCATTCTGGCTGAGCTGCGCGCCGCGGGTGCGGGCGGACCCTTTGCCGCTCTCACGGCTGCCACGCACGCCTCGAGCGAGCTCGAGCTGGAGGGCGCCAGCGCCAGCCTGCGCCTCAGCGCGCTGCGGCTGTTGGGTGGTTTCGACGTGTACGCAGGCCGCGCGCTGGCCATTTCACTCGCGCTCGGCGGCGGCGTCGATTGGCTGCAGCTCAGCAGAGGAAGCAGCACCGCCGAAGTCGAGGTGAGCCGCTCTCGTTCCTTGATTTACCCATTGCTTACCGGTGCCGGCGGCATGCGCCTCAAGGTGACCGATCGACTGTTGCTCTCTGCGCTGGGCGGCGCCGATCTCAGCCTGATCGATCACCAATTTCAAGCCACCGTCGACGGGCAGCGCCAGGTGTTGCTCAGCGCTCCCACGCTGCGTCCTTTCGTGCTTTTGGTAGCTTCGGCGTCGCTGGACGCAAGCTCGCGTTTCGACCAGCGAAGGGAGCCATGATGAAAGCGCTGGCAGTCACGATGCTTGTCGCCGCAGGCATGGCGGGCTGCTCCAGCAACGACATCGTCGTGTTCGAAAAGCACAGCGGTGCCGGGCAAGGTGGCGACACCAGCAGCAGCTCGACCGGTACGCAAACCACGGGTGAGCCTCAGGACGCCGGCATGGATGGCGACTCGGGGGTCTCCGGCGACTGTTCGGATGCGACAGAGTGCCCCTACGGCTGGTACTGCGAGAAACCCAGCTGCGACGCGCCGCTCGGCACCTGCCAAACCCGTCCCGTGTTCTGCGACTCCGAGCCGGACCCCGTATGCGGCTGCAACGGCGCCACGTACTGGAACGAGTGTGTGCGCCGCCAACTCGGTGTTCCCGCCAGCGTGCCAGGCGAATGTCAAGCGAGCGCGGTTCAGTGCTTCACGCACTACGACTGCCCGCCACCGGCGTACTGCGCGCTCCTCAGATTCGCGGACCAAGGCTGTCCGATGCCGGGTAGCCCCCCCATCACGGGCACTTGCTGGGCAGTGCCACCGAACTGTACGGACACCTTGAGCTACCAGCATTGGCAGTTTTGCCCTCCTCCGGAGGCGCCACCCCCCCCGGAGCCCTTTCCATGTGTGGACACCTGTGTCGCGATTCAATCCAGGCTCATCCACCTGCAGATCCCCGATGCCAGCCAGTGCCCCTGAGCGGACGGCTACAAGAGCGCGTTCAGCTTCACGACTTCCGGATGCCCCTTGGCCTCGCGCTGCATGAGCTTCACGAACTCCTTCGCGCGCTTGTCTTTGGCAGCGGCAAACGCTCGCGCGGCCAATAAGCGCAGCGCCAGGGGCGCACCCTCCGGGGGAAAATCTTTGGCCGAAGCCGAAGCCGCGGCCTGCTTGTCTCGGCCGGCGGCGGCATCCACCAAAATATTGAGCCAGCCTGCCGAGGAGCCCAACAGGGCGGGATACCTGGCCACGACATCGCGAGCTGCATCGATGTTCTCGACCTCGAGCAGCACCAGCACGCGCTCGACCACCGCCGGCGCGGTGGGAGTCGAGAGCGCCTGCTCCGAGTGCTTCAGCGCCGACTCGCGCTGGCCCTGGTACCTGGCCAGACGCGACAAGCGCAGGCTGTACACCGGGCGCACGACATCGCTGGGCCAGCTCTCGACGAGCTTCGCAGCGAGCTCGAGCTCCCCTTTGGCCAAGGCCGCATCGACGGCGACCGCCTGGCCCCACGGGATCTGCGGCTGATCGATTCTGGTGAGCGCCTCTTTGTTCGGGTAGCCCTGACCTTTCAGGATGCCGGGTGTGGCGAGCAGCGCTTCGAGCTCCGGACGGTCCTTGTGGTCTTCGAATGCTTGCACGGCTGCGTCGAGTGCGCTGATGTCCAAAGTTTCGTAGGCAACCACTGCGCGAACGATGGCCACGTCTTTGGAGCTCGGGTCGAGCTGCTCGATGGCTTTCTGCGCTTCTTCGAGCCGCCCCCCCAAGAGCGCGACGCGCGCGGCCAGCACACGAGCCTTGGGATACACCGCCGAAAAACTCAAAGCCCTGAGCGCAGCCTTGCGCGCCAACTGCTCGTCCCCAGCCTGAATCGCCAAGAACCCAAGCCGAGTGGCCATGGCGGGGCTGAGCGTGCGCTCGACACCTTCGGCGATCGCGCGAGACGCCTGCTTGTAATCGCCTGCTTCGATGGCTCGTAGCGCCTCGACGGCGTGCACGATCGGCCGGAGCGGCACGGCAAGCGAGGCCTCCGCACCCTTGTCGATCTTGGCCGTGCTGGGCACCTGCGTCGGGCGATCGCTGCTCACCGCCCAATAGAGCGCCTCCAAAGCCTGCACCGACGCGGCGTCGCCTCCCTTTTGTTTGAAGGCCTCGAGCACTGCTTTGCCTTTTTCGGGCCCGAGCTCGAGCAACGCCAGGCGGGCCAGCAGCATGTCGGCCACCAGCAGCTTCTTGTCGAGCGCGCGTGCCGCCTCGTAGCGCTCGATCGCCCTGAGATCTCCCGCTCGCTCGAGAACAGCGCCCGCCACCAGCTGGTAATAGGCGTCTTTGCCGCTTTGCTTGTCCCACTTGGGAAGCAGCGCGGCGGCACCGGCCAGGTCACCCTCGGCGAGGAAACCCGCGACTTTGCCGAACGCATACTGCGCTTCCTCCACCTCGACCCGCTTGGCACGGTGCGTAGCAGAATCAAGACCCCGCGGTTCACCGGGCGCCAACAGCGTGTACAGCACGCGATTTTCCAACCACAGGCGCGCCGCGCGCTTGCTCAACGAATCGAGCTCGAACGATTCTCTGAGCTTGTCGTCCGTGGACCTGATGTTGTCGAGCGTGCCCGAGTGCAACAGCTGCGCGATGTCCTGATTCAGCGCCTCGGCGCGGGCGAGTCGCTCGGCTTTGACCTGGCCAGCGTAGTAGTAGCCACCGCCCCCGGCAGCGGTCACCAATACCGTCGCCAAGATGAGCACCCAAGAGCCGCGCGTGCGCTGCTTGGGTGCCTGCTCACAAGCGGGTGTCACTCCACCCTTGGGCTCGAAAATGCCCACCCGTGCCAAATGCTCGAGCACCAGCGCCGGTGCGGGGGGCTGTCGCCCCTCTTGCTCCCTGAGCGAGTCGCGACTGTCTGCATACTCGGAAACGGAGTCGGGATAATAGAGACTGCCCGGCACCGTCGGCGGCTCGACCATCCATTCGCCGCCTGTGTCCGAGGCGGAGCTTGGCTCGAACCGGGGGAGCCGCCCGCTCTCGCCGAAGCGCGTGGGATCGTCGAGAGTCCGCGCCGGAGACGACGACTCGAGCCTGGGCGCGGTGATGTCATCGACGCTCGACCTGAAGGCATGCAAATTCTGAGGAGCCTCGCTGAGCTCCTCAACCTCTTCGAAATCGGAGGTCAACAGCTCCTCTCGCTGCGAGGGTTCTCGCTCGCGAGGAGCCAGCGCCCGAGCCGCATTACCTAACGCGGGCACGGGAGGACGCGCGCTCGAGTCGTAACCTCGTACGAAACTCGGCGGTGGTGGCAACGCCGCGCTGGGAACTCGGGTTTGGATGCGCGGGGTCGGCGCCAAACTCGACGGAGCGCGACTGCTCGGCACGCCAGCGTGTCCCCGGCGCGGACGCTCGTCGACTTTCGAGATCTCGTCGAGGTCGAATGGTGTCGAAGGCGGCAACGAGGGACGGCGCGGCTCATTCTTGGCCACCTCGCGAGCCACCGCTTCGGAGCCCACGCGTTTCTGCAGAGCGCTGTAGACCTGAGCGCGATCTTGCCAGCGGTGGATGTCCAGGTCCGTTACTCCGAGCTCCTTGGCGCGCTCGAAAACTTTGAAGGCACGAATCGCGTCCCCTCGCCTCAGCAGCACCTCACCGAGAAAGCGAAAGGGCATGCCGTTTTGAGCGTCGGCGCGGCCCGCCTGCACCAGCGCCGTTTGCGCTTCCGGCAGCATGCCGACGTCCAGATACATGCGCCCGACGGCGAGCATTACTCCGGAGTCGTGCGCGTGATGCTGTTGCGCGAGCGCGCCCACTTCAGCGATCAGATCGCTGCGGTGGGAGGTGCCCAGGTGCGAACACAAGGCGATGGTGGCACCCGCCTCGGGGCTCTTGCGCCAGCGGTTGAGAAGCTCATCGAGCGCGCTCATCGGCGATCCACAGGATACCTGACACACAACGGAATGCCCCATGTGGGATTTAAGAAATTGGATGTAGGTCGGTTCGGCTGAGCCTGCGCCAAACAGACCGCGCACCCATCCCAAGGTCCTGGACCTAGCGCGCTCGAGGCCGCCCAGCGCGAAACTCGGTCAGCGATCTCTGGGGCGCTCGCAACGGCGGTACCACCTCCGCGCACCTTTTTCCCGGCCTGCGCGCCGGTAGAGCTGAGAGGCTGGCGCTGGGCGGCATTCGGGACCACATTCGGGGCGGCGAAGCGACTGGCCCCAAAACATCGCCCCCCAAAAAGCAACTGCCCATGTGTGGAGTCTTCGGAATCATCAACCACGGCGAGGCGTCCAAGCTCACGCACCTTGGGCTGCATGCGCTACAGCACCGCGGCCAAGAGAGCGCAGGCATCGTCACGAGCGACGGCTCTCAGCTGATTCAGCATCGCGGCATGGGTCTGGTGCATGACGTGTTCCCCGAACATCAGCTAGAACGCTTGCGAGGTCACATCGCCATCGGTCACGTCCGCTACTCCACGGCCGGACCTTCGGCGTTGAAGAACGCTCAGCCCATCGCGGTGAACTATGCGCGGGGCTGCCTGGCGGTCGCCCACAACGGGAACCTGACCAATGCCGAAGCGCTGCGCGAGCGGCTCGAGGAGCGGGGTTCGATCTTTCAGAGCATGAGCGATACAGAAGTGATCGTGCATCTGATTGCCGCGAGCCGACAGCAGACAATCGAAGATCGCATCGCCGATGCCCTCAGTCAGGTACGCGGCGCGTACTCGCTCTTGTTCCTCACCGAAGACAAGCTCATCGCAGTGCGCGATCCCCGCGGTATCCGGCCACTGTGCCTCGGGGCGCTCAGGGGCAGGCCCGACGTCCACGCCGTCTCCAGCGAACCGAGCAGCTTCGATCTGATCGACGGAGAATTCGTGCGCGACGTCGAACCGGGCGAAATGCTGGTCTTTACGCGCAACAGCGTCAAAAGCCTGCACCCTTTTGCCAGCGTGCAGCACAGTCGCTGCATCTTCGAGTACGTGTACTTCGCACGCCCCGACGCCACGCTCGACGGCATCAGCGTGTACGAGGCGCGCAAGAACCTGGGCCGAGCGCTGGCGCAAGAGCATCCGGTCGACGCCGATTTCGTGATCCCCGTGCCCGACTCGGGGGTCCCAGCCACCATCGGCTACGCGGAGGCTGCCCAGCTCCCCTTCGAAATGGGCCTGGTTCGCAGCCACTACGTCGGTCGCACGTTCATCGAGCCTTCACAGAGCATCCGGCACTTCGGTGTACGGCTCAAGTTGAGCCCCATCGCGGGCTTGTTGGCCAACAAGCGCGTGGTCGTGGTCGATGACAGCATCGTGCGCGGCACCACCAGTCGAAAGATCGTGAAAATGCTGCGAGACGCAGGCGCCAAAGAGGTGCACATGCGCATCTCCAGCCCTCCGAATCAATGGCCCTGCTACTACGGCATCAATACGCCGACTCGCGCCGAGCTCATCGCATCGTCGCACACCACCGAAGAGATCAACCAGTACATCACCAGCGACACCCTCGGCTACCTGAGCCTCGAAGGGATGAAGCGCGCGGTGCTCGCTGCCCACCAACCGCTCGCCGAGCAGCCGCCGAACGGAAATGGTAGGCGTCTCCCCGTACTCAACGCTTCCGAAGGTTCGGAGTTTTGCGATGCCTGCTGGAGCGGGCACTACCCCGTGCGCTTCGTTCCCCACACCGGACAGCGCCAAATGCGGCTCCTCGACCTCTAGGCTCCTCTGTGGTCCCAAGGGCGGGCGTTGGGCCGCCAGGATGAGGCCTGTGGGGCGAATCGGTCCGCTGCGCTACAATGAGCGTGTAGCATGCTCGACAACCTGCCAGCCCGCGTCTCTGTCGTCGAGGTCTCCCCCAGGGACGGCCTGCAGAACGAAGCTACGCCCATAGACATCGAAGGCAAACTCGCGCTGGTCGAAGCGCTCCTGCAGAGCGGCCTTCAGCGGATCGAGCTCACCAGCTTCGTCTCACCGCGTTGGGTACCGCAGCTCGCAGACGCCGAAGAGCTGGCTCGGCGCGTTCGAAGGCCAGAAGGAGTCACCTTCAGTGCTCTGTGTCCCAATTCCAAGGGGCTGGAGCGTGCCATCGCGGCCGGGCTCAGCGAGGTCGCCGTGTTCTTGTCGTCGAGCGAGACGCACAACAGGCGCAATACGAACAAGAGCATCGCCACCTCGCTCGAGACGTTCGAAGAAGTCATCGAGGTCGCACTCAGGGAAAAAATGCGCGTGCGCGCCTACATCTCCACCGTTTGGGGCTGCCCCTACGAAGGTGAGACCGATCCGAAGCGTGCGCTGGAGATCGCCAAGCGACTGCTGGGGCTCGGTTGCTACCAGATCTCGCTGGGCGACACGATTGGTGTCGGAACACCCGTGCAGACTCGGCGCATCTGCGAATTGTTTCTGGCCGAGCTCGAGCCTCACGAGCTCGCGCTGCACCTGCACGACACGCGCGGTACTGCGCTCGCCAATGCTCTGATCGGCTTGGAGCTCGGTATCGAAACCTTCGATGCTTCGGTGGCCGGCCTCGGCGGCTGCCCCTACGCGCCCGGCGCAGCAGGCAATCTAGCTACCGAAGATCTGGTCTACATGCTTCACGGCATGGGCATCGACACCGGTATCGATCTCGACAAGCTGATCGAGGCGGGGCGGGTTGCCGAGCGCGTGGTGGGGCGCCGCCTGCCCGGCAAGGTGCACCAAGCAGGGCCCGTGCGAAAACGCGCCGGTTGACGCTGGAACCGACGGGTCGAGCCTATTTCTTTTTCGGAACGCGCGACACGGTGATGCGCTCCATTTTGGGTGGGTTCACCGCGCGGTCGCCGATCACTTCGGACGAGGCGAGCTTTTCGATGACCGCGTCGGGGCCGCACTTGCCAAAAATGGTGTAGCCACCGTCTAGGTGCTGCTTGGCACCATCCATGATGAAGAACTGCATGCCGTTGGTGTTGGGTCCACGGTTGGCCATGCAGAGCAAGCCCCGCTGATCGTGCTTGGCCCCCTCCCAGATCTCGTCGGGAAACACATAGCCGGGCTCGCCCCGGCCGGTACCCGTCGGATCACCGCCCTGAATCATGAACCCTTTGATGATGCGGTGAAAGACCGTGCCGTTATACGCTGGTCGCTTGACCCACTCGCCGCTGTTCGGATCTTTGAACGGGCGCAGGCCGCGCGCCAAACCCACGAAGTTCGCCACGGTAATGGGAGCCTTGTCTTCGTAGAGCTCGCAGGTGAGCTTGCCCTGCTCGGTGTGAATCTCGGCCACCAGCTGGCCAGATGCCGGCAGACCCTTGGTGGCATCTTCCAGTGTGAACTTGCCTCCGAGGGGATCCCCGCCGCTCGAGTCCGCCGCCTTCGCGGGGCCGGCGTAGGCTTTGCGCCCGAAGCCGTCCGGGCGCATTTTGTCATCGGTGGACTGCTGCCGGCGCTTGGCCAGCACCTCTTGCAGCCGCTGCCTCTGGGCCTCGTCGGCGGTCGCAGACGCGAGTGTCTTGGTCGGCGTTTGTTCACGCTCGGCGCGCGGCTTGGGCTCCGGCTCCGGCGGAGACGATTTACAGGCGGGTCCCAGCGCCACCAGCACGCCCGAAATGATCTGCCAAGGCTTGAGTTTCGTTCCACGTGATTCCATCAGAGCATCCTCGTCACACTGGTCTAACGTTCGATTTGCAGCCGCTGCCCCGCGAAAACACCATGTTCGCGAGTCCAACCGGCGTTGACCTCTAGCACGTGAGCCGCCGGGCAACGAACACCGCGCGGAGCCTGATTGAGCGTCGGTACGTTCTCGAGGATGCCTACGATGAACCCCTCTTTGTCGATGAACAGCATGTCGAGAGGAATGCAGGTATTCTTCATCCAGAACGAGCGCCGTTGTTCGCGCGGCCAAGAAAAGAGCATCCCCTGGTCGTCTTCGAGCTGAGTGCGATACATCAGGCCTCGCGTACGGGCAGCATCCGTTTCCGCAAGCTCGACCCAGATCTGCGGCTTGCTCGGCGCGTCGGGAAAGCTGACCGTCGCGCGCCCGAGTTCGGCCGCCCCGCCAGGATCGGGCGGACAGTGCTCGGCTGGCGGCGGCAGCGGCGGTGGCTGGTCGAGGGCCGGGACCACGCAATGCGGACCACTGGCGGTCATGGGCCCCGCCCCACGCAACTTGGAGTCAGCGTTCGGTGGCTCGGAACTGGCGCGCAGCGGCGCTATGGCAGCAGCGTCAGGGTTGGCAGAGGTGGCGCTGGAGTTGGAGGCGCTCGGCTTGTCCGAACGCGTGCACCCCAGATGCGCAACGCTCAGC
This sequence comes from uncultured Myxococcales bacterium, assembly GCA_965651135.1. GTDB lineage: Bacteria > Myxococcota_A > Polyangia > Polyangiales > Polyangiaceae > JAICQQ01. Next base: position 23,516 of record CBFGRJ010000057.1, read on the forward strand.
ATCGCGATCAAGAGGCAAAAATCCGCATGAGGAATGACACGGCGTCGATTTCGCCAGCGCCCTTCTGCCGATCTGCCACAAGGATGCGTCCCGCTTGCGCTGTGCATGCGGCCGGTCCATAGCACGATATGCCTGGGCGCTCCTCACCTGGCGAGCTATGCTTGCCGACGATGCGTTGGGGCGCGATTGGGCTACCTTTTTCAATCTCACTCCTGCTGGGCGCCGGCTGCGGCGGCAGTACCGAGCGTGGTCTCGACGATGGCGCCGGCGGTGCCACCTCGAGCACCACGTCCACATTGACCACCGGGACGGGCGGTGGCTTGCCAGAAGCTGGGCCGGACGCCGACCTCGACGCGGGCAGCGATGCCCCCATCGACGTGGTGTCCGACTACGTCGACCCGGGCTGTCCTGACGCAGAGCCGCCACCACCGGAAATCGAGTGCGATCCGTTCGCGACGCCCACGGGCTGTGAGCCGGGCTTTGCCTGCTACCCCTTCATCGAGCGCCCCGGCGGCGACGGCTGCGGTTTCGAACGATACGGCGCCTCCTGCTTGCTGCCCGGTCCAGTTCAGGCGGGTGGGCGCTGTGGCCGCGACTACGGCTGGTGTGGCGAGGGCATGCTGTGCGTGGTAGGCGCGCTGTCCGGAGCACGCTGCCTGACGATGTGTGATCCGTTCGGTCCCGCAACCTGCCCCGGAGGCTTGATCTGCACGTCGGTCGACGTCGAGGGCATCGGCGTATGCGGCTAACCCACGCGCTCTGCAGCAGAGCGCTTCCCATCGGTCTTTTCTTTGCGGCAGCCGGGGCATGCGGCGCGCGCACCGAGCTAGCCGACCCCGAACCGCAGCCCGACGCTGGGCCGCACCTCGAGTGCTTGTTCGACGAAGATTGCCCCAGCGTCGACTTGTGCCGTCCGAATGTCTGCGTCGAAGGCGTTTGCCAAGTCGGCACACCCGTAGTCTGCGACGATGGCGATGAGTGCACGGAGGACAGCTGCGACAGCCAGACGGGGACCTGCCGTTATCGCGAGCTGAGCTCCGACCAAGACGGGGACGGCTTCAAGGGGCCGCGCGGCGGCTACGCACCGGGCGCACCGGGCGCCTGTGGCGATGACTGCGACGACAGCAGCCCTCTGGCCTTTCCGGGCGGCATGGAACAGTGCGACGGCGTCGACAACGACTGCAACGGCGTCATCGACGACGGGGCGAAGTACGAACTGATCACGGAAGAACCGCTCAGGCTATCCAAGCCCGACGACAAGCGTTCCGGCGCCGCTGGCTTGGCCTTCGACGGCCAGCGCTGGGCCGTGACGCTGTATGGCGACCAAATGCGCAGGGAGTATCGCTTCCTCCGCATTTCGCTGGACGGAGACATCGAGCTCGAGCAGCAGCTCACGAACCACAATGGTGGCACCTGGGGTGGCCCGTTGGTTTGGACGGGCTCGATGTACGGCACCGCTTGGTCCGACAATCGGCAGGGCGGAACCATCGAGGCGTACTTCAATCGCCTGGACACAAACGGCGTGAAATTCGGGGAGGACATCCGGCTCACGCAAAGCAGCGCGTTCTCGCTGGTCACCGCGCTTCACTACAACGGTAGCGAATTCTTGGTTTTCTGGGACGACACGTTGGCCAGCGTGCGCTCGCTCCACGTGCAGCGCATCAGTCTGGAAGGCAAGCTGCTCGGTGAGCCTCTGCGGGTCAGTCCCGAGGGCATGCACGCCGAGTTCGCTTCGTACGCCTTCGGCGACGAACGCATCGGCATTGCCATGGAGTCGACGACTGGACTCGGGGTCGAACAGCGGACGTTGAACTTCATGAGCACCACGCACGACTTCGACGGCAACCCAGCGCTGATCAGTCTGGATACGGAACCGGATTCTCATCAGGTAGCCTTGGTCGACGACCGCTTCGTCGTGGTGTGGAGTCAGCTCTTCTTGGCTACGGAGATGGCCGGCGAATTCATCTACGGCGCCAGCCTGGACGAATACGGCAATTTGATGCGAGGCAAAACGGCGCTGACACCAGGGGGCGGTCAAGCGCGCTCGGTAGCGCTGTTGTCGCTGGGTGACCGAGCTTTGCTGTTCTGGTCGGACAATGTCGAGGGCAACTTCGAGCTGTACGTGAAAACCATCGACGCCGATCTCCGCGAGCTCACACCTCCCACACGGCTCACCTTCGCAGAAGGCGACAGCATCGGTCCCGGAGCCGCGTTCGGCCCCCGCGGTCAGGTCGGCGTGGTGTTCGACGACAGGCGCAGCGGCTCACTGCAAGCCTACATGCTGAGGCTCGAGTGCGTGGCGAGCACGGCACCCTAGTGGCGAGCACAGCAACCTAGTCGACTTGGAGCCTACGCAGTCCGGGCACATAGGTGACCGGTTTGGGATACAGCCGAAGGGCTGTCCGAGGTGACTTTGTGCGGCTTTCTGAGCAAACACCAACCGCAAACACCAACCACAAACACCAACCGCAAACACCAACCGCAAAAGCGCAGAATCCGCAAA
>CBFGRJ010000058.1:0-25402 GCA_965651135.1 uncultured Myxococcales bacterium
CTGGGGCGCTCAGAGTCGTGGGCGACTATCTGAAGCAGAATCATGCCGGGGTGACCCTGTGGCTCAGCGAGCCTACCTGGGCCAACCATCCGCAGATTTTCCAAAAAGCCGGTTTGCCGATCAAAACGTACCCCTACTTCGACAAGCAGAGCAACGGCCTTTCGTTCGAACCTCTGCTCGACCAGTTGCGCAAGCTTGGGCCTTCTGACGTCGTGCTGTTGCACGCTTGCTGCCACAATCCGACCGGCGTCGACCCCAACCCACAGCAGTGGGAACAAATCGCTTCGGTGCTCGCCGAACGCGGTGTGGTGCCCATCGTGGACTTTGCCTACCAGGGCTTTGGTCGCGGGCTCGACGAAGATGCCGCCGGCGTTCGCTTGTTGGCCAAGCGCCTGCCCGAAATGTTCATTTGCTCGTCATTCTCGAAGAATTTCGGCTTGTACAACGAGCGCACGGGCGCCCTGACGGTAGTGGGCAAATCCAGCGCGCACACGGCCGCCGTGTTCAGTCAGCTGAAGATCTGCATCCGCACCAACTATTCGAACCCTCCAGCGCATGGCGGGTCGATTGTCTCCACCATCTTGGGCAACCCCGAGCTGCGCGCGCGCTGGGTCGAAGAGCTGGCGGGCATGCGCAATCGTATCCTCCAAATGCGCCAGCGCTTCGTAGAAGAGCTGAAGGTAAAGGCTCCGTCTGCGGAGTTTGGTTTCATCGCCGACCAGCTGGGCATGTTCAGCTTCTCGGGTTTGAACCGCGAGCAGGTCGAGCGCTTGCGAACCGAGCACGCCATTTATATCGTGGGGTCGGGGCGCATCAATGTCGCGGGCATGACCGCCGACAACATGGTGTCGCTGACCAGCGCAATCGCCAACGTATTGTGAGGAGCCATGGCTGACACGATTTTCACCAAGATCATTCGAGGCGAGATCCCCTGCCACAAGGTGTACGAAGACGACCGCGTGCTGGCGTTCCTCGACATCAATCCAATCGCACCGGGCCACGTGCTCGTGATTCCCAAAGAACCTGCCGCCACGTTGGACCAGCTGTCGGACGACGCGGCGGCGGCCATCGGCAGAATCCTCCCCAGAATCTGCCGCGCCGTGAAGCAAGCCACTGGGGTCGAAGCCTTCAACGTCCTGCAAAATAACGGCACTGCGGCCCACCAGGCCGTGTTCCACGTGCATTTTCACGTCATTCCGAAGCCGAATGCCGATCAAGGGCTCGGGATTCGCTGGCCCAGCGGCAAGCTCGACAACGCTGAAGGCGAGCGCTTGAGCCGCGCTATCGCCGCTTTCCTGTAGGAAAAGCCGAACGGCGGTCGGCAGCGCTCGACGAACGCGCCCGCGCGCTCTAGACTGGGCGGATGGCCGTCGGGTTTTGGCAGGTGGTAATCGTGGTGCTCGTCATCGGCCTCCTGTTTGGCTCGCGGCTGGGTCGCCTGGGAAGGTCACTGGGCCGAGGCGCGCGCGGGCTGCGTCGAATGCTGCAAAGCGCGACCGGTTCGCCTGCCGACAAGGGAGAGCCCGCCACTCCGGATTGGGTGAGCGGCGCAGCGCAGGTGGCTCGAGCGGCCAACACCCTTCGCAAAGGCGTCAAGCTCGGCCGCTTGATCCGCTAGCCGGCCCACCAGGGGCAGCTCACTTTTCGGATCGAAAACGCGTCGTGAAAAAGTCCGCGAGCGGTCCTCGCAGTTACCCACAGTTTGTGGGTTAGGTGTGGACGCCGCTAACGACGCACTCACCCTGCAGCTCACGGGTTCGTCACAAACATGAATCCAACATGTTTCAGCGCAGGTGTAGCGCAAAGCCGTAAAACCAACACGAGGGTGCGTTGGAACCAGCTAGCGAATCACGGTTCTTCGAGCGTCTCGCTTGATGTCCAAGTGTACGTGGTCGTGGTGTGCCTGATCGTAGTTCGGTGTGAGCATGTAGTGAAAAACACCTTCTCGTGCCAGGTCGCACAACAGATTGCGCAAGATCAACGCTTGCTCTCGCAGGTCAGATAGACTGCTGTCGGGACCGCAGACTGGTGCCCCGAGCTCGCCCGCAAAGTCGCGCTCGACGTTGAGCAGGCGCCCGTCCGCGAGTTTGAATGCCACGATGTCCGCAGCCAAGCCGTGGGCATGCTGGCTCAACTTGCGACTCGCCAGCTTGGAATTCCGGCGGTAGATGGTGCCGCAGTGCACCTCTGTAATGTCGTAGCGCGTCAGGACCTTCGCCATCTCGGCGAAAGCCAAGACGAGCCGGCAGTCCATCACCCCGAAGGGACTTTTCCAACCCGCCGTGAGGAAGGTGACGCCCGACAGCGGTCCCGTGAAGCGCAGCGCAGTAGCGACTCCGGGGGTCGGCCGGCGATCGCGTTTGACGGGTAAGCCCAGCTTTGCCACTTGCGCGCGGCACGCTGCCGGAGAGAGGTTGGCGATCCGCATCGCGGGGGCGTCCGGAGCGAGCGCCGTGGGCAGGGGGGCTTGGTATGCCGCGGGCGCCTCATCCAAACTCGAATCGGTGTTCGCTTCGGGTTCGCCCACAGGGCGGGGCGGCGTGGGCTCGGGCTCGATGCGGCGAGCCTGGATGGTGGAGTGCGACACTGACATTGGCTCCGCAATGACTGCTCTCGGAACAGCCGAAGCTGGCTTCGCAGCAGGCACTGGAGCTTGCGCCGACGCAGATGGGCCGTGCGCCGCACAGCTCGTCATGAGCCCGAGCATTCCGAGCGGCCCGTACCAGCGGTGAAGTGCGGAACACACGGCCTTGCCTTCTACGCCCCGGGTCGAGATCGTGCAACCAAGGGCCTGCCCGGCGGGCGCCGCCGAGGCACCTGGCCGAGCCTTTTTCCTGCCGCTAGGCCGACCCTTGCGGCAGCTCCCACGCTGAGCCGAAACGAAGCACCATGGCGATTTTCGCCGTTCGCCAGCAAGTTGGTTCGTAGCGCAGCGCAGCGCCGGTACGTTGGATTCTTACTGGCCAAGGCGCAGTGCATTCGGTAGGGTGGCGCGCCTTCCGGGGGGTGAGACATCCAAAGGCCCAATGCCAGACAGGACTATCGTCGTTACGGGCGAGCTCGATAAGAGTTCGATGTACAGCACAGTAGACGACTATTTGCTCTCGCTGTGCCGAGTGGACAAGCCGCGCGTGTGCTTCGTGCCCACTGCGAGCGGCGATAGCCTGCAAGCGCAGAGTGCCTTCCGCGAGCGCTTCGAGAAGTTGCGTTGCGAGCCGAGCATCCTGCGCCTGTTCCAGCGAGACGTGCGCGATATAGCGGCGCACTTGCTCGAACAACACCTGATCCTCGTGGGGGACGGCAGCGCCGCCAATCTGTGCGCCGTTTGGGCGGCTCACGGGGTGCATCGGGCCATGCGCAAAGCCTGGGAACACGGTGTCGTACTGGCGGGTTTCGGAGCCGGCGCGCTGTGTTGGTTCGAATCTGGAATTACCGACTCGTTCGGTCCAGAACCGGCTCTGTTCAAACACGGCTTGGGATTCGTCAAAGGCTCATTTTGTGCGCACCCTGACAGTGACGGACCGCAGCGCACCGCCTTTAGAGCTCACATAGAAAGCGGGGAGCTACCCGCCGGGTTTGCAGCAGACGCGGGTGTACTGCTGCGCTTCAGGGGCACCGAGCTCGAAGAAGTGGTGGGTGCGGCGCCGGGCTACGCCTATCGCTTGGAACGCACCGCCGCAGGTCTCGAAGCGAAGAAGCTGCCCGCTCGCTTGCTCCCGACGAGTACGGCTCCTTTGAGCCGAGCGCGCGCGCCTGCCACCCGTATCGTCAAGCCGGCGCGACCTACCGTGGTCTATACGGATGGCGCCTGCAGCGGAAACCCTGGACCCGGGGGTTGGGCCTGGGCGGTGGCGGGCGGCAATTTCGCCAGCGGAGCAGACCGGCACACCACCAATCAGCGCATGGAAGTCACCGCCGCCTATCAGGCGGTGTTGGCGCACTCCGGACCGCTCGAGGTCGTGAGTGATTCGACCTACGTGGTCAATTGTTTCAAGCAGCGGTGGTGGGAAGGGTGGCTCAAGCGCGGCTGGATCAACAGCCAGCGGCGGCCCGTGGCCAACCGCGATTTGTGGGAACCCTTCATCGAGCTCGTCCGAGCGCGCAGCGACGTGACATTTCGCTGGGTCAAGGGGCACTCGGAAGACAAGATGAATCAGTTCGTCGATCAGCTCGCCGTCGAGGCGAGCATCTCCCAGCGCGGTCGCACCGGCAAAAGCCCAGCCCACCTCCGCTAATTGCTCCGCCAGCGGCCACTCTTGCGGGCGGGTGACCTCGCGGTCCGCTCATGCTAGCTGTGCGCGATGTTTCCTCGTGGTCCCCTCACGATTCCACCCCTCGAGCGTCCGCTAGACCTGGACTGGTCGATTCCCGGGTCCAAGAGCATCACCAACCGAGCCTTGGTGCTGGCGGCATTGGCGCAGGGGACCAGCACCTTGTCTCAAGTCCTGCACAGCGACGACACCCTCCACATGAAGCGGTCGCTCGAGGCTATCGGGGTGACGTGCGAAGAGCTCGACGCTACCACTCTGCGCGTCACCGGCGGGCTCGGCGTGCTGCGACAGCCCACCGAGCCATTGTTCGTCGGCAACAGCGGCACCACGGTTCGCTTTTTGACTGCCCTGAGCTGCCTCGTTCCCGGGCAAGTACGGCTCGAGGGCGACGAACACATGCAGAAGCGACCGATCTCCGATCTGGCGGACGGTCTGCGGCAGCTCGGTGTTCGGGTGGAGTGCCCGAGCGGATGCCCTCCGATTACGGTCGTGGGCCGAGGCCTACCGGGCGGTAGGGTCCGCATGCGTGGCGACCGTTCGAGCCAGTATTTTTCAGCGCTGCTGATGGCAGGTGCCGCAGCCACTGACGCGCTCACCGTAGACATCGAAGGTGAGCTGGTGAGCCGGCCTTACGTGGAGATCACCCTGGCCATGATGAAGGCGTTCGGTGGTCGCGCGAGCGCCACGACGAGCGGGTTCGTCGTCGAACCCACTGGCGGTTATCGGCCCACCGACTACACCATCGAACCCGATGCCTCCTCGGCGAGCTACGCGTTCGCTGCAGCGGTCGCGACTGGCGGGCGCGTCACGGTGCCCGGGCTGGGCACCCGTTCATTGCAGGGCGACTACGGCTTTTGTGATCTGCTCGACCACATGGGGGCGACGGTGAAGCGTGCGCCCAACGAGACCAGCGTGACCGGCGGCGGTGCACTCCACGGCATCGACGTAGACATGCACCATATCTCCGATACGGTGATGACCTTGGCCGCGCTTGCGCCGCTGCTGCAGGGCCCTACCGTCATTCGCAACGTAGGAAACATTCGCATCAAAGAAACCGATCGCCTGGCAGCCACGGTGACCGAGCTCCGGCGCTTGGGCCAGCACGTCACGCACGGCGACGACTGGTTGAGCATCGAGCCGCGGCCGATTTCGCCGGCCGTCGTGCGCAGCTACGGAGACCACCGCATGGCCATGGCATTCGCCATTCTCGGCTTGGCCAGACCCGGCATCAGCATCGAAGATCCAGCCTGCGTCGCCAAAACCTATCCCGGGTTTTGGGATGCGCTGCGCACTTGCTACACGGCCCAAGGCGTTGACGCGCCCTGGTAATCCGAACCGTAGTGTGGGGTAAGATTCGGTAAGCTACAGGCGCGATCTGCTCGAACGCCGAGCCAATACCGCTGGTGTGAGAAGTGAGAGCTCGCTGAGTACGCGCATGCCCTCGCCGTGGAATCGTTCTCCCTCTGTTCGGCGCACCCATGCCGTCGGCTCGTACTGTCGAAATCGAACGAAGCCGGACTGTGCAGGCCATGAGGTCGAAATGTGATTCTCGAGCACCGGAGCCTAATAGGCAGATTGAGTCGGCCGTAGGAGGAGCCGGACCCTCACGGCTGTATCAAGGAGAGACTGGTGGCAGACGTCGCGCTCGCGAAAAAGATGGCGTTCGGTTACTACAAGTTGCCCATCGTGGTGGACACCGAGCGGTACTACACGAGCTCGGATGCGCCGGTCATGGGCGTGTGGTGCCCGGAATTGAACGATCGCTCGTCCGTTCTGAAATGCAGCGCGTGTCCGCAGTTCGGAGGATTGGCCCAGGACTCGGCGCTCTCGCACACGTTCGTACGCTGCCGCTGCGGCGCAGCCGAAAGCACACCCGCATCCGGAACGAGGCCCAGCACGAGCCGCGATTCCGGTGTTTCGCACAAAGCGCGCCCCGTCATTTCGAACGACGCTTGGCGTCGCTGACGCTGGTCACCATGGCTCCCTCCGAACGTTTCGGCGGGAGCTCGGCATCGTGGCGCGGCCCCCAGGTCTTGATCGAAGGCAGGCATCTGTAGAGGACCCAATGGTACAGACGCCTTGGCAGCCAGCGCCTCAAACTCGAAAATAGCACTGCATCGAAGGTGGCGGGGACGCGCAACGGCGGCCGCCGCGCCTCCATGGTGCGAATCATCTTGCGGGCCACGCTTTCGGACGTAGCGGGAACGGAGCGCATGACCCTGGCGATGAATCCTTCCATGTTGCGATAGTGCTGGTAATAGGGGGCGTCGGCGCGATCGTGCTCGGTCTGGGACAAATGGGTGAAGCGCACGTTCTCGAAGCCACTCGAATTGATGAACCCGGGTTGAATCAACGACACGGCAATGCCCCACGGCTTGACCTCGTAGTACAAGGCTTCGCTGGCCCCCTCGAGCGCGAATTTCGAAGCGCTGTACATGGACATGGTTGGCATGGCCATCATGCCGCCTACGGACGACACGTTGAGGATGCGCCCGTAGCGCCGCTTGCGCATTCCGGGTAGTACCAAGCGCGTGAGTTCCATGGGTGACAAGAAGTTCACGTCCATTTGCATGCGGTGCTCGTCTTCGCTCACGTGCTCGACGACGGCTCGGTAAGATAGCGCTGCGTTGTTGACGAGTATGTCGACGCCACCCCAGCGCCACTCGGCCTCTTCGATCACCTGCTCGCGCTCGTTGTGCTTGGTGATATCGAGCGGCCTGATCCAGCAGTGTTCGCTCTCTTGAATTCCAGCTTTTGCGAAGCGCGATAGCGACGCCTGGCGGGCCGTGAGAATCACACGATACGGCCGCTGCAGCAAGAGTTTGCCCAGCTCCAAGCCGATCCCGGTGGATGCGCCCGTGACGAGTACCGTGCGTCGCCGCTCGGGTTGCATAACGAGCAATTTAGCATCCGAAGCGACTGATGTCGGACCCGACGACGCAGACAAGCCCTTGTAATTCGGCCTTTACCCCATTTTGAGTGGCCCGAGCTCGCGCGTCTGATTAGCTTTCGCAGCATGAACGGATACCGCAGCCGTACCTCGACACACGGGCGCAACATGGCCGGAGCCCGCTCGCTCTGGCGAGCCACGGGCATGAACGACGCCGATTTCGAGAAGCCGATCATCGCGATAGCCAATAGCTTTACGCAGTTCGTGCCGGGCCACGTACACCTGCACGACGTGGGCCAGCGCGTCAAAAGGGTGATTGACGAAGCGGGAGGCTGGGGCGTCGAGTTCAATACCATCGCCGTCGACGACGGCATCGCCATGGGCCACGACGGCATGCTCTATTCGCTCCCGAGCCGCGAGCTGATCGCAGACAGCGTCGAATACATGGTCAACGCCCACTGCGCCGATGCCCTGATCTGCATCTCCAATTGCGACAAGATTACGCCCGGCATGCTGCTGGCCACGATGCGGCTCAACCTGCCGACCATCTTCGTCTCGGGAGGGCCTATGGAGGCCGGCAAGGTCGTCGGGACGCACGACAAGCACGGCAACCCGCTGGTGCGCAAGCTCGACCTCATCGACTCCATGATTGCCGCGTCCGACGCCAACGTCTCCGATGCCGAACTTTTGGAGATGGAGCGCTCCGCTTGCCCGACTTGCGGCTCGTGCTCGGGCATGTTCACGGCGAACAGCATGAACTGCCTGAACGAGGCACTCGGTTTGGCCCTGCCGGGGAACGGAACGCTGCTTGCCACCCACAGCACACGCTGGGAGCTGTTCCAAGCGGCGGGGCGCCGCATCGTCGAAATGGTCAAGCGTTTTTATCTCGAGGGCGACAAGACCGTGCTGCCTCGCAGCATCGCCAGCTTCGCGGCCTTCGAAAACTCCATGGCATTGGACATTGCCATGGGCGGCTCGACGAACACGGTGCTGCATTTGTTGGCGATTGCCCAAGAGGCCGAAGTCGAGTTCACCATGGCGGACATCGATCGCCTGTCGCGCAAGGTACCGAATGTCTGCAAGGTGGCTCCGGCTTCCCATCATCACGTAGAAGACGTGCATCGGGCCGGCGGCGTGTTCACGATTCTGGGAGAGCTCGACCGCGCGGGCCTCATCAATCGTGACGCGCTCTGCGTGCACGACGAGAACATGGGGAGCGCCATCGACAAGCACGATATCCGTCGTGACAGCGCGCTCGATTCGGCCAAGCAGCGTGCGCTGGCCGCGCCCGGCGGCGTCCGTACCAAAGTGGCATTCTCACAGGACAAGTACTTTCAGAGCGTGGATGCCGACAGGGAGAAGGGGTGCATTCGCAGCGTCGAGCATGCCTACAGCAAAGACGGCGGCTTGGCCGTGCTCTACGGCAACATCGCCAGAGAGGGCTGCATCGTGAAGACCGCAGGCGTCGACGAATCGATCCTACGTTTCGAAGGACCTGCTCGTGTCTTTCACTCCCAAGACAGCGCCTGTGAAGCGATCTTGGCGGACCGCATCCAGCCGGGCGATGTCGTCGTCATCGTCTACGAAGGACCCAAGGGTGGCCCGGGTATGCAAGAAATGCTGTATCCCACCTCGTTTCTCAAGGGGAAAGGCCTCGGCAAGGCTTGCGCACTGATCACCGACGGGCGCTTCAGCGGCGGCACCTCGGGTCTAAGCATCGGGCATGTTTCGCCCGAGGCTGCGGAGGGAGGGGCTATCGGCTTGGTGGAAGAAGGGGATACGATCGCCATCGATATCCCTGGGCGCAGCATCGAGCTGAAGGTGAGCGAAGCGGAGCTGACCCGTCGGCGCGAGCTCATGCTGGCGCGCGGTGAGGCCGCGTTCAAACCCAATCGCGACCGTAAGGTCTCTCAAGCTCTGGAGGCCTACGCGATGATGACGACGAGCGCGGCGCGCGGCGCGGTACGCGATATCCGCCAACTAAAGCGCTAGCACGGTGCACGCGGAGGCTCGATGCACGGGCCTTCGCAGCACTCAGGCGGGAGCTACACAGGGCATCAAGCCCGCCAGCTCGCGCGGCGACGGAGCGACTCGCCTGCCAGGGCGCGCCCCGACCGGCACGGGCGGCACTTTGACCAGTGCCTGGCGAATCAAGTAGCGGTGCCAGGGCGCCAAGTCGCAAAACTGCAGACCTAGTGACCGCGCGTGTTCGCCAGGCCGCCGCCCGTGGATCACTCGGGTCACACAAGCCTCCACGTCTACCCAGACTTTGAACCCCGGGATCTCGAACGAAACGAGCAACGTCTCGCCCGTCAACACCGCCTCGGCGGGGCAGACTCGCATGCCCTCTTCGGACAAGTTCTCCATGCTGTCGGCAATCAGACGGAAGTCACGCTCGCGCACGACCTGGCAAAAGCCGCGCACGCAGTGTCGAGCGGGGCGGCGACGAATCAATTTGGATAGGCGGAGCATCGAGGCCTCCTGTAGGCACGAAATGGTAGGGAAGCGCACCGCCCCGGGCCAAAATCTCGTCCGCCGGCGCCGCGTCGACAGGGTCTGATACACCCCCGCTGAGGTTGATTTCGGGCCCCAAACCTACAGGCACCAACGAGTCACGCTTCAGTTTTCCAATTGGCCGGCGGCTGATCGCGTCGATTTGACGCCGCCAAATCCTGCAAGAAATGACATAGTGTAAAGCCGATTTGACAGGCCTGAGACACGCGCACAAGGGGTTACACGGATGACCGATGCGTCGGACATGGCGAGCGTCTACGTGAGATTCATTCACGAAACGCTCGGCTCCTTGGCCGCCCCCGAGCTCCGCGAACAGATCGTCCAGAGCGCGCTTCGCATCTCGGCGCCTTCGGAGCTGCCGCGCGATCCAGATGGGTTCGCCAAGTTCGTTCGCGGACCGCTCAGGGCTGCGATGTTGAACGCGCTGGGCGCGGACCTGACGGACTCTATTTCTGCCGAGCTGGAGCATGTGCTGCGGATCTCTTCGCCGCCGGCGGCCGCTCCCGGTCCTATCGGCAGCGAATTCGTTCCTCCCAGCAGCGCGAGACGGGAAGACGAGCGCACGCGCATCGGTGCACTGAGTTTGGGCAAAGTGCTGCCGGGCGTGGGAGCGACACCGCGCGTGCAAGAATCCGGCTCACGCTTGAACCCGTATCTGGCCAACGAAGATTTTCCAGAGAGCGCGTCGCACAAGCTCGATTCGCAAAGGCCCGCCTCGCAACCCTACAAGCGGGGTACCGCCAGCGTGTTCGGCATGCGAGGCGGTCAAGGCACGGCCGCACGCGTGTTCGTGGCGAGCCAGAGCCAGAGCTTCGTCCACGGGCTGGCGCACTTTCTAGAACCAGAAACCATTCGCATCGACGATGTCATGGACCTGTTGCATGCGCTAAACGAGTCTCGTGGGTACCGCACGGTCATCGTGCTCGACTGCAAGCGTCCATCGGTTCGCCCCGTGGCTTTGGCTGCACTCGCGGAAGAGCTCCCTGCCAACGTGCAAGTCGTGCTCTGGGGTGCGGGCAGCGCCCTGCGCTACCAATTGGCCCACCTATCGCCGAGCGCGAGCACCTGGCTCAACTGCAGCGAAGACGACGACCTGCAGGCGGTAGCGCTACGCTGCGAAGCCCTGGTAGGCTGATTTCCAAGCCGTCAGTCTTCGAAGCACTCCATGCGTGTCGGACGACACACCGCATGGTATTGCGAAGCGCAACGGGAAGTATGAAGCATCTGGGTCAGGGCGAGGGCTCGAGCGAGCCCGAGGCAGCGAGTCTTGGAAAAATCGCGGATAAGAGCCTATCTCGAACCGAAGCGGCGGTCGTGGGCTGGGCCCCTGCCCTCCTTGTCAGCAGCGCGTTTCTCGTGGCTCGAGCCGATCTGCCTGCAACGGAGCGTTTCTCACTGCACCTGTTCGACCTTGGTCAATACCTAGCGTTTGCTTACTTCAGCTATTTGGCTTGCGCGCTCTGGAAATGGCGCGGACCGCCAGGTCTCGGCTGGTCGCTGTTGGCGCTCGCACTGTTGATGAATGGCCTTGGCTGGCTAACACTGCCGCCCGATCTGGCGAATTTCAGCGAACGGCAAGCCGACGTCCTGCATCCGGACCTCGTACTCGTTCTAGGGATTACGTTGGTCGCCACGGCACCCGTGGCCGCCTGGCTTCTGGGCCACGTTTGCGCGCGTCCGCTCCTGCGCTCGATAGCGATAGCCGTTAGTGCGGCCGTGCACGTAGGCAACCAACTCTTGCTGCCCGGCGACTATAAAGCCATTCATCTATTCGTCGCGTTGTGTGCTGCCTTGCTCGCCGGTGCGGCGCTTCGCGGTGCGCAGCTACCATGGCTGAAGCGCCCACGTCGCATCTCACTAGGAGCCAGCTGGATTCCCCAGCTGCTCGTGGCAGCGATCGCGATGACATTCGTGGTGCTGAGCCCGCCACCACGCGCCAGAATCGTGTGGGAGCAACAAGGGCTTCCACTGTTGCGCGTCGCCTTGGCGCCCATTCGCGCCAGCCTGTTTTCGCGTGTGCCGGGTATGTCCCCGCTGATCGCCGACGAGTGGTGGGCCGATCGCGCCAGATCACCGTCCATTCCACCTACGCGATCGGTCGAGCTGCCGCAGGCACCGGTTGTGATCATCATCTCGATCGATGCGCTTCGCGCCGACCTCATCGAGGGGGACTACGACGCCGATCTACCCAATCTTGCGCGCATTCGTGATGAGGCCATTTGGTTTCGAAATGCCTATGCGCCAGGAACGCTGACGAAAGTCTCGATTGCATCGACCTTCATGGGCAAGTACTTCTCACAGCAGTATTGGAGCAAAGACGATCGAGGACTCCTACTGCCCGCCGCAGACGAAACGCAGCGGTTTCCGGAGTTGCTCCGGAAAGCGGGCGTCAGGACCGTCAACTATCGAACCATCAACTGGCTTCGTAGTCCCAACGGGCACGTGCGCGGCTTTCAAGAAGAGAGGTACGTCAAGTATCCGAGAAAGAAGAACTACTATACGCCATCAAAGCCGCTGATGGCTGAATTTCTGCCTCGTATTCTGCGCACCACTGAGGCACCCCATCTCTTCTTCACTCATCTTTCGGACGCTCACGCTCCCTATACGCTGGGTAAGAAAAAGGGTACCGAGTTCGAGCGATACCTTTCCGAGGTGCAACTAGTAGATGATCACCTTGCTCAGGTTCTCCAAACACTGCGGGAGTCGGGTTTGGAGAAACGAGCCATCTTGGTCATCACCTCTGACCATGGGGAGGCTTTTGGCGAGCACGGTTCGCGAACCCACGGGACAACACTGTACGAAGAAGAGCTTCGTGTACCGTTGCTCATCCGTATGCCCAAGAGACAAGGGCGAACGGTAGCGCAGCTCACCACGCTCTTGGACATCGGTCCGACAGTGTTGGACCTGTTCCATCAGGAAACCCCGGGCTACTTCATGGGCCAAAGCTTGGTGCCATTTTTGATCGGACGGTCTCCCACTCTGACGAGACCTGTGGCGGCCGAGGCACGCCTCAAGCAGGCCATGATTTTCCCTGACGGAATGAAGCTAATTTACGACACCCGCACGGACAGCTCAGAGCTCTATGATCTTCGACGTGATCCAAACGAACGTCACGATATCTCAGACGATCGCGAAAAGTTGAGCAAGTATCTCGAGGCGCACAAGGCCTTCTTTGCGATTCATACGCTCCGTAGGAACGGATACAAGCCGCCCTTCATACGATAAGCGCCACTCACGTGGGCGTGGGCGCTGCGTGGGCGCGAGCGCTGCGCGAGCGCGAGCGGGAAGCTAGGGCAGCTCCGTAAAAATCTTGCCTCCGTGACAAATGCGGCAGTTGCTCACTTCGGATGCGTTTTCATCACCCCAAATCGGCGCATCCATCGTGGTCTCCGGACTGCCGCCATAGCAACGCTCGGCTGGCCCATAGCAATAGTAATAGGCGAGCGTGCCGTCGGGATAATAGATCACCGAGCTGCCCACGACGTTGTTGGCGTCGTCATAGAATTCCTTGACCGCCATGACGCCTGGCATGGCCGGCTTGACGTTGACGTCTGGCTGTTGAGCGCGGAAGGCCATCAGCGCAGGGCTCATGTGCACCCGAATGGCGCCACCATGCCAGGATGGATCCGGCGTGACGGGCGCGTCGTGCACGGCATTCCAGCCGTCCATATATCCCGAAGCCTGCAAGAATGCCGTGATGCCAGCGGCGCTGGGCTCTGCGGGTAGACTTGCAGAACCACCGGTCGTGCTGGCACCCGTGCTCGCAGACGCCGTCTCGCTGGAGCTGGAAGAGACACTGCTAGCGCTGGCCGTGGTGGCCCCAGTCGAGCCACCGGCACCGTTAGTCGTGGTGCCACCTGTACTGCCGCTCGTCGCCGTTGAAGGTCCTGTGGCGCCGGTGGTGGTGGCGGGAGCGGGATCGTCGCTGCAACCCAAGCAAAGAGTCAAAACCAATGAACCCGCGAGAGGGCGAAGCTGAACCATGGCTGGAGCATACGGTGCACCCCGCTGTTTTTCAAAGCAAACAAAAGCGACGCTTAGCCGACTGGTCAAGCGACAAAGTAGGGTCTGGGTTACTCGGCAGGGCCAGGCGCCGCCGCGGCGGCTCCATCGGCGCTGCGCGCTTCGCAGGGTCCACACCAATCGAGCGGGCCCGTCTCGCCAGCGCCAGTCAGGAGCCGAGTGCGCACTGCCAAATGCTCGGGCTCCTCGCCGTCGAAAATGCCTTGCAGCACCTCGCCGATCTTCGCGCTGCCGCGCTCCGAAATCGCGAGCTCGACATCGAGCACGTAGAAGTTGCCCGCGATGCCCAGCTCCTCGAGGGGCTGCTCCCGGTCCGAAGCCAGGGCCAGCGAGCGCACCACGGAACGCACGTCGATGGTCCGCCCGATACCTTTGACGCGGCGCGTGACCTGCTGCGACTCTCGCGCCATGAACGCGCGCACACGAGCAGCGAGCCAAGGCTCACCACCTTGGCGCTCGACGAGCGGCGCGGCCAGCGCAATGCGATAGCGAGCTCCGACAATGAGCCGCCCCAGCGGGCGTGCGCCGGGAGCTAGAGGTGCGGCGCCGAGAAACTCGAGACCTCCGGCCGCAGCGCGGTTCAGGCGCTGCAACAAATCGTGACTATTCGGTGGCTCGACGAGCTTCACGTCGACGTACTCGTCGATGCTCATCACGCCCAGGCTCAGCGCCGGACCGAACGACATACTCGGCTTGGGGTGGAAGCCCTCGGTGTAATACAGGCGTACACCCGCGCGCCGAATCACGCGACCCAGCTCGCGGATCAAATCGAGGTGGCCGAGCAGGGCGGAGGCGCCTTTTTTCGCGTAGCGCAAGCGGTAGCGCACCACTCGACCGGCGCGCTGCGGCGGCCGGTAGCGCTCGGGGTGGTGTTTGGCGCGGGCAACGCCTGGTCGCTCGTCGGTAACAAGGGGCAAACGCACGGGCGCGGAGGCTTCGAAAGCACCCAGTTTCTCCAAGTAATCCACCCGCCGCTCGCGCATCTTGGTCATGTCGCAAGCGATGCCGCAGTCGTAACAGACCAATCGCCGATGCTCCTCGCGCGCCTGCTTCGCGTTCGTGGCATGAACGAAGGCACCTTTGACCTTTCCGCACGGAGGGCTGAGCCGGCTTTGCAGCGCCTTGCGGTACTCGCGAGCCAAAAAGCCGTCTTCGAGCCCTACGTCGATGTGGTCCCAAGGCAGGCGGGCCCCGGTGGGAAGCGTCCCGAGGTACCGCTCGGTGTCGATGCGAAAATGAGCAAAAGCCTCGCGCCACACCTCGAGATCGAGCTGCTCTTCCCAGCTGTCGAAGCGAGCGCCATTCAAGTAGGCCCGCTCGATCACGACCCCCAGCTTGCGATCACCGCGTGCCAGAATACCTTCGAGAAAGCTGGTGGTGCTATCGTGCACCTTGAGGGTCAGACCACGCACGCCTCGCACGGCTTCACGCAACAGCTCTTGCTTGCGCCGCACCTCTTCGGGAGCGTCCATGGCGCACCATTGAAAGGGTGTGTGGGGCTTCGGAACATGAGTAGAAACGCTGACCGTCACTTTGGGACGCTTGCCTAGGCGCTGGCCTACAGCCAGTGCATTTTTGCCGACGCTGACGATACCGAGGACGTCTTCGTCGGTCTCGGTGGGCAGACCCAAGATGAAATACAGCTTCATCCTGTCGAACCCGCGCGAGAACACGCGCTCGGCGGTTTCGAGCAGCTGTGCTTCGGTCACGTTCTTGTTGATCACGTCCCGCATGCGCTGTGTGCCGGCTTCCGGAGCGAACGTGAGCCCGCTCGCCCGCACCTTGCGCATGTCGTCGAGCAAATCTTCCGCAAGCCCATAGGCTCTGAGCGACGCGACACCGAGGCTGACGCGCTCGGGAGCGGTCTTTTCGACCAGCGATTTGATCAGCGGCGAAATGCAGCTGACGTCTGCAGTGGAGAGCGCGGTCAGGCTCACTTCGTCTTGGCCCGTTTGCTCCAAGGCCTTGATCACCGTATCGACCACGCCTTTTGGATCTCTTTCTCTCACCGGGCGGTAAATCATGCCCGCTTGGCAGAAGCGGCAACCCTCGGTGCAGCCACGCGCCACCTCGATGCTCATGCGATCGAAAATCGCCTCGGGACCGCCCACGGGGCCGTTCGAAGGAAACGGGTATCGGTCTAGATCATGGACCAGGCGCCGCTCGATGGGAAAAGGCACGTCGGCGGAGGGGTCTCCCACGACCTGCAAACCGGTGTCGGCGTCCTCGTACACCGGATACAGCGACGGCACGTAGACGCCGGCAATTCGGGCCAGCCGCTCGAGGCGCTCTTGCCGGCTGAACCCAGCGCGTTTGTCCCTCACCCACGCGAGAGCGATTTCGGTGGCGGCTTCCTCGCCGTCACCGATCAACACGGCGTCCAAAAAAATGGACATTGGTTCCATGTGCGTGGCCACCGGCCCGCCGGCGATCACCAGCGGGTCATCCTCCGAGCGCTGTGCCGACCTGAGAGGAATGCCTCCCAGATCGAGCATCGTGAGGATATTGGTGTAGGTGAGCTCGTATTGCAGCGAGAATCCAACGACGTCGAAGTCGCACAGGGGTCTGGCACTTTCTAGGGAGACCAGGAGCTGCCCGTGGGCGAGTAGCTGCTTCTGCAGATCTACCCAGGGCGTGTAGCAGCGTTCGGCCAGGGTTTTCGGGTCGTCGTTGAGCAGCTGGTACAAGATGCGAAACCCCAGGTGACTCATCCCGATGTCGTAGATGTCCGGAAAGGCGAGACACACGCGGGCCTCGACCTTTGTCCAGTCTTTGCGGATCGCACCGTGCTCGACGCCCGTATAGCGGTTGGGCTTCGCCACACGTGGCAAGAAGCGGGCGTACGGGTGGTTATCCAGTGTCATATCGATATCCAGCGCTCCGTCGAGTTTCAGCGCCCCCGCAGCTAGAGCCGGCCGAAAGGTTTTGGAAGGGCCGTTTTGAAGCCGAACCGAACCATTGTCAAACAGGCTAGGCAAACGGCTCGGTTCGATAAGGCCGTTCACCCCGGACACCCGTACGAAAAAGCCGGCAAGGGGTTTGGCAGTGGGGTATTCTCGCTCAGTGGTCCCCGAGCTACCGGTCGAGATCGGTCAAATCGTGGCCGAGAAGTATCAAGTCGACTCGGTCATAGGCCATGGCGGCATGGGTATCGTGCTGCGCGCACACCACATCGACCTCGAACAAAAGGTCGCCATCAAGTTCTTACTCGCGGACGTAGCCCAGCATGCAGATGCCGCCGAGCGTTTTCGGCGCGAGGCGCGCGCGGCGGCGCAGATCCACAGCGACCATGTGGTGCGCGTGCTCGACGTCGGTTCGTTGCCGGACAACATTCCCTACATGGTCATGGAGTATCTCGAAGGACGAGATCTCGGTGCCAAGATGTCGAGCGGCGAAGCCTTCGGGATAGAAGAAGCCGTAGGCTACGTTCTAGAAGCCATCGACGCGATAGGGCAGGCGCATGCAGCAGGGATCGTTCACCGCGATCTGAAGCCCGCCAACCTGTTTCTGGCACGACGCCCCGACGGCTCCTATCGCATCAAGGTTCTCGATTTCGGTATTTCGAAATCGTTGGTCGAAGACTCGCTCAGCAAGATGCGCCTGACCTCCACGACCACACTCATCGGCTCGCCTTTGTACATGAGTCCCGAGCAAATGCAGTCGGCGCGGGATGTCGACGCGCGCGCCGACATCTGGTCGCTCGGAGCCATTTTGTTCGAGATGCTCAGTGGGCGCCCGCCCTATCAAGCCGATACTCTTCCGCAGCTTTGCCAGCAGCTATTGACCAAAGAACCACCCAAGCTTCGCGAGTTTCGCCCCGAGGCGCCGGAAGGGCTCGAGCAGGCCATTGCTCGCTGCCTGGTGCGCAAGTTGGACAAGCGCTGGCCGGACGTCGAACAGCTGGCGGACGCTTTGGCGCCGTACGCACCGCATCACCGCAGCGTGCGTCCTCCGCGGCCTTCCTCGGCCGGTGCCGAAAGCCGGCAATCTTTGGTGGGGTCTGGTCCCCGTTCCAATCCGGGTACGCTGGAACCCTGGGGCACGACCCAGGAACGCAAGAGGCGCACGGGAAAAAGGCTGGTGGGCATGCTCGCGCTGGCCGTGCTCGCAGTAGGTGGATTGAGCTTCGCGATCATGAAGCGCGACCGGCCGACAGAGGCCGCTGGCGCGGGCGAAGCTACTGTCTCGCTGCCCGAGCCCAGCGTTTCCAAACCAAGCAAGGCATCAGCGGCAGCCGCTGTACCTGAAGTCACCGTGGCAGAGCCGACCGAGCCCGAACCCGCTCCAGAGCCCTCTGCGCCCACCGCCGCGCCCAAGGCGCCCGCCGTTCCGCAGGTTCGACCTCCGCACGTGCCCGTCCCGCAGCCGAAGCTTCAAAATCCACCCGCGCCACCCACGGCGCCCCCCGCAGACGTCCACGGCAAACCCGCGAGCTCAGGGGACGTTTCCGATTTCGGCGGCAGGCGCTGAGCATTCCGGGCCCGCAACGCTCCTGCCTTGCGCACAAGCATCCTATTTCACCGGCGCCCGAACTACTGAACACGGGACCAAAGTCCGGCGCACCCGGCAGGCACCGGAAAAAAAGATAAATGGCGCCGCGAGGCGACAACCGGTTAATGTAGCGGCGCTATGAGGCAGATTCTTCGTTCCTTGGTGGGGTGTCTGACCGCAACGCTCTTGTTGCTTACATTGCCAGTCCACGCGCAGCGGGCTGCCGCCGACAAGGCTGCGGCCGAAGCTCTGTTCGACGAAGCGCTCGAGCTCATGCAACAGAAACGCTACGCGGAGGCGTGCCCCAAGTTGGAGCAAAGCCAGCGTGTCGACGCGGGCATCGGTACCCTCCTGTACCTCGGCGAATGTTACGAAAAGCTGGGTCGTACGGCGAGCGCCTGGGCCACCTTCCGAGAAGCCTCTTCCGCAGCATCGGCCGCAGGTCAGGCCGATCGCGCGCGTCAGGGGAAAGAGCGCGCCGATCGCTTGGAAGACCACCTGTCGAAGCTCACCATCGTGGTGGCTCCAGAAAATAAAAGCATCGAAGGGTTTCAGGTCACCCGCGGCGCGCAGCGGGTGCTGCCTCCCTTGTTCGACACGGCCATCCCCGTCGATCCCGGCGCGGTCATGATCGAAGCCAGCGCTCCGGGGTATCAGAGCTTCGTCAAAACCGTCAACGTACCGGCGGACAGCGGCCGGGCCACGGTGGAAATCCCCCCGCTCACGCCTGATCCTCAAGCACAGACCGAAGCGCCGGCGGCGGGCACTCAATCTGGACTCGGAGGCACCGGGTCCGACCTGGGCGCGAGCGATGGCCAGCCGGGAGAAGCAGGGTTCGCCATGGACGCGGGCA
The DNA here is from genome assembly GCA_965651135.1 of uncultured Myxococcales bacterium. GTDB lineage: Bacteria > Myxococcota_A > Polyangia > Polyangiales > Polyangiaceae > JAICQQ01. The sequence continues at coordinate 19,043 of CBFGRJ010000058.1, forward strand.
CTGACGGTCGCGGCATGAGGACTGCGGGGGTGGTCCTCATGGGAGTGGGCGCCGCAGGTTTGGTCGTGGGGAGCATCTTCGGTGTACAGGCTATCCGCAAAAACAAAGATGCCGAGGATTTGTGCAACGATCAGAACGTGTGCTTGCCCGAAGCGAAGGGCCCCACCGATGAGGCCAATCGCGCTGCGACCGTTTCGACCATCGCATTCATTGCAGGTGGGCTGGCAGGGGTCGGCGGCATCCTGCTCTATGCCAGCGCTCCGGAATCCGGCAGCGCGGGCCGCATCGAATTCAACCCCATCGCGGGCGGGGCGGCGCTGAACTACTCAGGGAGGTTCTGAATGAAACCGCAAGTAACCCGTTCTTGGCTGCGCCATTCGCTGGCGCTCGGTATGGGTGCGCTGTCGATTCTTGCCTGCGCCCAAATCGCCGGCATCGAGGACCGTACCTACAGCAAAAATGCCCTTGAAGAGGTCATCGAATACAGCGAGATGTGCGTCGAGTATTGCGACACCGTAGAGGATAACTGCCCGCTGCTCTACGCCTCCCGCGACAACTGCCTGGGCGTGTGCTCCCTATGGGACGAGGGGGACATCAACGAGCCGCGGAGCGAACCCAATAGCGTGGCTTGTCGACTCAACCAGGCGAGGCTAGCGGGCTCGAGCGGCAGCGAAAAAGCAGACATTTGCCAAGCCGCCGGCCCCGGAGGCAACGGTGTTTGCGGCGACAACTGCGAAAACTTCTGCATCATGACGCGGAAGGTGTGTCCGATGAACCCGGTACCCTCGGACTGCGAAGAAAAATGCCAGGCGTTCGGCGACTCGGGGACGTTCGATGCGCCTGGGGTCGATCACGAAGGGGATACCGTGCAGTGCCGGCTGGTTCACATGAGCACCTCGGCGGCCAAGACCTCGACTCCGGAGCTGATCGAAACGCATTGCGGACACGCCAACTGGCACGCGGCTGACTGGTGCTATCAGTTCGACCAGATCGCAAGCTGTGAGCATTATTGCCGCGTGGTGCGGGTCGCTTGTCCGGGCGAGCTTGCCGTTTACGACAACGACGAGCAGTGCATGGCCACCTGCGAAGCTCTGGACAAAGGCACCAAAGAAAGCTGGAACGACGACACGGGTGACCACATCGCGTGCAGGACCTGGCACGCCGTCACGTCGCTGATTTCAGAGCCCGAGAAGCATTGCTCCCATGCCGGACCCACCGGCGACGGCCATTGCGGGCTAGACACCGGTCCCACCGAACAAGACCCAGACGCCAAGGCGACCTTTGCGGCTTGCCGGCCTTACTGCAGGCTCTTGGAAGCCAGCTGCGCCGCTGAATTCGCGGAGCATTGGGATAGCCAAGAAGACTGCGTCGCCGAATGCGACGACAGCGACCGGAGCTTCAAAGCTGCCAAAGACACGGGCTACAGCGTCGCCATCGCAGAAAAGGCGGGTGACACGCTCGGGTGTCGCACCCTGCACGCGGTACGCGCTTTCGAAGAGCCTTCGAATTGTGCCGCCGCCTTCGGCGCCGCGCCGTGTAACTAGTTCGGGTTGTCGTTCCAGTGGCGCTCGAGGGCTTCGAGCGCCATGGGATACAGCATGAGGTGAGCGCAGTGATCGAGCTCGTCACCGCCGCGATAGCCGCGCGCGTGGAAGTTGCCTTTGGAGAACATCTCCTTCAGCTCCAGACCACCGGCATCTTCGCGCTCGACGAAGAGGGGTTCACCGCCTAACGAGCGGATCAAGCGGCGGCCGGTTTCGTGAGTCGAAGCGTACCCGTCGGTGGGCACCGACGAGTAGCTCACGAACATGAAGGCGCCCCCGGCAGCCGCGCGCTGGGCGAATCGGATGAACGGCTCGAGCTGCAGCTCGGCAACCTCGTCTTTGCGTGACGCATGCAAGCCGTCGAGCAGGATGACCGCGTCGATGTCTCCGGCGTTTTCCGATTGCTGAAGCAACACACCCACGCCATCGTATCCGGCGCTCCAGGCCGACACGGCTCGATGGCGGAGCTTTTTGGGTACGTCGGGCACTCGCTCCAGCGACGCCGCGACTGCTTTTTCGAGAGCCAAAAGCCCGTGCGGTCCGGACAGGTTGCGGCGGTAGTTCAAGCCGCCGCCCGGGAACGCGACCCCAAGAATGACGAACGGTGTGTCGGCGCGCGCGGCCTCCTTGCGCATGAGCTCGTAGCCTGCAAAGTGGAACACCACGTCGACCGCAGCGCGGTTTCGCACCCGTTCCAAAGGAACCAAGAGCTTTCCGGCGCCGCCACCCCAGCGCCACTTGTCGTAGATGCCGAAGCCTGGGTCGGGCGAATTGCAGGGATCGATGCCGCCGCGCGCCTTGGGAGACTTGTGAACACGGTCCCGCTCTTCGGGCATGAGGCTGCTCGTGACACTGCCTAGCTTGGCGCTTACCCCTCGAAAGCTCGTATCGCGCTTGCCCAAAAGCCGCGCCGGTCGACTCGGCTGCAATGGATCGCTGATCGTCATTGGTCGAGGCTTGATGGCAGGCAGCCGCGCTACCGTGCGGCTCAACCACGCGCGCATGCGTTCGCCGTTGGAATGCGGTGGATCTCGTGTCACCCAGGCGAGGAGCGCCACCAATAAGATCGGCGCTGCAATCAGCAGCGACTTGGAGACACGCGCGCTCACTGAGCCAGTGTAGCAAAAAGCGATGGTGTGAGTGCGGTCGAGCGGACCTCGCTACTTGAGCTTCTTGTATTTGATCCGGCGTGGTTGTGCGGCATTGTCTCCGATGCGTCGCCGATAATCGGCCTCGTACATCGCGTAGTTGCCCTCGAACCACACCACATTGCTGTCGCCTTCGAAGGCCAGCATGTGTGTGGCAATACGGTCCAAGAACCAGCGATCGTGGCTGATCACGACGACGCAACCTGGAAAATCGAGCAACGCCTGCTCCAAGCTGCGCAGCGTGTCGACATCGAGGTCGTTCGTGGGCTCGTCGAGCAGCAGCAGGTTGCCGCCCTGCCGCAACAACTTGGCCAGGTGAACACGGTTTCGCTCCCCACCGGAAAGATTCTTGACCAACTTCTGCTGATCGCTGCCGCGAAAGCCGAACCAAGAACAATAGGCCCTCGAGGCGACTTCGCGCTTTCCGAGCTCGATCTTGTCCTCGCCTCCCGAGATTTCTTCCCAAACGTTGTTGTCGGGCTTTAGAGCATCCCGGCTTTGGTCCACATAGGCAATCTGTACCGTATCGCCGATCACGAGCTCTCCGCTGTCTGGCTTTTCTTCGCCGACCAGCATGCGGAACAGCGTGGTCTTGCCGGCACCGTTCGGGCCAATCACGCCCACGATGCCGCTCCGGGGCAAGCTGAAGCTCAGGTCGTCGATCAGCAGCCGATCGCCGAAGCCCTTGCTCAGCGACTTGGCCTCGATCACCAAATCACCCAAGCGAGGCCCAGGAGGGATGCTGATCTCACCCGCGTCGCTCGGGCCCTTGTTGGCCTTTTCGACGAGCTCGTCGTACGCCTTGAGGCGAGCTTTGCTCTTGGCTTGCCGAGCGCGAGCTGAGGCGCGGACCCACTCCAGCTCTTGCTTGAGCTTTCGTTGCCGGGCGCTCTCCTGCTTCTCTTCGCTGGCAAGCCGGGCGCTCTTCTGTTCCAACCAGCCCGTGTAGTTGCCCTTGTACGGGTAGCCCCTGCCGCGATCGAGCTCCAAAATCCACTCGGCCACATCGTCGAGAAAGTAGCGATCGTGGGTGACCGCTACGACGGTGCCCGTGTACTCCTTCAAGAAGCGCTCGAGCCAGGCCACCGATTCGGCGTCGAGATGGTTGGTGGGCTCGTCGAGCAACAGCATGTCGGGCTTTTGGAGCAGCACTCGGCACAGCGCCACGCGACGCTTTTCGCCGCCAGAAAGGGTCTCGATCGCAGCTTCGCCGGGGGGCAGCCTGAGCGCCTCCATCGCAATTTCGACGCGGGAATCCAGATTCCAGGCGTCGACCGCGTCGATCTGGTCTTGGAGCTTGCCCTGCTTTTCTAGCAGGCTGTTCATTTCGTCGTCGCTCATCGGCTCACCCAGCTTCATGCTGAGCTCCTCGAACTCGGTGAGCAGCGCGCGTGTCTCCGCCACGGCCTCGTCGACCGCTTCGAACACGGTCTTGGCCTGCCCGAGCTCCGGCTCTTGGGCAAAGTAGCCTATCTTCGTACCGGGGTGCGGCTTGGCTTCTCCCAAGAACTCCTGATCCACGCCGGCCATGATGCGCAACAAAGAGCTCTTACCCGACCCATTGACACCGATGACGCCGATCTTCGCGCCGGGGTAGAAAGCCAGCGTGATGTTCTCGAGGACCTTCTTGTCGGGAGGGTGCACGCGCGTGACCTCCTGCATGGTGAAAATGAACTCGGGCATGCCCGCTCGATAGCATGACGGGCGCGCCGCTCGCCAGCGTCACGATGACTTGACAACGGCTGCTCGCTCGGCCCTGATGGGCCCGGGTGAACCTCTCGGGAATGCTAGGGCTTCTCAGGGCGCGTCCGGCGCTCTCGCGCTGGGCCGGCGTCGCGCTGGTGTTCGGCAGCGCGCTCTCGTCGAGACTTTACAACATCGAATACCGCAGCATCTGGATGGATGAGGACGCTCAGGCGCGCCGCATCCTGGCCGGCAGGGTCGATCTCGAACTGATCGAGCGGGCGGCTACGCAACAACAACCGCCGCTCGACTACTACGCCGAGGCCTTGGGGCTCGAGCTATTCGGAGTCACCCCCTTCGGGGCGCGCGTGCATGCGGCGATTTGGGGATCGCTCACGGTGTTGGTCGTGTATCTGCTGCTGCGCCGGATCTACGCGTCCCGGCTCCCGGTAGTGCTGGGAACGCTGATCGCGCTGCTGCACCCCACGCTCCTGTTTTATTCGCAGGAAGCGCGACCGATCGCCTGCGGGGTATTCTTCGCCAGTCTTTATTTGCTTGCCTTGCAGGCGTTCGTGCAGGGTACCGGGTCGCGCTGGGTTCACGCAGGGCGAGCCCTGCTCGTCGCGCTCAGCGCAGCTCTGTTCCTGCTTGCCGTCGGGTTTCAGCCGGTGATCTTCCTGGGCGCGAGCGCCGTGGCGCTGGCGCCGGCGTTGTTCAGCGCCGGCCTTCGCTGGCGGGTGCTTGCCGTCTGGGCTTGTCTCGCCGCGGCGGCGCTGATGGCGCTGCCCGTCCTCAGCTTGTTGCTAAAAGCCGGCACCCGGTACGTGGCCAAGCAGTCATTCGCCGATCGGCTCGCAAGCATTCTCGTCGAGATGACAAATGTTGGGCTCGGCACCTGGCTCGACAAGTACGGGATGCTGGTCGGTCACCTATGGCCACTATTGCTGCTAGCAGCGCCACTCGGCCTGGCCGGGCTCGGCTTTGAGCTTCGCAGAAAAGAGGCTCACTCGAACGCCGGGCAAGCCACGCTGTTTCTCTTGGTGTTCGTGCTCGTATTCCCCTGGCTTTTCGACAGCACGTTCAACGCGCTGGTCAACTACGAAATCAAGGAACGCTACTACCTCACGCTCGCACTACCTCTACTCTTGGTGATTGCCGGCCTGAGCCAGCATGCCTTTCTGTGGCTGCGCTCGCTGGGTTGGAGCCAGCGCTGGCCAAGAGTTGCAGTCGCTGGCGCCGTGATTCTCGTGTCTATCGGCACGGGGCTGAGTGGAGCGCAGGCCGTTGTCGCGGCCTACACGAAGAAACGGACTGACTGGGCGGCGCTCTACGCGCTGTTCAGGGCCAATCAGGAGCGCGGTGTCGCCTACATGGTTCACTTGGGACCACCAAAAGCCAGCACTCCAGGTTTCTATTCGCAGCGCTTCTACTATTCTGCACCAAAGCCTCGACCGGTGGCACTTCGGGGCGGCGCTTCGTTGGTCAAAGACTATCAGCGCGTGGGCGGATACATGAACCGACCCAACATCTATCTCGTCGTGTGGAGAGGAAGACGCGCAGTCCAGCGCATTCAGCAACAGCTGAAAGGCGACTTACCACAGGCACATATAACGATTCTTCACGGGTTCTCTGTAATCCACTTACCAGCAGCAGGGCGAGCGGCAGTGCGCGCCGCTTTCGAAGCACTGGTCAGGCACCTCGAGCCCAAATTGGAAAACTACCGCGCATATGAGACGCTCGCTTCATTCGAGATAGCAGACGGAAACCTGCAGAGAGCCCGTCAGGTGCTCAAACAGCTCCACGCGCTGGATTCTGGCGAACTTCGCCAAACGACGTCACGCTTGCAGCGTCAACTCCGCCGTCACCAGAAGCGCCTCGATCGTGCTCGAAGCGCCTCGCCGAAATGATGATGACCTCTGCCCCGTTCCGTTATCCACGCACTCTTCGCGGTACGATCGTTTGACATGAGTGAAGCATATTCTGTG